>JACPQW010000188.1 GCA_016190285.1 Candidatus Methylomirabilis oxygeniifera
AGCCGAGGGAAAGACGACGAAAGAGCTCGCCCAGCTCTTAGGGATCAGCGTCAAGACCGCCGAGTCGCATCGAACCCATATTATGGAGAAGCTGGATATTCACGAGACGGCCGGCCTTGTCCGCTATGCCATTCGCCAGGGTGTGATTCAGCCCTGACCTGTCTGCCGCCAGGCAGGTCGGCGGCCTTGGACACGCCTTTTACAGGATTTCCCCCCGCTCATTTCAGGGAATCACCTGATTACCCTCCCCATGCAGAGCGAGTAGGATGACGTTATCAAACCCAAGAATAGACATTGGGTTGCGTCATTGCGAGCGTAGCGAAGCAATCTGACCCGAAGGGTTATCCCGAGTGTAACGAGGGAGCTCGCAGGATTGCTTCGGCTTCGCCTCGCAACGACACTGCGCGTCGAATTGCCGCGCACCCTTCGGGTGCCCGCAATGACAGACACATGACATGAGGGACGATGGGGTCCCGCAGGAGGCGCCGTGGCAATCGATGACCAGACTCGAGTCTACAGCATGCCGATCGCGACACTGATTGTCGATGATGATCTTTCGTTTCGAAAGGCCGTAAGAGCGCTCTTGGAGCAGGCGCCGGAGGTCAGCGTAGTCGGGGAGGCCACGGACGGCGAAGAGGCGCTTCAACTGGCGCAGGAGCTTCGACCTGATGAGGTCCTGATGGACATCACCATGCCACGACTCAGTGGGCTCGAGGCCACCCGACGGATCAAGGCCGAGCGGCCGGAGACGAAGGTCATCGTCCTGACGGTGTACCAGGATGAGGTGTACCGCAAGACGGCGTATGAAAGCGGAGCCGACGCCTTTCTGACCAAGAAGACCGTGGGCACCCAGCTCCTCCCCACCATCATCGGCCTCTAGTTGTCGTCAGCACGTCTCCTGCTCCGCTTATCATGGCAATTTCTCCCATGGTGCCTTCCCTACAGGTGAAGGGTGTAGTATGTTATTAATGACGGAACAATTTTGGACAACGCCCTTTACCACCATGAGCGGACGCCAGGCGCGGCAATGCGTTCATTTGCTTCGGTGGCCCGATGGGCCAAACAGATCGAGCACACAGCAAAGGCCATCTCTGCCGGTGTTGCGAGTCTACGGTTCCGCGTCCTGCTGCTCGTCCTCCTAGCCCTTGCTCCCGCCTTTGCGATGCTGCTGTACACCACCATGGAACGACGAGGCTATGAGGCCGCTCAGGCTCAGGCTGACGCCCTCTCGCTGGTTCGCCTCGCCTCTGCCCAGCAAGAACGATTGATCGAAGGCGCGCGGGAACTGCTGGTCGGCCTGGCCCAACTGCCCGCCGTGCGCCGGGGCGACACGATCGCGTGCGATGATCTCCTCTTTGCCCTCCGGGAAAAATCCCCTCGCTATGCCAACCTGGGCGCGGTCCGGCCGAACGGCAAGATCTTCTGCAGCGCCACACCGGTTCGCGGTCCGATCAATGTGAGGGACCGCGCCTTTTTTCAGCGCGCCGTCCAGACCCGTAGCTTCGCCATCGGCGATTACCAGATCGACCCCTCCAGCGGCCACGCGATTCTCACATTTGCATACCCCGTGTTGAATCGAGCCGGTCAGATGGCGGCGCTGATCTTTGCCGATCTGGATCTTACCTGGATCAGTAGCGTCGCGGCTGAAGCCCACCTGCCCCATGGGAGCGTGGTGACCTTGGTTGACCAGAACGGCACGATCCTGGCCCGCGACCCCGACCCCAAGCGATGGGTTGGAAAGTCCGCCTCCGCAGTCCCGATCTTTCAGGCGATGGTGAAGCTGTCACGGGAGGGGACGGCGCAAGGGTTTGAGCTGGACGGCATCAGGAGCCTGTTTGCATTCAAACCCCTGTTGCGTTCCACGACGTCCGGAAATATCTATGTGGTGGTCGGGATTCCGACGGCGGTCGCCTTTGCCCGATCCAACCGGCTACTGGCCATTAGCCTGGCCGGGCTCCTGCTGGTGGCCGCTCTCGCCATCACGGCGGTCTGGGTCGGCAGCGACGTTTTTCTCCTGCGTCAGGTCCGGGCGCTGGTGGGGGCGACGGACCGCCTGCGCAAGGGCGACCTCAGTGCTCGCACCGGCTTGCTATACGGACCCGGGGAGTTGAGTCGTCTCGCCAGGACCTTTGATGAGATGGCGGCCGCGTTGCAGACGAGGCAGGCCGAGGCGGAGCGGGCCGCTGAAACCATGAGGAAGCTGTGGAGCGCGGTGGAGCAGACGGCCGACAGTGTCATCATTACCAATCGAGACGGCATCATCGAGTATGTGAACCCCGCCTTTGAGCGAGAGACCGGTTACAGGCGTGATGAGGTGATCGGCCGGACACCCAGCATCCTGAAGTCGGACCAGCACGGCAAACAATTCTATGAGCATCTCTGGGAGGCCATCGTCGCTGGAGAGGTGTTCCGCGCCGCCTTTATTAACAGAAAGAAGGATGGGACCATCTACTACGAAGACAAGACCATTGCGCCACTGAGGGACAGTGAAGGGACGATCACGCACTTTGTGTCGACAGGCCGTGATATCAGCGATCTCCAGCGGGCAGGGCAGGCGCTACGGCACCTGAACGAGGCGATGGAGCAGGAGTCGAGACGGATCGCCCATGCGCTGCACGACGAAGCGGGGCAGCTCCTGGCCGCGGTCGATATTGCGCTGGAGGAGTGTGCTCGCGAACTGCCGCCGACGGCCCAAGAGCAGCTCCAGGAGGTCAGGGGGCTGCTGGACCAGATCGAAGCGCAACTGCGGCACCTGTCCCATGAGCTCCGCCCTACGATCCTGGACGACCTGGGATTGGTGCCGGCCATGGAATTCCTGGCCGAGGGGGTCTCGGCGCGGACGGGGCTTTCCGTCACCGTGGACGGACCGACCACGGGTCGCCTGCCGCTTGCCATCGAAACAGCTCTCTACCGGATTGTTCAGGAGGCCCTCACCAACGTGACGAAACACGCCCAAGCCACGAGCGTATCGGTTCAGGTCAAGCGGGAGAACCGGAGACTTCGCTGCACCATCCATGATGACGGGATCGGCTTTGACGTGTCTGCCGTTCTGGCCCAAAAGGGCGACCGGGGTCTCGGATTGGTCGGGATCCGTGAGCGGCTTAACGCCGTGGGTGGAAGGCTTCAGATTACTTCGGCCCCCGGCCAGGGGACGGAACTGGCCATTACCATCCCGCTGGAGGTATGAGATGGCGACTCGGGTATTGCTCGCCGACGACCACTTGATTGTTCGTCAAGGGTGCAAGGCCCTTCTGGAGCGGGAAGGGTTCGAGGTCATCGCGGAGGCGTCAGACGGCCAAGAGGCAGTCCGCCTCGCCGAGTCCCTCCGTCCCGATGTCGCGGTCCTGGACCTGGCGATGCCGCTCATGAACGGTCTGGAAGCCTCTCAGGAGATCCTGCGCGCCTCCCCCAGGACGAGGAGTGTCCTGTTGACGATGTACACGGACGATCATTACGTCATCCAGGCCCTCCGGGCCGGCATCCGGGGGTATGTCGTCAAGACCCAGGCCCCCTCAGATCTGGTTCAGGCGATTCAGGAGGCAACCAAGGGAGCGATCTATCTGAGTCCCACCATCTCTCGGGCGGTCGTCGACGCCTATCTGGCAAAAACCGAGCTGCCCCCTGATCCCCTGACGCCACGGGAACGACAGGTCCTGCAACTGGTTGCCGAGGGGAAGACGGCGAAGGAAGCGGCCGAACTCCTCGGAATCAGCGTCAAGACCGTTGAGTCCCATCGAACCCGGATTAAGGAGAAGCTGGATATCCACGAGACTGCCGGGCTGGTCCGCTACGCCATTCGCCAAGGATTGATCCAGCCGTGAGCCGGACGACCATGTGATGGCCGGCGCGTCTCCCTCCCGTGTAGGGTTTTTCCCGACCCCTTTTGCCCACTTACTCCAGTCGCCTTGTCAGGATTCCCGCTGATTGCCCCTCCCCACCTAGCACACTATGTTGTTGGTGAAGCGAGGAAGCGAGATGACGAAGATTACTACACTAGGCAGACGACACCTGATTACGCCATTCCGCTGAGGTGGGAAATGCCTATCAATGCTCTGATCGTGGACGATGATCGCGCGTTTCGCAGGGTTGTCAGACGACTCTTGGAACAAGCGGGCGACATCAGTGTGGTGGGGGAGGCCGGTGACGGTGAAGAAGCGGTTGAGTTGACCCAACAGCTTCAGCCGGATGTCGTCCTCATGGACGTCGCGATGCCCCGCGTGGACGGATTCGAGGCCACACGGCGCATCAAGGCCAAGCGGCCCCAGACAAAGGTCATTATCCTCACAGTTCATGAGGAGGCGGTGTATCGCCGGGCAGCCGGTGGCAGCGGAGCGGATAACTTTCTCATCAAGAAAACCCTTGCCACCAAGCTGCTGCCGGCCATTATCGAGCAGTAGTATCGTGGAGAGGGCCATGGGAACACAGAAGATATTCGGGGTCTTAGAGGGTGGCGGCGTTCGGGGGATCGCGCATGCCGGGGCCTACGAAGCCGTGTCCCGAACAGCGCAGTGCGAATTTGCCGGGATTGCCGGCACATCGGCCGGCTCGATTGTGGCCGCCCTCATCGCGGCCGGCGCCAGTCCTGAGTTTATCAAGCAGTTGCTGCTCTCGACAGATTTTCGAGAATTTCTGGATCCCGAATGCCGCGACGTGAACATCGCGACCGCGAGGACACTCGTGGAGGGCCTGCTCAATGAGGGCATGCTGGGTCGTGCGATGACGATTACGTTTGCGCTGTTTTCGAACGATTCACTCGTCACGAGACTGATCTCAGGCAATGGCATTCACTCCGGCGCACCTTTTGTGGCCTGGTTTAGAGGCGCGCTTCAGGACTGTTGCGGCAACGCGGAATTGCGCTTCAGGGATATCGCCGGGAAACACCTGAAGGTCATCGCCACCAACCTGACCACCCGATCACTGACCGTCTTCAGCTCGGAACTTACGCCGGACCTCACCTTGTGGGAGGCGGTACGAGCCTCGATCAGCGTTCCTTTTTTCTTTACGCCGTTTAAGATCGGTTCGGGACTGTTTATCGACGGCGGCCTGTTGAGCAATTGTCCGGTCTGGGTGTTTGATGATGAGCGACACGCGTTCCCCTCTGCCCCTACCGTGGGATTTCGATTGAGGGAGCCCACTCCACAACCACGGGAGCCTGTAAGTTTTGTCGATTTCGTCTCGTCGTTTTGTGAAACGTTGTGGAATACCGCGAGAGACGAGAACGACCTGCGTCAGAACAGGGACATTCCAGCACTCATTATGATTAATCTGCTCGCCGACGAATTGGACTGGCTGGCATTTGATATCGACGGCAACACAAAGCAGCAGATTTACGACAACGCGGTCCGCGTCACAGCGGAGGCGCTCAGCCGAGAGTTGCGGCCCGTCGCAAAGGCCTCGAATGGGAAGGGTGTCTTCAGGCGGGTCGCCGAGGAGATATTCGTTGTATCACGAATGAACGGACGGTTTCGGAAACGGGGCGAAACGGGAACCGGGTTGTCGCGCGCTGCGTAGAGGTTTGTGGAGGGGCACCTCTTACCGAGGGTGCATATCCGTTATAACTCGGCCTCTTGTTTCTCGCCCGGCAAGGGGGGCCGGCGCTTACAACGCCGTATCCGGAACCGTGCAGTTCGAATTGACCCGGATTGCCGGAACGGTGCAGTAGCAAGGCAATAGTATGGTGTCAGGCTCTTGCCACGCGGCTCCGGCTGTCTCCGTGGCCTCTCGTTGGTCTTCCTGTCGCGTAAGCCGTTCAAGTTGCTCTCGCGCCTCGTCGATTGACCGCGTGGCGCGGAGGACGTGAGCAGCCAGGGTCCAGGGTATGGGCCAACTCCTTCCGATCCCCAACATGGTGAGTCCTCCGCTTCTGAATGAATATGCCGTCCGGTGGTGTGATGATGATCCTCTCATGCTCTTTACTCATAAAATAAAACGGCATTTGAGAAACAAGAATCGGCGAATATCTGATTTTTGCGTCAGACTACGGATCGATTCCGTGTCGGCGGTTGGCCTACACGGAGAGCGTCAGGGAAAGCAAAGAGCGTTAATCCACCAGCTTATTGCGGATCGCGTAGGCGATAAGATCCGCCGTTCTGCTCATCTGCAACTTCTCCAGGATCCGCGCCCGATAAGTGCTGACGGTCTTGACGCTGAGATTCAACTGGGTGGCGATATCGTTGACCCTTTTGCCGGCGCCGATCAGAGACAAGACTTGGTACTCGCGGCTGGACAGGCCCTCGTGCAGGGGCCGGTCGGTCGCGATGGCGACGTCATTGGCCAGTCGCTCGGCCAGCGTCGGACTGACATACCGCCCGCCGCTCACGACCTTGCGGATCGCCTTGACCAGCTCCTCTGGCGCGCTCTCCTTCGTCAGATACCCCGACGCGCCCAGCTTCAGCGTCCGCACCGCCACCTGATCTTCCGGGTGCATGCTCAACACCAGCACGGGCAGTTGGGGGCAGTCGTGCTTGAGCTCCTTAAGCGCGTCGAGCCCGCTGATCCCCGGCATGTGGAGATCCAGCACGACGACGTCGTAGGGCTCGTGTCGGGCCAGCGCGAGCAGTTCGTTCGCATTGGCCGCTTCGCCCGTCACCCGCATGTCGGGCTCCGCGCCCACGATCTGCTTGAGCCCCTGCCGTACCACCGCATGATCGTCAACAATCAGCACGCGCAGCATGGCGTCTCCCTTTCCCAAACATAGAGATGACAATCCGTTATTGGTCCGACACCCCATCGGCGTCATTGCGAGGGAGCGTAGCAACCGAAGCAATCTCACAGTCTTTCAGCAGGAGAACGATGAGATTGCCGCGCTCCCGTTGGTCGCTCGCAATGACAGACACACGACTGAATTACGGGCGGTCACACGACGGATTGGTTGTTGGCCGGCCGTGGCGATCTCCCGGATCTCACGCATGTACTGGCTGACCACCTTGTCCCATTGGTGCCTATCTGATGTCAGGATCAGCCTTGGCAGGTTGACTAAAACGAGGCATTCTGTTCGGACTCTCACCGAAAAGATACGGCGTAACAGAGGGGAAGGGAATCGACGAAAGGACTGACTTGTACGATAGAAACTGATGAATCCGTCGTCAGTATTTATTCTGCAATGAGACAGGGGGAAGTGTGTAAGGCGAGGTGTATGGTGGGAAAGACAGGGTGCGGGGATGAGATAGATTCTTTCCTGCTTTACCCTACACCCTAAACCCTACACCCTGTTTTTTGGCTCCACCCCTCGATAAGAGGCGTCAAGAAGCTCGACGGGATGCATCACCCGAATCTTCAGCCCTCGCTCTCTGATGCCCTTCTCGATCTGGAGTGAGCAGCCAGGGTTGCCGCTGACGACGATATTGGCCCCCGTCTCCTTGATCCGATCGATCTTCCGATCGAGCAACTGCTGAGCCGGTTCGGGATGCAAGAGATTGTAGATCCCGGCGCTGCCGCAGCAGAAGTCGGACTCTTTCAGCTCGATGAACCGGAGCCCGGGGATCTGTGTGAGGAGTGCCCTTGGCTGCTGCCGAATCTTCTGACCATGGGCCAGGTGGCAGGCATCGTGATAGGTGACGGTCACGTTTAGCGGCTGGAGCTTACCGTATAACGAGACCCCAGCCAGAAGCTCTGAGACGTCCCGCACCTTCTTGCTGAAGGCTTCAGCCCGCCTGGCGTAGGCCGAATCAGTCCGGAACAGCTCCCAATATTCCTTCATGGCTGAGCCGCACCCCGCCGCATTGACCACGATGTGATCCACGCCTACCCGTTCGAAGAGGTCGATGGTCTGCCTCGCCAGCGCCTTCCCTTGCTCCCGCTCCCCTTCGTGAATGAGCAGCGAGCCACAGCAGCCTTGATCCTGCGGCGCGATTACCTCGTAGCCGTTCTCGCTCAAGACGCTGACCGTGGCCGCATTCACGTGGGCGAAAAAGAACCGTTGGACGCAGCCGAGCAAAAGCCCCACCCGTCCCCGGCTCGGACCGTTGGCCGATGTAATCTCAGGAAGTACGAACGCATGAGGATCCGAGATGTGGGGCAGAAGCGCTTCCATCCGACTCAGGCGGCCCAAGCGACTCAAAAGCCCTGAGCCCCGGATGAGCCGCTGCAGGCCGGACCGCTGATATAATCGGAGGACGCGGATAAGCGTCCGTAGCCGACCGAGATGGGTGAAGGTGCGCAGAAGGAGATCGCGAAACCGCCGCTCGACTGCGGAACGCTGATAGCGCCGCTCGAGCTGGCCCCTGGTCGTTTCCATCAGGAAACCAAATTGCACGCCCGATGGGCAGGCCGTCTCGCAGGCCCGGCAGAGGAGGCAAAGGTCCATGTGTTTGGCGAAGCTGTCGGAGGCGTCGATCTTGCCTTCAGAGGCAGTCCGGATAAGGTAGAGCCGCCCGCGCGGGCTGTCCATCTCGTTGCCAAGGACGAGGTAAGTGGGGCAGGTCGGCAGGCAGAACCCGCAGTGGATGCAGTCGAGAAAGAGTTCGGGATCAGGCGGATCGAGCTGATCGAATGCCCGTGCGCCTCTTGGCCCTGGTGGCGGCATTACCATCCTTAAATGATCAGCGAAGGCCGGGATCGCTCCCGGCCTTCGCTGTGTTCACGAAGCGCTGTTATCGGAGGATCTGTCCGCGAATCTCCCCCGGTGGAAAGAGGACTGTGTGCACATTGGCATATGTGAGGCCGGCGCGCATCGCCTGGACCAGCTCAGCCAACTCCCCCGCTGCGATCCCCTGTCCTGTGACGGCAACCACGTCAGCCGCGACTATCGTTCCCGTCAGGAACACTCCTGAGTCCGGACAGGCGGGTTTCCCGCCCCCCCCGCACAGGAATGCCGCCACGCCCCCGGTCACACCCGGTGCGCCCAGGTGAATATGGGCGACGGTCACGGGCGCCTCCATACTGAAGTACACCAGGGTGTAGTCGATCTGTGTCGCGGCATCGTTGAGGGTGGCAAAGAAGAAACCTGTCCCTGTTGTGGAGATGGTGGAGGGGTTCGTCTCCTGGCCTCCGTTCAAGTGAGCGCCGAATTGCTGAGCCGCCATGGTCGGTCCTGCAGTAAAGAGCATGACTCCCAAAGCCAGTGCCATGACCCATGAGTACGTTCCACGCTGCCGCATTGTCCTCCCTCCTTGCTGTCGGGCGAGTGTCTCGCGCGACGATGAAAGTAGAAAGGTACGCCTCTCCTCATAGTTCATAGTATGTCTCTCCAGGCAGAATTAGTCCATAGGGTTTTACCTTGACTCCATGTCCCCCTTGCGCTCGCCCCAAACCGTACGTGGAACCTCTTCAGTTACCCTATTTCGCCGAGTCGGCGTCACCGCATCCCTCGTTATGGCGTATGTAATAGTGGATTGTGCTCGCAACTTGGCGAGCTCTGCCGGCATGCAGGTTGCTTTACTTTCATGTTAAACTCATAGAGAAATCCTCTGAAGGCGAGAGGGAGGTGTCGATGAACAGGACAGTGGCAACGGTGTCAGCGTTGTTGGTCTTTGGGGTCATCAGTCCGGCCTGGGCACAGGAGTGGCCCGCAAACCTTGCGCGCCTGAGTGTGGTCGAGGGAGAGGTCGCGGCGCAAATGGCTGGGTCCCAGGAGGGGATAGCCGCCACCTCGAATCTTCCCCTTGGCCCAGGAGATCGGCTGTGGGTAACAGGCCACGGCAGAGCCGAGATCCAGCTCCCGGAGGGTAATACCTTGCGTCTGGGCGATCACGCGAGCATTGAGCTTGGCGCGTCTACATCTCCTTCTGCCTGGTCATCCCCGGTCAGACTTGAGCGTGGTACGGCGACCTTTTATATCAGACGGCTGCCGCCTGAGCTTACCGCCTTCCAGGTCGAGCTGCCGCAGGCCGGCGTTCTGGCCTCGATCTCTTCCACCTTTCGCGCCGATCTTTTCCCCGATGGATCGGCCCTGGTCTCGGTCTATGCCGGAGAGGTGGTCGTGCAGACCCCCGAGGGGAGTACCGAGGTTCGGAACCGTCAGACGCTGCGGTTGAGCCCTGACCGGCGCTCTCAACTGTACGCGCTCGCCCCATGGGACGAGTTCGACCGCTGGAACGACCTGAGGGATATCCAGCTTTCCCGCACAGCTCCAGCCTCTTACCTACCGGCCGAGTTGACTCCGTACGCGTCCGACTTCGTGGCCTATGGCCACTGGGTTCCGGTCCCTCCGTACGGCTATGGCTGGGCTCCTACTGTAGAGGCGGGCTGGTCGCCCTTCCGACAGGGACAGTGGATCTCGTGGCGAGGTGAGCTGGTGTGGCTTTCCTCAGAGCCCTGGGGATGGGCGCCGTATCATTACGGCCGGTGGCTCTTCTACCCCGAAATCGGGTGGGTCTGGATCCCACCCGGACGTGAGCTCGTGATCTGGAACCCGGGGGCGGTGGCCTGGGTTACCGGCCCTGAATTTGTCGCCTGGATCCCGCTGGCGCCCGGGGAGATCTTTTTCGGCTTCCGGGATTTCGGCCCTGCAAGCGTGAACATCACCAAGGTCCAGGTGACGAACGTTCAGGTTACCAACGTTTTCGTTAACAGGAGGGCTGCGAATGCCGTGGTTGTCGTCCACAAAGGTACCTTTGTGGCGGGTGGGCGGGCCCCAGCCTCGTTCCGTCCGCCAACGGATGTCTTTGCCGCCGGCGGTCGTCGGGCTATCGGGCCGCCGCCGCTTCGGCCGGCAGCCATCCTGCTGCGCCATGCCCCATCCGGGCCGATGGTTCGGCAAGGCTCGCCACAACTCTCCACGACCCCGCGAAGGACCCAAGAGGGGAGCAGACCCGCATTGCCGACTGTTCGAGGTCCTGAGGTGGGCAGGACTCGCGGCAGGCCTGTCCTGAGCCCCACTGAAAGGCCGCCGGCCGCTGACGTCAAACAGGCGGTCCCTCACCCGGATGTTCACCAGCGCAGGCTCTCCCCGGAAATCTTATTGGGGTCACCCCCGTCACCATCTTCCGGAGCATCGATGCAGCGCCGTGGCGGCGGAGCCGTTGAGTTCCATTCGCCCCAGGCGCGCCATGCGCCGGTTTCCTCAATGGCCCCAGCAGTTCCGAGGGCAGCCCATCCCGGCGATGGCGGAACAAAGAGAGAGACGCCCGCATCGTCACACGCCGGCAAGAGTCATCCCCACCCTGCAGGGGCCGGTGGCCGTTGACAGCAATCACATGAGCGGCATCACCTTTTGCTCTGGCGCTTTTCGTCCACCGACCGTATACTACGGCGTAATTCTCTGGTTGTTCCTGACGTATGCATAACCCCTCGTCTCATCGCCCCTGAAGAGGCTGTGAACCATGAACCAGGTTGTTGCTCCACCGCTTGCAGGCTTAACCGGCCTTACCGTGGTCTCTTTTGAGAGTCGCCTGGCTGCTCCGATGGCCGACCTGATCTGTCGTCAAGGAGGCGCGCCCGTCTCCGCGCCTGCGCTCCGCGAGATCCCGTGTACGGGACATGCGGAAGCCATCGAGTTTGCAAAGGCATTGTTGGCCGGCCAGATCGATATGGTTGTGTGGCTGACCGGCGTCGGCGCCCGCGCCTTGCTGACCGCTGTGGAAGGGACCGTGTCGCGCGCGGAGTTTCTGGCGACCCTGAGCCGGATCCCAGCCATTGCCCTTGGTCCAAAACCCCAAGCGGTTCTACGGGAACTGGGTATTCCGATTACGTTGGCTGTCCCGGAACCCAACACCTGGCGCGAGATTCTGACGGCGATCGACAGCGCGGCTATCCCTCTGCTTGGTCGGCGGGTGGCGGTCCAGGAATACGGTCGCAGCAACCCGGAGCTGATTGCGGGACTGCAAACGCGCGGCGCCAGCGTCCTGCGGGTTCCGGTCTACCAGTGGGCGTTACCCGAGGATTGTGGCCCTTTGCGGCAGGCGATCAAGGCTATCGTCAATCAACAGGTTGATCTGGTCCTCTTTACGACCGCTGTGCAGGCGGATCATCTGTTGCAGGTCGCGGCAGCGGACGGTCTGGAGGAATCGCTGCGAGGAGGATTGCGCGATACAGTCGTTGCCTCAATCGGCCCTACCTGCAGCAAAGCACTCCGCGAACATGGCCTGACGGTCGACCTGGAGCCGGAGCATCCTAAAATGGGCCACCTGGTTCAGACCGTCGCTCGACACGCCCACGTGCTGCGACGGATCAAGCGAGCCAGAACAGTGCAGGAGGCCGGAGACAGGAGGCCGAAGGCAGGAGGCGCGGATCTATTGTCGGAGAGTCCATTTCTAAAAGCCTGCCGCCTGGAGCCGGCCCCCTATACGCCGATCTGGATCATGCGGCAGGCCGGGCGCTATCTTCAGGAGTACCGCGAGATTCGAGGGAAGCTGTCGTTTCTGGAACTGTGTCACCGACCTGACCTGGCGGCGGAGGTGACGGTCACGGCCGCCGAGCGGCTCGGCGTGGATGCCGCGATCATCTTCGGCGACATCCTCCTGGTGGTGGAGCCGATGGGGGTCGGGTTGGAGTTTACCAAGGGGGACGGTCCGGTCATCCATCATCCGGTAAGGTGCGGGGCCGACCTGAAACGGCTGCGACCGGTCGATGTGCAGGGATCGCTCTCGTTTCTCTTCGAAGCGGTGCGCCTGGCGCGCGCAGCGCTACCGGCGAACATCCCCCTCATTGGGTTCGCCGGGGCGCCGTTTACGCTGGCCTCATATCTGATCGAGGGCCGCGGGTCACGCCAGTATCAGCAGACCAAGACGCTCATGTATCGCGATCCTGCGGCGTGGCACGCCCTCATGGAGCGGCTGTCCGATGTCGTGTCCGACTACCTGAACGGTCAGATCGCCGCGGGGGTCCAGGTGGTGCAGTTATTCGATAGCTGGGTCGGCTGTCTGAGTCCCGACGACTATCGGGAGTTCGTCCTACCCCACACGAAACGCGCTATCGCAAAGCTTGTACCCGGCGTGCCGGTCATTCATTTCGGGACCGATACGACGTCGCTGCTGCCGCTGATACGGGAGGCCGGCGGGAATGTGATCGGGTTGGACTGGCGAGTGGATCTTGGAGAGGCCTGGGCCGGTCTGGGGTATGAGGTCGGCGTACAGGGCAACCTGGACCCGGTGGCGCTATTCGCCGAACCCGATAAGATTCGCCGCCAGGCCGATCGGATCCTTGAGCGGGCTGCGAAACGACCAGGCCACATCTTCAATCTCGGTCATGGTATCTTACCGCAAACCCCTGTAGACCACCTGCGCGTGCTCATCGACTATGTCCACGAAGCGACGGCGAGATAACGTGGCCTCACCGTCCGATGCCGTCCTGATGATCGCCTTTGGGGGTCCTGCGAAGTCTGATGAGATCCGCTCATTTCTCGCCAATGTGCTTCAGGGTGTACCGGTCCGACCGGAGCGGCTGGAGGAGGCGGCCCGTCACTACGAAGCGCTCGGTGGCCGGTCTCCGATCACTGAGTTGACCTTTCGGCAGGCGAAGAGCCTGGCTGCGCTGTTGGAGCGCGAGGGGCCGAGGCTGCCCGTCTATGTCGGGATGCGCTATTGGCATCCGTTCGTTGCCGAGACGGTGGAGCAAATGGTTCGGGATGGCAGACGGCGTGCGGTCGCGTTGATCATGGCGGCGCACGATTCCGGAGCGGCAAGTTGGGAGAAATCGGTAAGGGCGGTCACCGACGCACTGTTCGCTGCAGGACCCAGAGCGCCCTACGTGGACTTCGCCCAGCCATGTTATGACCACCCGGATTTCATCGCGGCGATGGCCGAGCAGGTCCACACGCAACTGCAGGCGATCCCCCATACTCACCGTCACGGGACGCCGCTGGTCTTTACGGCCCACAGCATCCCGGTTTCGGTCGCCGCCTCGTCGCCCTATGTGCAGCAACTCGAGACGTCCTGCCGCCTCGTCGCGGAGACCTTAGGACATCCCTGCTGGTTCCTGGCCTATCAGAGCCGCAGCGGCAATCCCAAAGAGCCGTGGCTTGAGCCTGATATACGCGATGTCCTGCGCACGCTCCACGCTGAAGGTCACCGGTCGGTGGTGGTGGCCCCCATCGGCTTCGTGTGCGATCACGTTGAGGTGCGTTACGATCTGGACGTGGAGGCCAAGGCGCTGGCCGACACGCTCGGGATCGAATGGCGACGGGCCGGTACGGTAAACGATCATCCTTTGTACATTCGCGCCCTGGCCGATCTGGTGCGTCAGCGGATAGCGCAGGGCTAAAGGGCCTTTGGCCAGCGTGGATGGCGACGGAACGGCACAGCGGCAGTAAGCGTATCGTGGTGGTGGGGAGCGGCATCGCGGGTCTGGCCGCCGCCTGTCGGTTGCAGGAGCGGTGCGAGCAGGACGGCCCGCCTTGCGAGGTGCGCGTATTGGAGGCCGCTGCACGGCCCGGCGGTGCGATCAGTACCACGCACCGGGATGGTTTTATCCTTGAATCGGGACCCGATACCATTTTCACCGATAAGCCGTGGGGGCTGGATCTGATCAGGCGCCTTGGTCTGGGCGAGCAGATCATCGGGACCAGTGAGGCGCACCGCCGGACCTTTGTTGTGCGGGACGGCGCGCTGCACCCGCTGCCCGAAGGGTTCGCCTTGATGGGGCCGACCAAGCCTTGGCCGTTTCTGCAATCAGGGCTGCTGTCGTGGCGTGGCAAGGCAAGAGCGGCTCTGGACCTGGTGCTGCCGCGAGGACGATCATCCGACGACGAAAGCCTGGCGTCGTTCGTTCGGCGTCGTTTCGGACAGGAGTTTCTCGACCGGCTGGCCCAACCGATGATCGGTGGAATCTATGGCGCCGACCCGGAGCGGTTGAGCTTGCGCGCTACCTTCCCGCAGTTTCTGCAGATGGAAGTGATGCACCGCAGCGTGATCCTCGGCCTGCGACGAATGCGCCCCGCCGGCCGCGGCGCAGGCCGACCCAGCAGCGGCCCGCGCTATGGCCTGTTTGTGACGCTGGATCACGGGCTGCAGGCCCTCGTCGATGCCATGGTAAAAAGGCTGCCGGCCGGGACACTGCGTCTCCGTACGCCGGTTGACAGGATCGCGCACACAGCGCAAGGCTGGACCCTTCGACTTGGAGACGGCGCGAGCCTGCAGGCCGATGGCCTTATTCTCGCCGTCCCCGCGTTTGAGATTGCCAGGCTCACCCGTGACCTGGACCAAGACCTGGCTTATCAGCTAGAGGCGATTCCCTACGCCTCTTCGGTCACGATCAATCTGGCCTATCGTAGAGAGGCGATCCAGCATCCGCTCGACGGGTTTGGATTTGTGGTGCCGGCCTGCGAGGGGCGCACCATCATCGCCTGTTCGTTCAGCAGCGTGAAGTTCGCCCATCGGGCGCCGGCCGGTCACGTCCTGCTGCGTGCCTTCGCGGGCGGCGCGCTACAACCGGAGCCGTTCACCTGGGATGACGAGACGCTGCTGAGCGCGGTGCGCCGCGATCTGGAGGAGCTGCTGGCGATTCACGCACCCCCTTTGTGGAGCCAGTTGGTCCGACATCCTCGTGTGATGCCCCAGTACCAGGTCGGCCACCTGGCTCGGTTGGCGGTGCTCGAAGAGGCGCTTGGGCGCTGGCCCACCCTCAAGCTGGCCGGTAACGCCTATCGCGGCGTTGGTGTCCCGGACGTGGTTCACAGCGGGGAGGTGGCCGCCGATTCATTAGTGGCAGAGCTGGCTCCGTCACCGACCGAGCCGACCCCGGCTTGTACCGAAGGCGATTCTCGCCTATAATCCTGTACTCCGGGGCTAAATACGAAGAGGCGAGTCGATCCAACGAGTGATCCCGCCGTGAGCGCGAATAAGAATAAGGAGATCACCTATGCACGCAAGAAAGATCGTTGTCCTGTGTGGGTTCATGGCCGCTATAATCTTCAGTGCGGGTTGCGCGACCACACTGTCGAAGGTCGCCTATATCGTCTCAGAAGACCAGGGAACAACCTCAGTCCTGGTTCAGAACGCCGATGGCAGTAATCCCGTCCGCGTTCCGGGCCTATCCGGGGCAATCTCGGAGATCGCCATGTCGCCTAGTGGCCAGCGGCTGGCCTATGTGACTGGCGGAACCACCACCGGCCTCGAACAGGTGTTTGTCGCCGAGCTGGATGAACACAGTAACATCGTAGGGGTCAGGCGCAACGTTTCGGATGAACCGCCGACTGCGAGAAGCTTCTCGCCGAAGTTCCTCGACGACAATCATCTCCTGTATCTTTCGGAGAACCAGGGTGACCGGATTCTGGTTCTGATAGATTTACTCACCGGAGGTAAGCAGAAGATCTCCGCGATCAGCGGAACGATCGACACGGTGATCCGGTACAACATTGATGACAAAGACGCCCTCTTTTTTGGACTGAACAAGGAGATGCGACGATTTGACCTTCCGACCGGGCCGCTTCGGTCGGTTGTGGCGAATACGGGGAGCGTCTCCGCGCTGGCCTATGAGAAGATGGGGATTTTTGAGAATTCCCTTATTTTTAGTGCTCAGGTCACTCCCGAGGAACGGGTCATCTCACACATGCGTCTGGATGGAACAGGGCTCAAGGCTGTTGCTGAGGTCCCCTCTGAACTGGTCTTTTCGATCATCAGGCTGGCGCAGGAACCGGCATCGCGGGTCCAGCGATTCAGTCTGTTTGACTTCACTCTGGTGACAAGGCCCGAGGACGAGGCAGACCTGATTACGCTGGAAGGCTACGAGATAACCGCACAGAAGATCACTGAACGGCACCTCTTCTGGGTCGTGCGAGATCTGCGGAGCCCGGACCTGGTCCGTGCGGTCTACGCGGCGAAGGGCTTAGAGGATCTTAGAACAGGCGCCCACGGAAGATCAGTCTACCTCGCATCGACGGGGAATACGCTGGTCTGGTATGATCCTGCCAACCAAAAGATATGGGGCGTGCCGATCGACCAGATCGGTGGGAATCCGGTCGATCTCTCGGCCGGCGTGACCAGGGTGGCCGATCGTCCTTTCTCGATTTCAGCAAACAATATCGGCGTAGTTACTGAAGAGGGGAAGCTCTATTTGCTTTCAACCAACCGCACGTCGCCGCCACGCTTGCTGGGGCAGGGAATTCACATGAGCATCACCCGCCCGTGACTCGCCTCCACGTCGCGAGGGGAGAATGCAGGCAAAGGGCGCTGTATAGTTGAGGAGGAAGTGATGACGTTCGATCCGAGGCATAAGAGCCGTACGCTGTTGGATGGGCCGGACCGTGCCCCGGCACGGGCGATGCTGAAGGCCATCGGTTTTAAAGATGAAGATCTTGCGCGACCGCTCGTCGGCGTGGCCCACTGCTGGATCGAGGTCATGCCCTGCAACTTCAACCACCGAACGCTGGCTGAGCGGGTCAAGGCAGGCATTCGGGCGGCCGGTGGAAC
Organism: Candidatus Methylomirabilis oxygeniifera; assembly: GCA_016190285.1. Classification (GTDB taxonomy): domain Bacteria; phylum Methylomirabilota; class Methylomirabilia; order Methylomirabilales; family Methylomirabilaceae; genus Methylomirabilis; species Methylomirabilis oxyfera_D. The sequence goes on from JACPQW010000188.1 coordinate 17,286, forward strand.
GCCGATCGAGTACAACACGATCGGAATTTCCGATGGGATCTCCATGGGCACCGAAGGGATGAAGACGTCCCTGGTGAGCCGGGAGGTTGTAGCCGACTCCGTCGAATTGGTGGCCAGAGGACACCTGTTTGACGGCTTAGTCGCTATCTCCGGCTGCGATAAAACGATTCCTGGTACGGTCATGGCGCTGGCCCGCCTGAATATTCCCGGCCTCATGCTCTATAGCGGCTCCACCGCCTTCGGCGAGTACGAGGGCCGCCATCTCACGATCCAGGATGTCTTTGAGGCAGTGGGCGCCTACAATGTCGGTAAGATGCCGTCCGAGGAGCTTCGCGTCATTGAGAACTGCGCCTGCCCCGGTGCGGGCGCCTGCGGCGGCCAGTTCACGGCCAATACCATGTCTACCGCCTTTGAGATGCTGGGCATCTCGCCCATGGGCTGGAATGGCGTCCCGGCGACGGATGCCCGGAAGGAAGAGGTGGCCTTCGAGAGCGGAAAGCTGGTCATGGAGCTGCTGCGGCAAGGTATTACACCCAAGCAGATCCTTACCCGCAACGCCTTTCGCAACGCCATTGCCGGTGTCATGGCCACGGGAGGATCTACCAACGCTGTGCTTCACCTCATCGCTGTCGCCAAGGTCGTCGGTGTCAAGCTGTCGTTGGACGATTTCGATCGAATCTCCAAAAAGACCCCGCTCCTGGCTGACCTGAAGCCGTGGGGACGCTTTACTGCTCCGGACATGTACATGGCGGGCGGCATGCCGGTGGTGGCTAAACGACTGTTGGATGCCGGTATTCTGCATGCCGACGAGCTGACGGTCACCGGTAAGACGATCGGTAAGGAGGCACGGGCTGCTCGCGAGACCCGCGGACAAGTCGTGATCTATCCGCTCCTGAAGCCGATCAAACCGACCGGGGGGATGGTCATCCTGAGAGGTAATCTTGCGCCGGACGGGTGTGTGGCCAAGGTCGCCGGTCACGAGCGGATGATCCATCGAGGTCCGGCGCGGGTCTTCAACCGGGAAGAGGACGCCTTCACCGCCGTCAAGGACGGGAAGATCAAGGCGGGCGACGTAGTTGTCATCCGCTACGAGGGGCCCAAGGGCGGGCCGGGGATGCGTGAGATGCTCGGCGTGACCGGGGCGCTTGCCGGCGCCGGCCTTCTGGACTCGGTGGCGCTGATGACGGATGGACGCTTTTCGGGCGCCACGCATGGCCTGATGGTCGGTCACATCGCCCCTGAGGCTGCGGTGGGCGGACCGATCGCCGCACTGCGCACCGGCGACACCGTACTCCTCGATATCAACAAGCGCCGCCTGGACGTCGAGCTGTCGGCCGCCGAACTGAAGCGGCGACTCCGAACATGGAAGCCGCCCGCCCCCCGCTATAAGAGCGGTGTGATGGCCAAGTACGCCCGCGCGGTCTCCTCCGCCTCAGAAGGCGCGGTCACCGATTGAGAAGCTGTCAGCACCAGGCGCAAAAGGCTGAAGGTAGATAGACTGAAGGTTTCGAGAATTCTTAAGCCTTCAGTCTTCAGCCTAACCACCTGCTTTTAACGTTGAGGGCTGCTGAGATGGAATGGCTCTGGAGTCTGTTTCATACTATCTATGATGTAGAGGGCTTAGTCCGCGTCGGCGGCCTCATGGCGCTTATCGCCATCATCTTTGCGGAGACCGGCCTGCTGGTTGGCTTCTTTTTGCCGGGTGATTCCCTGTTGGTCACCGCAGGACTGTTCGCGGTCAACGGTCATCTGGAGTTATGGAGTCTGTTCCTCTTCGTCAGCCTGGCCGCCATCGTGGGCGATGCCGTCGGCTACTTCCTTGGCACAAGGACTGGCCCCAGAATCTTCTCCAGAGACGACTCCCTCCTTTTTCATAAGAAACATCTTGTCAGCACCAAAGCGTTCTATGATCGCCATGGCGGCATCACCATCGTCCTCGCCCGGTTCATGCCGATCCTTCGCACCTTTGCGCCGATTGTCGCAGGAGTCGGCAACATGCAGTACGGTCGATTTGCCCTCTACAACGTGATGGGAGGGGTCGGATGGGTTGTCAGTCTGACCTCCATCGGCTACTTCCTCGGAAAGACCATCCCGGATATTGACCGATATATCCATGTTGTCATCGCCGCAGTGATCCTGCTTTCCTTGATTCCCGGGATAGTCGCATTTCTGAGAAGCAGGCAGCGGGCTCGCACGCTTTCTCTGTAATCCCCCCATGGGGTGGGAGCCATTAGCTTTCAGCGGTCAGCTATTAGCTTTTCCGGTCCGTTCTCGGCTTTTTGTGAGGCCAAGGGCTGAATTGTGATTGTTACACGCTAATTATTGAATTGCTCTGCGCTTTTCTCCAATTTGGCCTTACCCTGTTAATCGGGTGGGGCTGCCGTTTTTTTAGGCTTGCCTCTCTTCAAGAGGCGGGTTATCTTTACTATGTATCTGGCGAGTCTGCCGGTTGATGACATCGGCTTGGCGTAAGCGAATCGAGATGATTCAGTAAGGGAACGTCAACCGGTTCCTCCTCCACGCGAACGTCTCTTCGCGGGCGATCATCCGAGACAATACCGATAGCGACAAGCTCTTTACCGTTTGGGACACCGCAGTATAAGATTTTCCTGTCTTCATGATGGCTGGGTCTGCCCTCTCCACGCGGTATCGATGATGGTTGACGGCAATGGATCTATATCTTAGCGAGAATGCCTTCGTCGGACTGTTGGTCTCGACGATCGAGGTCTATCGAAAAGAGTGCTTCGGCGTGCTCCTGGGCCAGGCGACGTCCGACCGGGTTCTGGTCGATTTCGTCGTGCCGTACCAGACAGCCAACCGAAAGTTTCGTGAGGTACATGTCGATCTGATGCGGAGTCAACGGGTCGAGGAAGCCGTCAGGGGTACGTCGCGCTGGGAGTGCGTGGGCGACTACCACTCGCACCCGATGTACGGCACCGTTCGCGCAACGACCACGCTGAGCAAGGTCGATAAGAGTTTCTTCAAGGATGGGAATATCGCGATTGTGGTGGCCATTAACGATTCGGCACGCCAGCAGCGGTGGAGCTACGTGCAGGGTGGCGGGGTGTCCGGCAGCATTAACGGGTACAACATCCGAATTGCCGGATACCATAAGGCAGATGGAACCATCGAGCGAGCGCCAGTCCATTGCCCTTACGCCATAGGGTTTCAGGCCAAGGAGCTGAACGACAAGGAGTGAGTGGTCGCCATGGCCATGCGCTCACATGCGCAGCTCAAGGCGCTTCTGGATGAGTTGTATTGTCGCTATAGCCGGCCCGCCTTTCTCTCAACCGACCCCATCAGCATTCCCCATAAATATCGTCGCCCGGACGATCGCGAGATCGCGGCCTTCGTTGCCGCAGCGCTTGCCTACGGCAACGTGAAGCAGATTCACCGCAGCGCCGAGGCGGCGCTTGAGGCGATGGGTGACAGCCCGGCCCGGTTCATTCGGCAATTCGATCCGGCTCGGGATCCGGCGCGATTCCGACACGTTGTCCATCGCTTCAACTCTGGTGTCGATCTGGCGATCCTTTGCTATCTACTCTATCAGGCAATTGCAGCAGCAGGATCGCTTCAGGCCTTCTTTCTCAAAGGGTACGATCCCGCTCACGACGATATCGGGCCTGCCCTGACCAGCTTTGTTGAGCGGATGCTGTCGCTGGACGTTTCGCCGTTGTACCCTTCGGACATACTTCCGGCAAAAGCCGGAGACCGCTTCTTCTTCCCCTCGCCGGCGGGAGGGTCAGCCTGCAAGCGTCTCAATCTCTTCTTGCGCTGGATGGTGCGTCGCGGGGATGCGATCGATTTCGGCATCTGGACAGAGGTGTCGCCGGCGAAGCTGATCGTGCCCCTCGACACGCATGTCGCGCGAATCGCGCGGCAGCTCGGCCTGACCACAATTAAGCAGACCAACTGGCGAATGGCCAAAGAGGTGACGGAGCGGCTCCGTATTTTCGATCCTGAAGATCCCGTAAAGTACGACTTCGCCATCTGCCGCCTCGGTATCCTGAGGCAGCCGATCCCAGACCCGAATGACTAAAACTCCGCGCGTCGACCCAGCGGTGGGCGGCCTTCGACGCAGCTACAATGCGACTATGCTTGTTAGTGTTTGCCGGTCAACAGCGGTTCTGGAGAACCTTGACAAGTTCTTAGAAAGGCGGGAGAATCGCCGCGAACATTGAAAGTGGTTGCACTCGGAATAGGCTGACCGATCTGCGCAACTAATGGCGCGGCGTAACGTGTCCACGCCATTGGGGCTGGGGCTTGCCCACCGCCAATCCGCAGCCCAGATAGACAAGCGAACCGTGGGGAGAAACTCATGACCAGTTCACAGGGTTTCTGGTCTTACATACACGCTGATGATATAACAGAGTGCGAACGCATCTCCAGGCTGGCGCGAGATGTTGCTGGCCAGTTCGAGATGCTGACGGGAGAGCCTCTGGCCTTGTTCCCCGATCGGGACGCGATCAAATGGGGTGAGAACTGGCAGAACAAAGTTGACTCCAGTCTCGCCTCCGTAGCATTCTTCATTCCAGTGTTAACGCCGCGGTTCTTCATGAGTCCGGAGTGCAGGAGAGAATTGCAGTTCTTCGCTCGTAAGGCCACTCAACTGGGACTCAAAGAGCTTGTATTGCCGTTGCTCTATGTGGACGTTCCAGCTCTTCATGATGACACGCAACGGGACGACCTTGTTGCGCTCGTCCGCACGTTCCAATGGGAAGACTGGCGGGAGTTGCGATTCGCTGATCTGTCAGCAGAAAGTTATCGTAAGGCGGTGGCTCGCCTAGCGGCACGACTCGTGGAAGCTAATAGGCAGGTCGAAACGGTCGATGTCGCAACCATTGCTCTAGAAGCTGAAGAGGCTACAGTCGGATCTGAGGATGACTCACCTGGGTATCTCGACCGAGTAGCATCAGCCGAGGACACCCTGCCGAAGCTTGTAGAAACAATCGAGGCGATCGGTCGTGATATCGAGCTGATTGGGCAGACAATGCAGGAAGCGATCGCCGACATTCAGCGGGGTGCGCCGCAAGCAAAAGGCTTTGCCGCGCGCTTACTAGTTGCCCGTAAAGTTGCACGTCAGCTTGCTGAACCGGCAGATCGTGTGTGGTCGTTTGGCAATGAATTCGTCTCTCAACTGCATGAGGTTGATCAAGGCTTCCGTGCCATCATTGAACGGGCGGCTTCGGAGGTCCAACAAAATCCAGACTCCAAAACGGCAGTCTGCGCCTTTTTTGCCGCGGTTCGCTCCATGTCTACTTCCGCTCATGTTGGACTGGGATCTGCTCAGGGAATGATCGATGCCATCGGCCCTATTGAGAAGATGTCAAGAGACTTGCGGCCGGTCCTGAGGCGGCTTCGGCAAGGGTTGACGACAATGGTTGAGGCCAGAGAAGTGAGTGACGAGTGGCTTCACCTAATCGAGAGGTCCGGGATTAGCTGCGACGATCGACTGACCGATGCGAGTTGAACCTTGCCGCTCAAGACTGCGCTGGAGCGGACGCCAGCGTCTGCTACACGCGGCGCTGCGGCTTGGCAGCCGCTTTCTGTCCGGTGCGTCACACCTGGCATAACGCGGCTGCAGCAGTCAGTCGTCCACACGAGCACGCTCGCGCATCCGTCCGCCGCTGACTCGCAGCCCGTCGGCTCAATTAAGAGACAAACCGAAATTTTATTTGCCATGCCTATGAAACAGGATGATATGCTGCGAGACCTGCCGGCGCGTGCCGGTCGTGCGGTGGCCCATTACTGGGCAACCAGGGCTGCCCAACGCGACAGACAGAAGCAGACCGGAAAGGCCGACCAGGGGCTACGTAGCGCTGTGACCGGCGGTGCGCAGATGGATGGATTCATTGACCTCTTCACCGAACTCATCACGGCCGCCGGGATACCCGCGCAGTACGTCTTTCGGAGCAAGAACGTTGAGCTGCCGGGATTCTTCCGTCCCACAAAGGAATGGGACCTGCTCGTCATCCGCGAGAACACGCTTCTCGTTGCCATCGAAGCCAAGTCACAGGTCGGACCGTCGTTCGGCAACAACTTCAACAATCGAACCGAAGAGGCGATGGGCAGCGCGCTCGACCTCTGGACCGCGTATCGGGAACACGCCTACCTCGCAAGCCCTCAACCGTTCCTCGGCTACTTCTTTATGCTGGAAGACTGCGATGCATCCAACAGCCCGGTAAAAGTGCGGGAACCGCACTTTAAGGTCTTCCCGGAGTTTGTCGGCGCGTCGTATCGCCGTCGGTACGAACTCTTCTGCCGAAAGCTTGTTCTTGAGCGATACTACACAACATCAGCGTTCATCACCTCGACGGTTGGAGACGGGAGCAGGGGTCTGTTTTCGACGCCGGCGGACGACCTCTCGATCGAGCGCTTTGCCAAGATTCTTGTCGGCCATGTGGCAGCCTTTGTGTGAACAGATGGGAATAACGACGCACAGGCTGATCCACGGGGATTCGCGGGATCTCTCGTTCCTGCCGGACGCCTCAGTCCATCTCGTAGTGACTTCACCGCCGTATTGGAATCTCAAGCGGTATAACGAAAACCCAGACCAGCTTGGGCACATTCAGGATTACGAAGCATTCCTGTTTGAGTTGGAGAAGGTATGGCGGCATGTCTATCGAATTCTCGTGCCCGGCGGTCGTTTAGTCTGCGTGGTCGGAGACGTGTGCGTTGCGCGGCGCGATTTTGGCCGGCACCTGGTGTTTCCGCTGCACGCCGATATTTGCGTCGTGTGTCGGCGGATCGGATTTGACAACTTAAACCCCATCATCTGGCACAAGATCGCTAATGCTTCCTATGAAGTCGAGAACGGGTCCAAGTTTCTTGGGAAGCCTTACGAGCCGAACGCCATCATTAAGAATGATATGGAATTCATCCTGATGCAGCGAAAACCCGGCGGGTACAGGAAGCCAACGAATAAGCAGCGCGATATGAGCCGCATTGATAAAGATGAGTTTAACCGATGGTTCCAGCAGATATGGACGATCCCAGGTGCTTCGACTAAACGGCATCCCGCACCGTTCCCATTGGAACTTGCCACTCGTCTGATTCGTATGTTCTCCTTCACTGGCGACACCGTATTAGATCCTTTTTGCGGTTCCGGGACTACAATGGTTGCGGCTCTGCGGATAGGCCGAAACAGCATCGGTGTCGAGATCGATCCGGAGTATTGCCGAATGGCGGCACGCTACCTCAAAGCTGAGGCCAGCGATCTTTTCTCGACCGTCACGCTCCTGTTTGAAAAGATGGCTACCGAAACAGCGAGCCTGGTAAAGGAGGATCGAGCCCTGCATGAAGTTCGGCCAGCCAGGAAAAAACTTGGATAGGCCAACAATCGCATGTAGCGGGCGGCGATGACGGCGGGATCAACTCTCCAGGGCCAGGACACGCAGGATCTTGAGCGGTCGGGGAGATAGGTAACAAAAAAGTCCGGGGACATGGGTTACACCTTGTGACGTGTTAACCTACCATTTGCCGAACGATTGCCATCGAGGTCGGCATGCAGAATTCCGGGCTTGCCGTGGCGCTGGCCGTCAAATATTTTTCGCCGGCCGCGGCGCTCCCGGGCGCCCTCTTCAGCGTCTGGCATAACCTGTCAGGTGCCGCGCTGGCAAGTGTCTGGTCCCGAACCGGCCGACCGAGATAGGGCAGTGGTCTTACGTAATCGCGATGCAGCGCCACTATACGCTCCCCAGTACTCCTACCGATATGAAGCCCCATACGGGTTGATCAGAGCCAGCTCGCTAAGGTACAGTTTTTGCTTGCACTCCAGGCGGCCAATAAGGTAGACCTCAATGGGGAGTACGAGCTGATAGCAGAGGCAAAACGCATGAAGATTGCTCTGGCAACCGGAAAAAGGGGAACCGCGCTGCAATGAATCACCTTCATCAGCGTCTCGCCCAGCGAGTGGACCAATGGCGAGCAGACGGGTATCCTCTCCCGCAATATCCGGTACTTGCTGAGATTCTCGAGTGGGCGCGCGAGGGCGAGACCGAAACCCTTCGTTTTCTGCGCCGCCCGCAGCTTCACGCCCTGGAAACCTACTGGTATCTTCGGCTTGTCGAAGGGACACCGCACATCTTCGATCTCTATTGCAAGGTCTACCCACCTGATGAAAACCTTGCTGAATTATTAGAATCCCTGGGCGTCCCGGACAGCGCTTTCAAGGCAGCAAATTACAAGGCCGATGCGCTCTGGGCGCAGATCAAAACAGACGGTAGATTTGTCCAAGATTTCAAGCTTGAATCGCTTCGCGAGACGCTCAGCCTTGATTACCCGAGCTACATCCTTGCCCTGGCGATGGGGGCCGGTAAGACCATTCTTATCGGCGCGATCATCGCGACCGAGTTCGCGATGGCGCTGGAATACCCCAATGACCCTGGTGCCCCGTTCGTTCAGAACGCCCTTGTCTTCGCACCAGGCAAGACAATCCTCGAATCGCTGCGCGAGCTGGCCGAGATCCCATACGAGCACATCTTGCCGCCACGCTTACACAAAGGCTTCGCCGCCTCGGTGAAGCTCACCTTCACCCGTGACGGTGAGAAAGACGTACCGGTCATCCGTGGCAGCCTCTTCAACGTTGTCGTGACCAATACCGAAAAGATCAGAATTCAGAAAGAGACGATTCGCAAGGCCGACCTCGGCAACCTCTTTGCGCCGGGACGGGAGGACGAGGCCCGCGCCGAAATTGCCAACCTGCGCCTTCAGGCGATTGCCAGCCTGCCTCATCTCGCTGTCTTCTCGGATGAGGCGCACCACACGTATGGACAGTCGCTCGACACCGGACTCAAGAAGGTCCGCAAGACGGTGGACTACCTAGCCGCCAAGACCAACTTAGTCTGTGTGGTCAATACCACCGGCACCCCCTACTTCCAGCGGCAGTCGTTAAAGGATGTTGTCATCTGGTATGGCCTGTCCGCCGGCATCAAAGATGGCATTCTCAAAGATCTGGCGGGCAACATCCACGCCTACGATTTCTCGGGGGACGCCAAAACGTACGTCTCACACGTCATCGAGGATTTCTTTCGAGACTACGGCGTCGTGCGTCTGCCGAACGGCGCCCCCGCGAAGCTGGCGCTCTATTTCCCCCAGACCGATGATCTCAAGGAACTCAAGCCGGTCATCGACCAGGCGCTAGTAAAGATGCGCCAAAGTCCCACGCTCTGCCTCGTCAACACCTCCGACGAGAGCCTGACCAAACAGGCTGACATCGACGCCTTCAACCGGCTGAACGATCCCACTGCCCCGCATCGGGTAATCCTGCTGGTGAACAAAGGGACAGAGGGGTGGAACTGCCCGAGTCTGTTTGCCTGCGCGCTCGCCCGCAAGCTTAAGACCTCGAACAACTTCGTCCTCCAGGCGACCACCCGCTGCCTCCGCCAGGTCCCAGGTAACGGCGTCAAGGCCCGCGTCTATCTCTCCATGGACAACTTCAGCGTCCTCGATCGGCAGTTGCAGGAAACCTATGGTGAAACCATCGCCGACCTCAACCGGTCCGGACAGGAAACCCGTAGCGCTCGCATCATCCTTCGCAAGCTCGATCTACCGCCACTCGTCGTCCCGCAGATGGTCAGCACTGTCGTCAAGAAAGAGGGCGCGACCATGCGGCTGCGCCTGGAGCGGCCAGCATACAGCGCGGACGGGCAGGTCAAAAAGACCGTCCATACGCTGGCAGACCAGCAGGCTACCGTAAGCGTCTTGCGCCAAGTCGGTGACACAGTAACCATTGACGCTATCCCAGAAGTGACCGACGCTTACGCCGCCGCAGTAGACCTCGCCGCACGCTACCGGCTTGACCTGTGGGTGATTTACGATGAGCTTCGTCGCGTGTATGGTGAAGAGGACATCCCTTTATCCCATATTGACGATCTTGCCACTCAGATCGAAGAACAGACGCGCTGTTATGAAATCCAGAAGGAGAGGGTAGACGTCGCGCTGGCGCTGGTGAAGCCAGAAGGGTTCCTCAAGGAAACGGACGCATCCGGTGTGGACGTCTATACGGCCGACATTGTGTACCCCAAGGATCGTGAATACCTCCTGTTCTCACTGGAGCAGATGAGGGGCCAGAACCCGTGCGACTTCGGCTTCCACTATACCCCGTATAACTTTGATTCCAACCCCGAGAAGAGCTTCTTCGAGCAGATGCTCGCGAACTTGAACCTCCATCCATCCGAAGTAGAGGACATATACTTCACGGGGGCACTTACCGATCCGAACAAAACCGACTTCTTTGTTGAATACAAAGATGATAAGGGAAAGTGGCGTCGCTACACGCCAGACTTCATCATTCGCAAGAAGCCGAAAAGAGACGGGCGGCCTGGGACTGGCAAGGTCTTCATCGTGGAGATCAAGCGTGAACACGATCGCGCCCACCCGGTGGATGGCGAACATGGTAAGAAGGCCATGGCCCTTCGCAGATGGGAAACACTCAACCCCAACCGCCTCAAGTACCAGATGATCTTCACCGCCACTGACGCCGTACCAGCCGACGAGATGAGGGTTGTGCGTAGGTTCGTCGAGGAGCCCTGCACATGAGCCCCAAAATCCCGATCGACCGCAATAAGATCGCTGACTTCTGCCATCGCTGGAAAATCACCGAGTTCGCCCTCTTCGGCTCCGTGCTTCGCGACGACTTCCGCCCCGACAGCGACGTGGACGTGTTGGTGACATTTGCTCCAGATGCCCAGTGGAGTCTATTTGATCTGGTCGAGATACAAGAAGCGCTGAGTGAGATACTGGGTCGGAAGGTTGATCTTATTGAGAAAAGAGGCCTTCGTAATCCATTCCGGCGTTATGAGATCCTGAGGACGAAGGAGGTGGTCTATGCCGCGTGAAAGCCGCGACCCCGCCTACCTCTGGGACATGCTGGAGGCCGCGAAAACGATCCTGGATTTTACTCGAGATGTTACGCCTGAGCAGTATCGCGCCGACTTGAAACTCCGTCTGGCTGTTGAGCGTGAGATCGGCATCATCGGCGAGGCAGCTCGACGAGTGAGCGGCCCTTTCCAGAGCGCTCACCCTGAGATCCCGTGGCAGAAGATCATTGCTCAAAGAAACGTGATGATACACGAGTACGGCGATGTCGACCACGAGCGCATCTGGCAACTCGTTATCGTCTACATCCCACGTTTGATTGAGCAACTGACACCGCTGATCCCGGCCATTCCCGAGGAGCCGAAAGAATGAGCAAGACCGACCCAACGAAAAACACTCCGGCTCGCGCGACAAAGAAGGTGCCACTCGAGTCAGCCGCACTCAAGCAGACCGAGGTCAAGATCACGCCTGCCAAGGGTCGGCCGATGCTCACCTGGGTGGGGAAGCGGCCGCTGTCGAACGTCACGGCCTTCCCGGCCCAGCATGTGGAGACCTTCGCACCGCCCCAATCCGCAATCGCCAACCCGAAATCGGACATCTGGCATGACTGGCCAGCGGCCTACCCCAAGGGCGGCCTCCTCTTCCATGGCGACAACAAAGAGGTGTTGGCGCACCTGCTCGCCAACGGCTTCCGCGGCAAGGTGAACCTGATCTACATCGACCCGCCCTTCGACTCCGGAGCCGATTATGTTCGTAAAGTCTCCCTACGCGGCGTCAAGGGCACCGCGAAGATCGACGGCGAGAGCTACACGCTTGGAGAGCAGATCCAGTACACCGACATCTGGGCCAACGACAATTACCTCCAGTTTATGTACGAGCGGTTACTGCTGCTGAAGGAGCTACTGCATCCCAACGGAACAATTTGGTTGCATTGCGATTACCACAAGGGCCATTTTCTGCGCAATCTTATGGACGAGGTTTATGGTTCTGCTTCCTTTAAAAATGAGATCATTTGGCAACGCTCATCGGCCCATAGTGATGCGTCAACGTTCTCAAACCTCCACGACATCTTGTACTACTACGCACTTGGTGACGAATTCACTTTTAACAAGCAGTTTGTTGAGCATGACGAGAAGTACATCACATCCCATTATCGTTACGTTGACGAGCGTGGGCGGAGATATAGGACCGATAATCTGACTGCAACTGGTTTGAAGGGCCAAGGATATGAATACGAGTGGAACGGAGTCAGGCGAATCTGGCGGTGTCCACAGGAAACTATGAAGAAACTTCACGAAGAAGGCCGAATCCAGTACACGAGGAACAGAGTCGCGGAGTATGTCAGGTACTTGGATGAAATGAGTGGAACCGCTTTGCCAGACCTATGGACGGACATTTTACCCGTCAACTCACAGGCTGCTGAACGTCTTGATTTTGCGACCCAAAAGCCAGAGGACCTACTCAGTCGGATCATAGAAGCCTCGTCTAATCCCGGAGACCTCGTCCTCGACTGCTTTCTTGGCTCTGGCACTACGGCTGCTGTGGCGCAGAAATTGGGACGCCGCTGGATCGGCTGCGACCTCAACAAAGGAGCGATCCAGACAACAGCCAAGCGGCTGCAAACGATTATTCGCCAACAGATCGAGGCCGGGCAGAAAAACCCCCTCACCCTCGCCCTCTCCCACGATGGGGAGAGGGGAAAGGACGTGGGTCCGGCGCAAGTCGCGTTCGCTGTCTGGCGCGTCAACGACTACGACCTCGCGATCCAGCACAACGAGGCCGTCAATCTGGCCTGCGAGCACATCGGTATCCAGCGGACTCGCACCGATGCTTACTTCGACGGCACGCTGGGTCAACCCCTCGTCAAGATCATTCCCTTCGGCCATCCCCTTACACCGCTGGATCTGGAGGAACTCAAGCGGGAACTGGAGGCCAGGCCAGAAGAAGACCGACCCATCACCCTCGTCTGTTTAGGCATGGAACTTGCCGCCAAGACTTGGATCGAGGACTGGAACAGGCTCCGCAAACGCAAGAAGGATGAATACCTACATAAGCCGGAGGTCAACAGGATTGACGTCATAGAGCTTCGCACCGACCCCAAATACGGCAAATTTATCCGGCACGAGCCGGCTACGGCGAAGGTCAAGATCACTTGTGTAGGGGCGCCGCTCGCTGCGCCCAAGATCGTCGTCGAGATAGAAGACTTCATCTCGCCGACGATCATCGAACGGCTGGATCAGCAGGCAGGAATGCTCAAGCCAACGATCGATGACTGGCGGGCGATGGTGGACTGCGTGATGATCGACCCGGCCTACGATGGGCAGGTCTTCAACGTAGCTCTCGCTGACGTGCCGGAGAAGAAGACTGACTTGGTCGTGGGACGGTACGAACTTGCCGCCCCAAGCGCCGAAACCACCGTCGCCATCAAGATCATCGACATGCTAGGCGAAGAAGTCCTCGTCACTCGGTTGGTAAAGGAATAGGGGACCACGTGCTGGCGAGCGACTGGAGTCACTAATGGAGATTGAGGTGATATTGTGAGCAAGGGTGATTCAGCGAACCCTGACCTGGACTGTTTCGGCGTCCTCAACCGGCGATGGACTATTGAGTTCGACGGAGGGAGCATTTCACCGGTTTCAGAGTTCGATGAAGTCACCGCTTGGGTCGATTCTTACACGAACCAGGATGGGTTTCTATACCCTCCAATGTCCCGTCAGGTCGTGTCGGACCCTAGAACAAATGAGGTAGTGGAGGAGGTGCCGAAAACGATACGTCCTGCGCTTCTCCACCAACTTCCGGCCTCCCATACGCTTCGCCTTTCCGACTCTGGTACGAGAGAGCAGCGTCGTCAGGGCATTGGCGCTTTCGTTATTCACCTGCTCGGGTACCTGTTTGGGACTAGGCTCCAATTCTGGGACTGGTGGTTCGATAGCCGCGTGCCGATTCAATCAACTCACAACATCAGCTTTCGTGAGGCGACCGCCCAGGACTTCCTCTCGCATTGCTGCCGGACTTGGAGAAGTTGGACCGATGAAGAACGGCGGCTTATTACAAACGCGCTCTACATGCACTGTCGAGCGCCCTCGTATGAGTGGGACTGGGAGCGGTTCACCATCGAGTACATGGTACTTGACGGCTGCTGGAAGCTCGCCAAGCTCAGATATGGGGTTAAAGATGAAGGCCACGCAAGGCGAATAGATAGCCTTTGTCGCAAGTTCGGCATTCCCTCAGATGGTAATCTTGTTGAGGCAATCGTGCGCTTGAGAAACGGCCTCTTCCACGAGGCGCTTTGGGACGGCTCGCAACCTTGCATGGGCACCAGCGGCACCACTTTTCTCCAGTCATATAACCTCCGCAGATTGAACCAGCGCTTAATTCCAGCTCTCCTCGAATACGCGACGCCTTATGTCGGGACCTGTTGGTGGTCGATAGGCACATTTGCCTTCAATTCACCATCAAGGCACGTCAACCCGTAGCATCGCGCCACCACTTCGCGACCTCTAGAGCTGGGGGTAGAGCGCCGCTTCGCTGGCGCCAGAGAGCGCATAAAACAAGAACCCCTTATCTAATCAATTTTATCGACTGCCCTCAGTGTAACTGGCGGAAGGGTGCGGCGTAGCCGGTCATTTCGAGATATCCCACGCCGGAGATCGGCCGGTCACCCGCCGTCCCTGAAATCGCGACCGATCCTTCCCAGTAGGTGACCAGTGTACTACCGCGCGTATCCAACTCCTGATCAGGAAACGCGGCCTGCACCGATAGGTCGAGGCGACGAGACGGGACTTGGATCCGCCACCGGATCGGGTATCGGCCGCCGCTCTTCGGGCTCTGCCACATCTCCTGCGGCGTCAGTTCAAAGGCGCTGAAGGGTAAATGCTCGACTCGTCCATCCGGTTGGATCAGGCTGCCGCTGGAGTGGGGATCAGATCGCCCATCTGTCAATCGAAGTTGGTAGAGCATCAGCTCAACGCCATCACCAAGCTGGATTGCGAACCAGTCCCAGCCTACCTGCGATTCAGTCAGTTGGTTACTCCCGAATTCATGATCCATCCAGGTCGAGCCGGTCACGGTCTGCCGCTTTCCGGCGACGGTCAAGGTTCCCTCAGTGGTCATCCTGGTGAGCGAGTAGTAGTGAGAGGCATGGCCCAGACCTGCCGCCTTTTGACTTACGCCATGACTGCCGTGAATGGCCGGCGGTTTGCTCAGGCTCAGGGTGAGGTCGATCGCGTACCCCTCCGCATGTGCGATCAAGCGGTGGACCTTTTCATCTCCGAGGGCTTGCCACTGGCCGTTCCAGACCTTGAACGTGTTGGCCAGGGCGCCCGCCGAGTCGAGGGCACCTCGGCTGCGGCGCTCCCAGTATTGGAAGCGGCGGTGCGTGAGGTCCGAGATGGCGAAGTGGGCCAGATGCAGGTCTCGAATCGCCCAGCGTGATTGGCTTGCGCCTCTCAGGGACGGATCGACGCCAACCCGAAAGAAGGTCAGTTGGTAGCCGAACCGCTGCCCATCCTCGGTCCGCAGGTGACCCGAATAGTACCACCACTCGGTCTTAAAATCGGGATGTGAGGCGTGGTCTTGCGGAAAGGCGAATCGATAGCCGGGAAGCGCCGGCCGGAAGGCGGCTTCTACCTGCGCCCCAAGGTCGCTGAGCAGGTAGAGGAGCACCACTATCCCGATTCTGAACCCCTTACCCCTCATACGCCACCGCTGCTGCGATGTTCAGGCGGGCCGCCTGCCTGGCAGGCAGGTAGCCGGCCAGTAAGGCCGCGCCGAGTGTGATGATCGACGACTTGAGGACAACCCACCAGGAGAACTGAAACTGGATGGTCCAGCCGAAC
>JACPQW010000189.1 GCA_016190285.1 Candidatus Methylomirabilis oxygeniifera
CCGAATGGCAAGAGCTAAGAAAGCGGTGGACCATGGAGCGCACCAGACGTGCTGGTCTGTTGCTGGGAAGCGTCAGAAACCCTTTGTAGCGATCAGCTTTCAGCGGTTAGCTGTCAGCTTTTTCCGTGACATTCCCTGATTTATCTTGATTTATCTGAAGCCGATAGCTGAGCGCTGACGGCTGAACGCTATTTTCTGAGGAGCGAATCTGTATGACGGCTGTGAATAACGGCGCAACCGCGCTACCGGTCCTGAGGGCGGCCTTCGAGCCGACCGGGAGCCCCCGCTGGTTCGTCTATGCGATGAAGAAGCTGGAGCTTGATGTCAAGCACGGCTTTGACCTGCAGATCACCCTGGTTCGTGATCAGATCACCGGCGCGTTTCAGTCGTTTGAGGTGGCCCTCAAGGAGGGCGCTGTCGATCTGATCGATGTCGATTGGATCGTCATCGGTCGCCACCGGGCCGACGGCCTCCCCCTGACAGCGTTCTTCCCCTATGGGCGGATCGCGGGAGGGCTTGTGGTCCCTTCCGACTCATCGATCAACGGACTGCAAGACCTTCGCGGGAAGCGAGTCGGGGTGGTCCGGCTGCGCGACAAGAACTGGATCATCGTAAGGGCGGCGTGCATGAAACAGTTCGGCTTTGACCCCCAACAGGAGAACATGATTGTCGAGGCGCTCTCGAAAGGGACCCTGGCTGAGTTGCTCAAAGGGGGACAGGTTGACGCCGCGCTGCAATGGTGGCAGTTGATCCCGCCCCTGGTTGCAACAGGGGCGTACCGGCGGGTCGTGGATGTGCTCGACCTGATCGCGGACCTCGGAATCGATGGCGCTGTCCCGATTACCCTCTTTACCGTCACTGAAGAGTTTGCGAAGCGGAACGGCGAGCTGCTGCGCGGCTTCGTTCGCGCGTTTTGCGACACCGCCGACTACCTGAAGGCGAACGATCAGATCTGGGTTGAGATAGGTGAGCAGGTCATGGGTGGAATCGACCAGAGGATTCTCACGATCCTTCGCGATAGCTGGCGGCGACGGGTGATGACCGCTTGGGATAGCTCAACCGTCCGGCAGATCGAACGCCTCTTTGGCGAACTCCTGAAGGTAGGAGGAGGGCCGCTCCTCGGCATAGACCGGTTGCCTTCAGGGACCTTCGTCATGGACTTTGTGGAGTAACTACAGGTAGATAGACTAAAGGCTGAAGACTGAAGGGTTTTTTGAAGGAAGGATAAGGACGATGGTGAAATTGATGGCTCCCGGAGGCACACAGGCGATGGCGATCGCCGTGTTGGAAGCCGGCGCAGATGCCGTCTATGTGGGCCCAGCGGGCTGGAGTAGGAGACCTCCTGAGGATGAGCTTCAGGATGAGGAGATTCGGGATATCAACGAGTTTGCGCGGAGCAGAGGGCAGGAGGTCAAGGTTGCGCTGAACAGCGTGCCCGGCCCACACGAGATCGACCGCCTGTATCACAAGGTCGAGCAGTACATCGACTGGGGTCTGTCGAGCTTCATCCTTAACGATATCGGATGCATCAGGCAGCTTTGCCGGCGTTTCCCAGGCGTGGACATCCACGCCAGCGTGACGTGTGCCGTCTGCAACCGTGAGGATGTCCGATTCTACCAGGAGATCGGCGCCAACTTTGTCATCCTCTCGTATCGATGGGGCGTAGAGGTCGATGAGATCCGCGCGATCAAGGCAGAGGTGCCGGTCGGTATCGAGGTCTTCCTCTTTACGTCGCTTCAGGAGGGGATCATCTGCCCGGGCCGGTGTACGATGAGCAGCTATCTCCGCTTTGATCGATGGGTAGACTCCGAAGGGAAAGACCATTGCTTTGGCAGCTCCAATCGCGGGGGAAGCTGCCATCGGGTCTGCCAGGCCGGATGGGATCTCGACCGCCCGAACGGGTCTCCTGCGAAGCGGCTGGGCCTCAAAAGCAGCCCGTCACTCATTCTTCATGAACTGCCGGACTACGTCGAGGCAGGGGTCGATTACCTGAAGATCCCAGGGCGGGAGCACCCGGATGGGGTCATGCGGGATATTACCAGGTTTTACCGGAAGGTGCTCGACGAGGTCCTGGCTTCTACGGACTCTGCGGTGGTGGAACACTTTGTTCCCGAATGGGAGCAGTTGAAGTACAGATGGAAAGTCGAGCGGGTCCAGCGCGACCGCTTCCGTATCTGGCGGGCCGGGCAGTCAGACGCCTGAGCAACATGACGGAGCGATTCCGCATCATCGATCTCCAGGATGTCCGGGAGGGCGATCTGGCTCGTGTCGGGCGGAAGGCGTTGCATCTTGGTGTGATGATGCAGGCCGGATTCCCGGTGCCCAGAGGGTTCGTCATCCCTACCGACGCCTGCGAAGAGGCGATCCGATCGTCCGGTGAGGCGATCGAACTCGACGACCGGTTGCAGGCAGCGATTGTCACGGCTTATCGGGCGAGGGGATTTCAGCGGGTGGCCGTACGAAGCTCGGCGACCCTGGAGGACCTCCGCCACGCCAGCTTCGCCGGTATCTATACGACGTGCGTCAATGTCGCCTCCGATACGGAACTGATCCACGCCGTGGCCGAGTGTTTGCGCTCCATGAAGGCGCCACGCACTACCTTGTACAGGCAGTACGTAGGCCTGAAGGAGAACGGCAGCGGACATGGTATGGCTGTTGTCGTCCAGGAGATGGTGGATGCCGAGGTGTCGGGTGTGATCTACACCCTGAACCCGGTCACCTTCAGCCGAGATGAGTGTGTGGTCAACTCGGTACTCGGTCTGGGCGAGCCGCTGGTGTCGGGTCGGGTACCGGGCGACACGTTCCGCGTAGATCGGAAGGGCCGAGTGCTGGAGACGCGAATCGCCGAAAGGGGCGCGAGCCTGACGCCGACCCAGCTCCGCGGCCTTGTGGATGCCGGTATCGCGCTGGAGGCGCTCTTCGGCCACCCCCAGGATATCGAGTTTGCCATTGGGGGACGGCAGATGCATATCCTGCAGACCAGGCCCATCTCGGCGGCCGGCGACTCGTGCGAACAGAAGGCTGCACAGTACCGGCAGAGGGAGATCGATCGATTACGCGGCAGGATCGCCGAGTTGAGGCGAAAAGGGACGCTCACCTGCGGCGATGCGGTGTATAGCGACGGCAATATCGCCGAGATCCTACCTACGCCTACACCGATGAGCTTCGGAATTTTCACATCGATC
>JACPQW010000187.1 GCA_016190285.1 Candidatus Methylomirabilis oxygeniifera
GCATTACCTGGATCTTGGTGTTTTTCGAGAGCTTCAGGATACACATTATTTCAATCAGGTGGGTATCCTATTCGGCGCAGTTACCTGGCCCCACGCTCAGGACATCGCTCCTGAAACCTTGCTGGCTGAAATGATACCCGTCGAATCCATACCTAACGAGGCGCTCCCGACTGACGCGCCGCAAGCGGCGCGCTGCTGAGCTACGACGTAGACGCCTCGCTCCAACTGTGCTTAAATCATATCCAGTCCTCCTTCCTAACCATCGGTACCTCCTGAGTTTATGCTGATCCCGAGAGGGTAGCCTGAGAGCTCAGTTCGGGGGACATCTTATTTCCCTGTTTTAGGAACATATAGCACCGATGCTAACAACCGGTCGCGTGGCAGCATGAAGAAGCTCTTATCGATCGCAATCAGTGAAGGCGTGCGAGCGGCTCGTCGACGCGATACTCCTTCCATCGAACAGCGCTCAACGCTTCCCCTGATCATTCAAGGCGGTATGGGTGCCGCTGTCTCCAACTGGCGGCTGGCCAACGCTGTGGCACGAACGGGTCAGTTGGGGGTCGTCTCCGGCACCGGTCTCGATACGGTGTTCGTGCGTCGTCTGCAGGATGGCGATTGTGGCGGCCACATGCGGCGCGGGATGGAGCAGTTTCCGATTCGTCGCGCCGCCGACGAGGCTATGCGCCGCTACTATCGGCCCGATGGCCGGGCGCCCGGCGAGCCGTACACGATGCTCCCCCTGTATCGCCAGGTGGTTGCTCCCGCTCGGCAGGAGCTCACCATGCTGGCCGCGTTCGTCGAAGTGTTCCTCGCCAGAGAGGGACACGATGCCCCGGTCGGCATCAATCTGCTCACCAAAATTCAGCTACTCACGCTACCGACGCTCTACGGCGCGATGCTCGCCGGTGTCGGCTACGTCCTGATGGGCGCCGGCATCCCGCGAGAGATCGCAGGGGCGCTCGACCTGCTCGCCGGGCACCACACGGCCAGACTCAGATTCGACGTGGAGGGACTCCCCTCCAACGCCGTCGAATATCTCGAGTTTGACCCCAGAACTCATTGGGAGTCGCCGCCGGCACCACTCGCGCGGCCGAAGTTCTTCCCGATCGTCGCGAGTAACTCCCTGGCGACGATGCTCGCCCGCAAGGCGATCGGCCAAGTGGACGGTTTCGTGATCGAGGGCCCTACCGCCGGTGGCCACAACGCCCCGCCTCGCGGGGAGCCATGGTTTAACGAGCGCGGCGAGCCGGTCTACAGCAAACGCGACGAGGTAGACCTCGCGAAGATCAGAGATCTGGGGCTACCGTTCTGGGTGGCGGGCGGGACCGGACACCCCGAGCGCCTGATTGCGGCACGCAAGGCAGGAGCCGCCGGAGTCCAGGTCGGGACACTTTTCGCCTTCTGTGATGAATCGGGACTCACTGAGCCGATCAAGCGCTCGGTGCTCGCTCACGCGGCCCGCGGCGAAGTGGACGTTCACACGGAGCCTCGCGCATCACCCACCGGTTTTCCAATCAAGGTCGTGGAATGGGCCGAGAATCCCGCCGTCGGCACAACGCGCGAGCGGATCTGCGATCTGGGGTACCTGCGCGTCGCGTTCATGGCGGCGGATGGGAAAGTAGACTATCGGTGTCCCAGTGAGCCTGAGGCGGCCTATGTGAAAAAAGGTGGTAAGCTGGAGGACACGATCGGCCGCCAGTGCCTGTGCAACGCGCTGCTCTCCGTCATCGGTCACCCGCAGATCAGCGCCGACGGTACCGTGGAGCCACCGATCGTTACCAGCGGCGATGATCTTGCAACTATCGGCGGCTTCCTGGACGGCCGGACACGCTACACCGCCGCGGACGTCGTCGGCTATCTGTTATCAGGTCGTTGTGAGGCCTAGGGTCGTTTCGGCCCAACCCGGCTACTGTTGCGATGAAACCACTCTTGGTCTTCCAGCACATCGGGTGCGAGACCCCCGGTATTTTTCTCGACCTGCTCCAGGCACAGCAGCGGCCCGTGGAGACGGTAAGGTTGTACGAGGGCGATCGGGCGCCGGACGATCTGTCGCCCTTTTCGGGGCTCTTGGTCATGGGCGGGCCGATGAGCGTCAACGACGAAGCGGATTACTCGTGGTTGAGGACAGAGGATCGGCTCCTGAAAGAGGCGCTGGCGCTCGATGTTCCGACATTGGGCATCTGCCTCGGCTCACAGCTCATTGCCAAGGCGGCCGGCGGAACGGTCCGCCAGGGATCGCGCAAGGAGATCGGCTGGTACCCGGTCCAGCTCACCATGGCGGCGCGGCATGATCGATTGTTCGGCGGGTTTCCCGAATCGATTGAGGTGTTCGAGTGGCACGGCGAGTATTTCGACACGCCGCCCGGCGCAGTCAACCTTGCCAGGTCGGCGCTCTATGAGTGTCAGGCCTTCTCGATCGGTCGGCACGTCTACGGCCTGCTGTTTCATCTTGAGGTCACGCCGTCGATGATTTCCGACTGGGTCAGGATCTTTGCGCAGGAGCTGGATGGGGTCAAGGACTATATCCGGCCCGATACGATCCTTGAGCAGCTTCCAGCGCGGATCGACGTACTCAATCGGCGGGCCCGGATCCTCTTCACGCACTTCTGCGAGGACCTGCGCTAACTGCCGGACGACTTGAGGCGGACCACAGTCGCTCCCCATCCTCCGACTTCGGGTGGAGCATCGGTAAAGGACAGGACGTCGGGATGGTTCATCAGGAGCCGCCGAACGATCGCCCGCTGCGTACCAGTTCCCTTCCCGTGAATCAGCCGCACGTCCAGGATTCCCGTCTGGCGGCACTGCCATAGATACTCCTCGACCACCGAGACGATCTCCTGCGGCGCAAAGGCGTGCAGGTCGAGGACATCCTCGATGGGCAGCCTCACCGGCTCCTCATACGGCCTGTTCTGAGCCATGTCGCATGGCTGCTCCGGCGCAGCGCGCACATCACCACTCTGAGCTTCTTGACCACTGTTATTCAACGGCGTTGGTGTTACGATCTGAGAAACAGGGCGTACAGACGCTGGCCGATTATACCGACGATCGGGGGCAGGAGCAGACTCGGAACTGTCCTGGCCGTGACAAAGGCCCAGCCGAGGAACGGGACCTCCCACGTGAACAATCGGATCGGCGAGAGGAGCGACTTCGCGGTGATGAAGGTGAGCAACGGCCCGACCCCCATGCCCTCCTTCAAGAGCGAGGCGGCTACAGGGAAGACGATATATGGTCCGCCGGGCATCAGCAGACCCACCAGCCATCCAAGCAGGATACCTTGCATACCGGACTCCTTACCCATCCATTTGACAAGCAGCTCCCGGGGAACGAGTACCTCGAAGAGGCCGGCCAGACAGAAGCCGAACAACAGCGGCAGCCAGACCTCCTTGAGCAACCCCAACCCGGCCCAGACACCCCGCAGCGGCAGATCTGCCCCTTTTGTATAGGCCCACGCGGCCGCCAGGATGGTCAGTCCCCCCATGACAAGGACGTCGGTATCCATGGTTTTTTTCCTCCTCGACGTAGTCGGTGTGTCTGCCACACCACTCCTCCCGTGATGGACGGCCTGAGGACGGATCAGGGCCGGGATAAGCCGAACTTTTTCAGCCGATAGCGAAGGGTGTCCCGACTGAGGCGGAGCAGCTTGGCCGCCTTTGTCTGATTGCCGCCGCTGTCCTGTAACGCCTGCTCCACTAACGACCGCTCCCACGCTGCCAGGTCGACTCCCTCCCGCGGGAGCGCCGCATGGGTAAGACCGGCAATCGGCATGGGGGCAGGCGGTGTACTTGGTGGTGCAGGTGCCAGGGAGAGCTGGTCGACCGCAAGATGATCCCCGTGGCTCCAGAGAACCGCGCGTTCGATGACGTGGCTCAGTTCCCGAATGTTGCCAGGCCACGGATACTCGCATAGGGTACGGGTGGCCCGGTCGTCGATCGTGCGGATCGCCTTACCGTACTTGGCGTTGAACGTCTCCAGAAAGTGGGTGGCGAGCAGCAGGACATCTTCGCCTCGCTCGCGAAGTGGC
>JACPQW010000011.1 GCA_016190285.1 Candidatus Methylomirabilis oxygeniifera
GATAGCGGATCACCTCGCGCAAGAAGTCCGCACAGGCAATACCGCAATCGGGATAGCGGAGCTTCAAGGGACAGCGATAGCAGTTCGCGTATGGGGCGCTGTAAAGGCCGGGTACGAACGGTCCCAACTGCTTCTTAAAATCGTCCCCCAACAGCCCCAGGACTCCGCCTGTCTTACCGTGGAACGCGCCCCAAAACCCGACAAACTCGAACTTCTTCGTGACCGACTTGGCCAGTCGGAAGGCAGCCTCGACCGCCTCCGCCCCACCGGAAAACATCTGGATCCGCTTCAGCCGTCCCGGTGTGATCGATGCCAGCAGCGTGAGAAACCGGGCCCGGTTTTCGGTGGTGAAGCTGCCGAACGTCAGCCGTTCGATCTGGGCCTTCATGGCCTCGACGTAGTGCGGGTGCGTATGCCCGATACTCCCCACACCGATTCCGGCCATAAAATCGAGGTATCGGTTGCCGTCCTCATCGGTCAGGGTACACCCTTCCCCTCTCGCCATCGCCAACCCGGAATACAGTGCTATCGACTGTAGGCCCGGCGCCATATGGCGTTGCTCGCGGGCAACAATCGCCTTCGACCGTTTTCCAGGAATGTTTCGCTTCATTGGAGTGCTCCCCTCCTTACGCGATGCAGCAGCCATGTGGCGATCTGGGAAGCAGCCTCCTCGCGAAACAACGCAAACGACGGCCAGGCATTGATGTCGATGAGGAATATCTCCCCGCGAGGCGTTACGATGGCATCGCCTCCGTACACCTCCAGACTAAGGGCTATAGCCGCACGCTGGGTAACGGCATGCAAGGCCTCTTCAGGAAATGGATACCTGTTGAGCTCCTGGTCTCGATGGTAGAACCAGCGAAACCATCGCTCCTGCCGATTCTCACAGTCCGGTCCACCTACCCCGTAAAACTTGATCAGATCTCCCGGAACGTGTCGCTGCAGAACGGCACGAGCAATCCCCCTGGCGTTGAGCGCGACCAGCCTGTCCTGCAACTCCTCCGAAGATCGTATCAATTCAACATCCCCCGTTTGGGTATTGTGCACGTCGGCCCGCTTGACCCAGATCGGGAAGAGGTCTGCCCAACGCTCGACCGACAACTGATCCCGCTCGGATGGGTTGCACAAAATGACCTGGCTCTCCGGGATCGGAGTTCCTGATGCGGTCAGCAGGGTGATCATGCGATCTCGATAGGTGTTCAGGACAGCCTCCAAAGGATTGACGTGCGGTATGCCTCCCATCTCCAGCGGCCCAAGTACGCGAAGGGCCTCCAGCCGCTCGCACATCAGGAACACGAGCGACGGCAAAGGGTCTGCCATGAGTACGGCCCCCGGGTCGCCGGCCTCACCGAGTTCGTCCGGCCCCTTGAGGCTTACCTGGTAGCCGGCCGCCTCGATATGCTTAGCGACGAGCCGCAGGATCTCGGTATCGTCGAATTCCCGACCCGGCGAGTGCTGGCGTTCTCGAAAAATCCCCCAAAGGTGCGGCCTCATGAGGCGCTATCTCCGTTCGAAAAGCAGGGTATAGGGGTTAGGGGTTACGCGAACCTCTGGTCGTTCCTCTATACCCTTTACCCTATACCCTGTCTTTCATAAGGGCTTCAGCCAACTGAAGGTCCTCGGCCCGATCGATATCGATGACTTGATCCATCACCACCCCGTAGACCGGCTCCCCCTCGGCGACCAGCCACGTCAAAAAGTCCCGAAGCCGGCCCGGTGTCGAAGGGCGGGGAGCCTGCGAAAAAATGGCGCCGGATACCAGATAGAGTCCGGCGGTCACCACATCACCCGAGGCGCCACCGATGGCCGTCACGCGCCCGGAAGGATCGAGGTTCACCCAGAGGGGCTTCTCGTCGGCTACGAACGGTGTAACGGCGAGGACGACAGAAGCTTGACGATAGCACATCGCTTGATCGATGAATCGGTGAAACGCCGGCTCCGGACAGATCCAGTCCACAGTGGACATAAGGATACGGCCCGGACCGGATCGCCTGCCAACCTCCCAGAAGCTTTCATATGATGAGCGTGTCGTTTTTACGATGCACTGAATATCGAGATTCGGGAAACGCTCCCGGACAAATGTCGCGCACTCGCGATCGTCCTCGTTGAAGATAATCTGTAGCCGTGTAATGCCGGCCTTCACAAAATTGCTTACCACCCGCTCGATCAGCGGGATACCGGCAATGGGCACCATCGACTTCGGCATCCTCAAGCCGTCCCGTTTCAACCGGGACCCTTCCCCTGCCGCAATAATGCCCCCCGTAAGGCACTGCCCAGTAAGTCTCTCGTCCCCGTCCCGAAATCCCCCCTCTCCCCCCTTTTGAAAAGGGGGGTTGGGGGGATTTTGCTGGGAGTCACAACTTTCACGCTGATCGGGGAGGTGCTGGCGCATGGCGTATTGTTTCACAGGAGTACCTCTCGAAGATCCGCTAAGGACTTGATCGTGAGGTCGTCGGGGCAGCAGGGCGCGAGAGGGCCAGAGTGGTCTGAGACCAGCCAGATATGGGGCATCCCAAGACCCTTCGCTCCCTTCATATCTCGAGGCAACGAGTCCCCGACGAATATCGCCTCTCGAGGATCCAGTTGCAACTGTGTCAGCGCAACCTGGAAGATTCTCGGGTCCGGCTTGATGAACCCGACGCAGGCCGAGTCGACCATGACGCTCATAAATGAGGCGACCCCTGTCTCGATGCAGACCTGTTCGAGGTTGCCGTAGAAGTTCGAGACGATGCCGAGCCGAAATCGCGCCGACAGCTCGCGCAGGGTCTCAAGATTGGCGCGAATCTTATCCAACGAGTCCTGCAGAAACCGGTCGCACAGACGCGACGCCAATTCCGGATCAGCTACATTCAACGCTTCCAGCACGCCGGTGACCAGGAGCAAGACGCTCTCTCGAAACGAGCAACCGGAAAGCCTCCGCGCCACCAGCGCATCATCGGCAGCATAGAACGCCCGTTCGTATCGATCCCGGTCTACCCTTACATGTTCCGCGAGGTAGAGCGGATAGAATCTGTCTTTCCAGGGGATCCCGTCGGCATCAAGGGTACCTCCGAAGTCGAGCAGGACCGCCTTCGTCGGTCTCTGGACAGCCATCAGCCGGCAACCTCCCCGGGCGCTCTCCCGATTCCCAGCTTTATTGCAAGCAGGATGAGCAGACCGGGAATAGCCCATGTAACCTCTCTTCCCCGGCGAATAATGCTATAGACGGCGCCCTGCGCGGCTGGCAGCCCTAAGACTGAGAAGACCGCAACTCGCACTGTTTCAGCGCTTCCGACCCGCCCAGGAACAAAAAAGATGATGGTATTCAGCGTCATCGCCAGACTTTCTACCGCCACTGCCGTCCCGAGGCTCGGCTCTGCCGACAGCAACTGCAGTACGACGTACGTCTCGAGCAGACCCCCGCACCACCCCAGCAGACACAGAAACGTCGCCCAGTAGAAGACCGGCATACGGGTCTTATAGAAGAGCGCAAGCCACCGATCCAACGACGCAGTAGCGTGCCATTCGGGCTTGATCTGCTCCGGTTTGATCCCGATTTTCACCAGCCCACGGATCAATGCCCCGAAGGCCCGCCTCTTCAGTACCCAGAAGGCGCCCACAACGACGGCCCCCATCCCCGCCGGTAGTACAAGCGCAGCAACCCACAGTCCCGTAGGAAGCGCGAACTGGGCCACTGCGATACTTAAACCCAGGCTGAGAAATACGACCTGCGCCACGATTTCCGCATGCTTGTGGACCATGATCGAGGTTACCGACCGGTTGAATCCGACCGACCTGCTCAGCAGATGGGCCTTGACAGGTTCTCCAGCCAGATTGGCAGGCGGAACAAAGTAGTTAATAGAATCCCCGACCAGATAGACGCCGAACATCCGCCAATATCCGATCCGTCTGGCCCTGGAACCGATCACGACCCACCATCCGGCCATGAAGGCCATCTGCGCAAAGAGGTACAGAACCACCAGCAGAAAGAACCATTTCCCAATCACGGAGATGTTCGCCCGAATCGCCGGCCACCCGATCCTCCCGCATAGCCAGACGATTCCGACAAGCCCGATAAGAATGAGCAGGAATCGCAGCGCAGGTTTTAACCGTTGCAGAGCGCTTTTCATCGGGGGTGTTGTGGATGCAGGATATTCGTGCGCATACCGCTCACAGTTGTTCCATAAAGGCGGCAATCTCATCGAGCTTCACATTGCGTACGGCGATCTCAGGCGTATAGACAACCTCGTCTGCCGCCCAGACCAAGGTTCCCTTGACCTCCTTGCCGACTGCAACGATGTGAGAGAGGATCGAGTGGATATTGTCGTTGATTCGCACCGTGTTCGGTTTTAGCGGCGCGGCAATCCGCCCATCCTTGATGATGTACGAGTCGCCGACGACTGTGCAGGTGAAGTCCCCCGCCCGCAGCCCATTAATAGGATACGTATACCAGATCCGACCGATCAACAGACCGTCTTTGACGGTGGCGATCAACTCCTCGAGGCTCTGGTCTCCACCCTGTACGACAGCATTGGTGGAGGCAATGCCGGGCTGGACACCGAACTGCCGGCCGCCGCCTGCCCAGAACCGGAAACCGTTACGCGGTACGATGGCACTGCCGTACTGATTCGGGTCTACCCCCAATTTCTCAGCGCTCCTGGGATCTTTGACGATCCGCCGGTGCTCATAATAGTTCGCCAACAGCCCAACCAGCTTACCCCGCTGGATCAGCCGTGTTTTCCCGGTCGGTAGCCCTTCGCAGGTAATCCCCTTACTGCCCATCAGCCCACGCTGGTTGCCATGGTCATAGAGGGTAAGCTGCTTCGACGCCACCCGCTTCCCGAGCCGCCCCATGAACGGAGAGCTGTCGCTGTAGAAGGCGCTGAGGCTGAGAGAAGGCAGGATCAGATTGTTCAGGAGGTCGGCCACCGGCTGACGCCCGAAGATGACCGTATACTCTCCACCTTTGATCCGCTCCCCGCCGATCGCCGCAAGGGCGTTCTGTGCGGCTTCTACACCGGCGCCGTCGGTGAACTGGTCCAGGCGGGTGCCGGCGGAGCAGCCGCTGCCCTTAGAGGCCTTGGCCTCGACCATTGCGGTGATAAAGGCCATAATGAGGGTCGACTCGTCGGTCTGGACCTCGGGCATGGC
>JACPQW010000195.1 GCA_016190285.1 Candidatus Methylomirabilis oxygeniifera
GGTACAGACCGGCAAACACCATGGGCCGGACCTCTTTGAAGCCGGGCAGGGGCCTGGTTGTCGGTCTGTCTTCGGTGGTAATGGTATCCCCTACCCTGGTCTGACGCACGTCCTTGATCCCGGCAATGATGTACCCGACCTCTCCGGCTGACAGGAGATCTGCGGGGCGCATCTGAGGGGTGAAGACGCCGACCTGCAATACCTCAAACGCAGCGCCGATGGACATCAGGAGTATCCGCATCCCGGAGCGCACCTGTCCCTCGTACAGCCGGACATACACAATCACGCCTTGGTACGGGTCGAATGAGGAGTCAAAGATCAGGGCTTTCAGAGGAGAGTGCGGGGACCCTTTGGGAGGCGGAATCCGCTTGATGACCGCCTCGATCACCTCTTCAGTGCCGATCCCCCGTTTGGCGCTGCACAGGATCGCCTCAGAGGCATCGATGGCCAGCGTCTCTTCTATCTGCGCCTTCACCCGCGCGATATCGGCATTCGGCAGGTCGATCTTGTTAATAACCGGGATAATGGCCAGATCATGCTCCATGGCGAGATGCACATTGGCGAGCGTCTGCGCCTCCACCCCCTGGACGGCATCGACCACAAGCAGCGCGCCCTCGCACGCGGAGAGGCTCCGCGAGACCTCATAGCTGAAGTCCACATGACCGGGCGTATCGATCAGGTTCAGAATATGCTCCAGCCCGCCTTGCCGCTTATAGTGGAGGCGAACGGCCTTCGCCTTGATGGTAATGCCCCGTTCCCGTTCAAGGTCCATGCGGTCCAGAACCTGGGCCTCCATCTCACGGGGCGCGAGCGTCCCGGTCGCCTCGAGAATCCGATCAGCCAGGGTCGACTTTCCATGATCGATGTGCGCAATAATAGAAAAGTTTCGGATCTGTTGCAGGTTGATCACCATCACACTAAACGGTAGGAAGGGAGACCAGCGCTCACCAGTCCCGATCTCCGACAAAATCGACCATCAGGACAAGCGAACGCTTGGCCGCCGAATCCGGAAAGATGCTCAGAGAAGCCTTGGCTTTCTTGAGGTAGGTACGAACGAGCTCCATCGTAGCCGGAACGGCGCGGTACCGTTCCACTATCGCCTTTACCTCTGCCAGATCGGACTCTCCGATACTCTCCTGCGCAGCCAGCTCTCTGATCCTGCCCTGATCGGCCTCCGAGCCCGCCCGCATGACATGGAGTATCGGAAAGGTCACCTTTCCCTCCTTGAAATCGTTCCCCACAGGCTTACCCAGCCGGTCCTCCTCGGCAACAAAGTCCAGTGCGTCATCGACCAACTGGAATGCGATCCCCACATTCAGACCGAATTCGGTCAACGCAGCCACCTCCTCCGGTTGTCTGCCGGCAATCAGGGCGCCGGTCCTGCAAGCGACGGAGATCAGGGCGGCGGTCTTTGACGTGATGATGTCCAGATACTCGTCATAGGTGAGGTCGAGGTTTCCGGCCATCTGAACCTCGCGCACCTGACCCTCAATCATCCGAACCGTCGCGTCGGCAAACGCTCGCATGACAGCCAGGTCACCATCGATCACCAACATCTGAAGCGATCTGGCATACAGGAAATCACCCGCCAGTACGGAAATCTGAGAACCCCAGGTGCTGTTCGCCGACGGCAGCCCGCGGCGCTTGTCGGCACGATCGATAATATCATCATGGATGAGCGTAGCCGCGTGCATATACTCGGCCACCACCGCCAGATCGATATGACGTGAACCGCCGTTATAGCCACAGAGCTTGGCCGAGAGCAGCAGCAGCGCAGGCCGCACCCGTTTCCCTCCGCTCTTCAGCACGTACCGGATAATCTCGGAGATCAACTCCACATCGCCGCTGATGTCTTGGAGCAGCCGCTCTTCGACCAGGGTGAGTTCAGGAGTCACAGGGGAGAGAATCGTCTCGGCAATCATGCGCACGCCTTTCTGTCAACCGGATCTGACTCACGGATGGTAACGGCTAGAGTATAGGACATACCCCCCTCGCCTGTCCAAGGGGAAAATGTCCGGAATCTTTCGCAAGCGTGTCTCGGCGGCGGCCTTCGCGACGATAAAGAGTCGCTCATGAGTAACGGCAAGACGCTGAAACTCGGCCTCCTCGCCCTTCCTGATGATCGCAACCGGTCGTTCTGAATAAAACACAAGGCTGGGCGCATTCAGGTCGTAGGTCACCACAAGGTCGACGGAGCGAAGCTCCTGCCTGGCCATAAGAGCGATGTCACGGAGAGACTTCTGCATACTTTCCTGGACAGCCGGTGCAACCTGATGGACGGCCAGTACGATGCTCAGGATCATCGTGCCCGCCATCGCGGTCGCTGCCATATCCCCCTGCCCTCTTCGCCTAGCTGCTATCGCGAAGGTCAGCCCAACCAGAAAGAGGACGGCCAGCACATAAGGCGCAAACCCGAAGTCAAATGGCGGGATGTCCGGCGCCTCGCGAAGACGAATGCGATCGACAATGGACGGCAGCAAGAGAAGGATAGGGACCAGTAAACAGACCATCCCACCCATGAACCAGTCACCCACCCTCGCCCATCTCCCCTCTTGTTGTCGTTCGTCGAGAACAGCTTCTCCCGCAGCCCCTGCCAGCAGCGCGAGCGCAGGAACAGCGGGAAAAATGTAGGAGGGGAGTTTCGTACGGGAGAGCGAGAAAAACAGTACGACCACGCCGCACCAGAGCCACAAAAAGAGCATCAGCTCCTGCCGTCCGGTCAGTTCAGCGCGTAGTCGGCTTCGGATGGTCCAGAGCCGGCCAAAGGCATTAGGCAGCGCCGCACTCCATGGGAGAAAGCCGAGCACGACCACCGGCAGGAAATACAGAGGGCTTCCGACATGGCTTGACACGACACCCAGGTAGCGGTTCAGGTGGTGTTGCACAAAGAATTCTTGAGCAAACGCCCATCCATTCTCCTGCAGGACCAAAACGTACCAGGGTAGCGCGATCACGGCAAACAGGCCAATACCGGGAAGCAGGCGGAGCATGGAAAGAGTCGCCCGGGCCTTTCTTCGAATGACCAGAAACAGGCCGATAATCAGTCCGGGGAGTAGAAGACCGATCGGGCCCTTCGTGAGAACGGCGAACGCCATAGCCAGATACCCAACAAAGAGAAGACGCTCGCGCGTCTTGTCCGTAGCCAGATAGACATCAAAAAAACTGAAGAATACCCAGGTCATACAAAAGGCGAGTGTCATATCGGTGACCGCCGCCCGCGCCAGGGCCACGGTCCCGACATTCGTGGCGAAGGCCAGAGCGGCAATACATGCGCCCCGTTGACCCAGCAGTTGTCGTCCGAACCGGTAGATCGACAGCGTCAGGCCGGTGGCGAAGACCGCAGACCAGAAGCGAGCGGCGTACTCGCCGATCCCGAATCCTTTGTAGGCCAGGGCGATCAACCAGTAGAATAAGATCGGTTTATCAAAGCGGGGCTGGAAATTGAAGTGAGGCGTGATCCAGTCTCCCGAGATCAGCATCTCCCGTGCCGCCTCAGCGTAGGCCGGCTCGTCCGCGTCAAACAGCGAGAGCGAGTCGAGACGATAGAAAAAGAGGAGAAGACACACACTGAAGAGAAGGCTCGTCACCGCAATTTCTCGAGCCCAACGGCGGGAACCGGTTGCCGCAGGTATCGCCTTCTCAGGTGCGCCCATGCACAGGGGAAAAAACCGAAAACCGACAGGTGATCCACCCTGCCAGAAGCCCGATAGCGGCTCCGGCCACTACATCAGAAGGGAAATGCCTGGCGAGATAGACCCTGGAGAGGGCGACCAGGACGGCCAGTCCATAGAAGAGAAACGCATACCTGGGATAGGTGCGGGAGAGCACAAATGCGAGGGCGAAGGCGGTTACAGAATGGCCGGAAGGGAAAGAAATAAAGCCGGTGCCCTTCCCCAGGCAAGGAAAATCCACGAAAAACTGGCCCGACTTTTCAGCAAGAGGACGTGATCGGCAAAACAGGTTTTTTAAGATCTGGACAGAAAGGCTCCCGACGATCACCGCAAGCAATCCGAGTTTGCCCGCGACCGCCTCTCGAGGCCTTCCAGCCTTCAGGCCGATAACCAAAATCGTGACGGCAATCGCGGCATCCGCCAGGCCGTATCCGATGACAGTGACCGCGCTCGCCACCATCAGACCCCTCTCGCTCTGCACCGACAGGATGAAGGTCATTACCGAACCGTCGATGTACCACACCAGGAAAGGCAACACGACGAACAACGCGGTGGTATAACCCAACACTTTACCGTCGAACGACCGGGCAAGAGACCCGGAAGGCTTGGAGTGATCTTGTAACCTTGACATAATCCAGGTTATCCCCTCACAGTAAATCGCGCTTCTTGACTTCGAACTCTTCCTTCCCGATCTCGCCCCTGGCATACCGCTTCTTGAGGATTTCCATGGCCGACTCCTCTGACGGTCGGACGGACCGGATCCCCGAACCGGCCTGCCAGAGCCACCGAACCGTCAGCACCAGCACCAGCAAGATGAGGAACCAGAAGGCTGTTATCATGACCATCCAGAGGATCCCCCATCCCCAGAACCAGGAATCGTGCGCCATCTCCTCCCACCGCATCATCATCGTGACGCGCTCACTTCCACCCGACGCTCCAACCCTCTCAAGCGGATGACTTCTCCCAAGGTGACAAGGCGATCTCCTCAAGCTGCAACTCCAGGCTTTGATAGTGCGTGGCCAGCTCAATGATATCCACGACGGCAGGACGGAGGGCGGTGTGAGCCATGCCGTGTCCACCCATGGCGTACGGCGAGATGACCTTGTCAGCCCCGGCGTGGGCGAGGGTCCTTTCGCTCCGCTCCGTCTCGGCCCTGGCCACCACAAAGATGGAGGGGTTGATATCCTTCGCCGTGAGGGTCACAAAGACATTGTCCGCATGATCCCTATGATCACCACCGCCACAAGAAACAGCCCAGCGATCCCTAGTCTTGCCAAAGGAGTTATTCCTCTATTACCAAGATGACATTCAGGGCGCGATCTTCGTGCCTAACACGTCCAGGAACTTGCGCATCCATTCAGGATGGCCCGGCCAGGCTGCGGCTGTGACCAGATTGCCGTCCGCATACGCATTGGAGAAGGTGGCGTTCACCTCTGCCCACTTGGCACCGGCTCGGATCAGCTCTGGCTTCACGGCCGGATAGGAGGTGCAGCGCCTACCCTCCACGACGCCGGCCGCCGTCAAGAGTTGCTGTCCATGGCAAATCGAGGCGATCGGCTTGTTCGCCTTCGCAAAGTGGCGGACGATGTTCAGCACCTTCTCATTCAGGCGCAGGTATTCCGGAGACCGTCCTCCCGGAATCACCAGGGCATCGTACTTCTCGGGCTTCACCGTGGCAAAAGTAGTAGTGATAGCGAAGTCGTGGCCCCGCTTCTCGCTATACGTCTGGTCGCCCTCAAAGTCGTGGACGGCTGTCCGGACTGTCTCGCCGGCCTTCTTGCCGGGACAGACCGTATGCACCGTGTGCCCGACCATGGTCAACATCTGAAAGGGGACCATCGCCTCGTAGTCCTCGACAAAATCCCCCACCAGCATCAGAATCTTCTTTGCCGCCATCGCGTTCCTCCTTGTCATAGGGCACGTATCAGGGCGAGGCTATCAAAGCGACCCGTACTCCGCAAGCAGATTTCATGAACGGCACCCGGCAGACCATACACATGCTATTACCCTGATGAGGATGAAGATGATGGGGAAGAGCAGATGAAATAAAGCGAGGAAGCCGGATGGTGCGGCTGAACGGTCGGCAAAACCGGCCCGATTCCAGCCGCAGGTCAGCTACGCTCGTAGACGTCGCGCCTGTGCCCAACCTTGACAACGATCACCACGAGAACATCATCCTGGATCTCGTAGACGATACGGTATGAACCCTGACGAAGTCGATATCTCTCCTGCCCGGACAACTTCTCGCATCCTTTCCCGCGTGGATCCTTCGCTAATGCCTCAAAGCATTTCAGAATCCGCGACACGTCTTTCTTCGGAATCCCTCGAAGATCTTTGGCGACCGATTGCTTAAAGACCAGGCTAAATTTTCCCATGAGCTTTGAGGTCTCTTAAAAGCTCCTCGTAGGTCATCACGGGTTCTGCCTGCCGCTCGACGAAGGCAGCCAAGTCTTCTTGATCCTCGCGGAGGGCTATGCGCACGGCC
This sequence comes from Candidatus Methylomirabilis oxygeniifera, assembly GCA_016190285.1. GTDB lineage: Bacteria > Methylomirabilota > Methylomirabilia > Methylomirabilales > Methylomirabilaceae > Methylomirabilis > Methylomirabilis oxyfera_D. The sequence continues at coordinate 6,157 of JACPQW010000195.1, forward strand.
GCATTGACGAGATCGGACACGGTGCGCTGGGTATGGGCAGCCTTGATGCGAAGGGCTCGATGCAGGTCCGGACTGAAATAGACCGTGGAACGCTTGGCAGACTCACTCATGGTCATCACCTCCATGAGCCAAAATAGCATTACGCCGTCTTGACGTCAAGACGCTATGGTGTCACTTGCGGATACAGGGACAGACACTATGGGATACAGGGACAGACACTATTGCTTGAGATCTTTTCTTGGTCTTCCCCTCTGCAACACGCGTATTACTCGTCCCAGTTTCCTGCTCACCTCCCAGATGACCCCATCCCTTTCCTATTTTGCTATTTTACTATTTTACTATTTTCTAAAGGGACGGGTTGAGCTACCCGGAATGTTGATTGAAAACGTTCAGGTTGCATTGGGATCTGTCCGGGATCGTTTAATATCTTGGATGACTTGATCGAGCACTTGAAGAAACTTTGACCGGTCCTTATTCTGAAACGGGGCCGGCCCACCCGTAATCTCCCCGGCCCCGCGGAGAACATGCAGAAGATCACGCATCGCGAGAATACTTCCGATGTTCTCCTCGTCAAAAAGGCGTCCGTCCGGCCCGATTACCCGAGATCCCGCCTTGATACAGCGATGAGCGAGAGGGATGTCCCCCGCCACGACAACATCGTTCTTCACAACATGCTCGACGATCCAGTGGTCTGCCGCATCGAACTGCCCCTCGACCACGACAAGCTTTGCGCCCCACTCTTCGGGAAGGCGCATCCAGGAATTGGATACGAACGTCACGCCGAGCCCGTACCGTTTGGCCACGCGGATCACCTCCGCCTTGACCGGGCAGGCATCGGAGTCGACATAGATCCGGGTCACTCGGCCTCTCCGACCAGCGCACGATACAAGTTTTCTACTTTGAGACGAGCCCAGGGAGTCTTCCGGAGAAACGTAAGGCTCGACTTGATACTCGGATCGGACATAAAACAACGGATGCGTATCCGCTGTCCTAATGCTTCCCAGCCGTAATGTTCAATAAGACGCTCCAGAATGGCCTGGAGCGTCACGCCGTGTAGAGGATCACTCATTGGAATAGTTTTTCGGCTCTTCCGGGTTTCGTGTGGGTAACAGCGCTGGATCAAAAGAGTAAAAGACCCCTCGCCCCCCGGGTACCCTCTGGGTGCGGAGAGGGGAAGGGTGAGGGGGTCATGGGCCGTGGGCGTGCCAGAGGGCTCCGACGGAGGCAGACCGACTGTGAGCGGGTGCTCTGGCGGCAGTTGCGCGCCCGGCGGCTCCAGCACCAAGCTAGGCGCCAGTCGGTGGCACGAAGCGCACCTGAAGTCCTCGACCCAACGCCCTGGCAATCTTATCCAAGGTCTCAATCGTCACGTTCTGCGCACCGCGCTCGATTCGAGAGACCGTCTGCTGTTTGGTCTTGAGAGCATCGGCAAGTTCTCGCTGACTCATCTTCCGCGCCTCGCGTGCCCGAGTGATTTCCAACGCAACACGCAGCTCGATGTCAGCCTCCTCATAGAAACGCCGGAACTCTGGGTCCTTCATTTCGCCGTGTAGATATTGCTTCAGGGTCGTGCCACGCCCCCCTGCCTTCTTACCCGTCATGTCTCACCTCCAAATCGTTCCAACCAATCTGCACGAGCCTTGCGTGCCCGAGTAATCGCCGACGGTGGAACTCGTCTTATAGAACTCGAGCCGATAGGTCATCACTCGTACAATACAGCGTATAGGCTGTTATGTCAAGGTGCGCCTAACATTTTGCCCGTGAGCCGCCGAATCACAGGCGCCCGCGCGCTCCCCCCGCACTAGGGCTGAAGGATGGCCTCGGCATCGATCGTCACCGCCACGTCGTCGCCAACAATTACCCCGCCGCGATCAAGCGCGCCGTTCCAGCTCACGCCAAACTCGTGCCGGTTGAGCCGTGTGGTGGCAAGAAACCCGGCACGAGTCTTTGGTCCCTTCTCCACACCGTCCTCCCACCACGGCGTCTGCCACTGCCCGAGGTAGCGGACGTGGAGTTCGATGGGGCGTGTCACTCCACGAAGCGTGAGATCCCCGAGCACGACCGCCTCGTTGGCCCCGTGGAGGCGGACCTGGCTTCCGCGAAAGGTGATCTCGGGAAAGCGTTCGACATCCAGGAAGTCAGGACCCTTGAGATGGGTATCGCGATCACGCTCACCGCTCCAGAGCCCCCGCGCATCGATGACCGCCTCGACGCGAGACACGGCAGGAAACTCCGGATCGAACTCGATCGTGCCGTGCACGTTCTTGAAGTGACCCCGAATGTCCGTGACCATCATATGTCTGACGCAGAACTCGGCTGCGGTATGTCCAGGTTCGAACGTCCAGTGCTTCATCGAGCGTCCTCCTTTTCCAGATCTTCCCGTCTCTCAGGCGCTGCGCTATAGTTGGATAACCGCCGAACGGGGCGGCGGGTCGGCTCAGCCTATCAGACTTTGCGCGCCATGATCGCAGCACTCAACGGCTCAATAGCGCGTGCCAAGATTGGTCCCAGCACCGCCAAGAACAACACATAAGCCGCGGACAACGGCCCCAGTTGCGGTTCGAGTCCTGCACTCACCCCTAAGCCAGCAATCACGATAGAGAACTCTCCGCGCGCGACTAAAACAGCCCCCGCCCTCAGGCTGCCGAGCGTCTCCACTCCGGCATGGCGCGCCGCCCACCAACCAGCAAGCACCTTGGTCAGTGCAGTCATGACACCCAAGCCAACCGCCACGAGCAGAACCGGCGGCAGGGTGGCTGGGTCAATTTGTAGGCCGAAGAACAAAAAGAAGATCGCCGCAAACAAATCCCGGAGCGGGCTGACCAAACGGTGAGTTTGTTTGACGATTGGCCCAGAGAGCGCGATGCCAACGAGAAATGCTCCGATCGCCGCTGAGACTTGCAAGCGTTGCGCCACACCTGCCACGAGTAACACCACACCCAAGGTAGTGAACAAAATAACTTCATCCGACTGATGGGCCACCAAACGGCTTAATCCTCTGCCATAACGTACAGCCACAAACAGGACAACACTTACCGTCGCGAGGGCGACGCAGATGGCGATGAAGCCGGTTTCCCACTCCTGACCAACGAGGAGCACTGCCACCAACGGCAAATAGACTGTCATCGCTAAATCCTCCAACACCAGTATTGACAGGATCGTGGGAGTCTCAGGATTGCCCATTCGCCCCAATTCCACCAGAACTTTGGCAATCACGCCGGACGAAGAGATGTAGGTCACGCCGCCCAGGAGCAGCGCCGCCAGAGAACTCCACCCTAGCCACAACCCGGCGACGAATCCAAGTGGGAAATTGAGTACGAAATCCACGAAGCCCGCTGGAAGCCCTGAGCGCAAATTAGCCCCCAACTCTTCGCCAGGGTATTCCAGGCCAAGCATGAACAGTAGGAGCAACACACCGATTTCCGAGCCGATGTGAACAAAGTTCTCACTGAAATGGAGTGGCGCTAAGCCACCCGTACCGAACGCCAGACCGGCCAACAGGTAGAGAGGAACCGTTGAGAAACCCCATCTGCTCGCTAGGCGGGTCAAAATGGACAGACCGATAACGGCGACTCCGAGCTCGATGAAGACTAGGGAGATATCATGTGCAGTGGTTGGGGGCATGCGATTTCAGGATATCAGGCGATGCTTGCACACGTATTATGCTATGCCGCGCGTAACAGCCCAACTATGAGGTATACGGTTTCCAGAAAAGACCTCATATCTGCTTCGGGGTCGGTATAAGACGCCTCCCGCCCAGCAGCATAAAGATCCCACGTTGTGCCGCAGGTCCCCTGAAAACAGCACGGCCCTTGGGGGCTTGAACTGCCCTGAAGGGCCGCTATACCTACAGCTCCATCCGGACGCACGAGTCTGACTTGTCACAGCCGTTTCCTCGCTGACTGCCATCGTCCTGCTCCTTCGCTTCACGGCGGGGAAGAGCCGTCGAAGTGGCCGAATAGTAATACCCTCTGAGAAACAGCGTCAAGTGGAAAAACGAACCCAAGGATAGCGATTGCGACGTCTCATTCCGGACGCTGCGACGCAATACCCTATTAGCCTGCACTACACCCATGTGCATGATAGTCTGCGAGACGAGGCATTCAACCCCTCGCCTGCGTCATTGCGAGCGACCAACGGGAGCGCGGCAATCTCA
>JACPQW010000012.1 GCA_016190285.1 Candidatus Methylomirabilis oxygeniifera
CCCTACTACCTCGCGCGAAGCGCCATCGATGTCCTGGCGCTTACAGAACAGCCCTCCGAACTGGAGAGTCCGGAGGGCTGTTCAATTGTATTGCATGTATTGCATTGGTGGAGGCGGCGGGAGTCGAACCCGCGTCCGAGAACATGTCGGAAAGTGCATCTACGTGCGTAGCCTGCGTATAAATTTTCGCCCCTTCAGGCCCCCACAGGCGGGGTCCCGGAGCGGCTAGCTCATATGATCTTGCCCGCCTCCCCAAAGCGAGAGAGGCAAGCCAGCCCGTCTAGTCGGCGCCCAGATCCCGCCCGACAGGCGAAGCGGGGTGGACGTGGCTACCCTTAGGCGGCCAGTGCCAGTTCGTGATTGGCAGTTGCTTGTGTTCCCACCTTTTTACGAGGTGATGGGACCTCGGCACGCAGCCCTGACGCCCTTGCCCCCGTCGAAACCGGAGCGCCCCCATACGAAAGACAGTACAGTACATGATTGGGCGTAAAGGCAGAAAGCTACTGATAGCTTAAGCCGATCGGCTGGAAAAGTCAACGGCTACCCCCGGTCGGCACGGCCGCGAGTGATCTGGGCCATCTCTTTCGTCATCGCCCGTTGCTTCAGGGTTTCCCGTTTATCATAGAGCTTTTTTCCACGCGCCAGCGCCAGCTCTACCTTGATCTTCCGTCCAGCCACATAGACACTCAAAGGGATCACGGTGAGGCCCTTTGTCTGGACCTTCCCCATGAGCCTCATGATCTCCTCACGGTGCAACAGGAGTTTTCGCGTCCGATTGGGGTCCGGATTGAAACGGTTGCCGGCGGCATACGGACTGATATGACAGTTAAACAGATATGCCTCCTCGTCCTCGATCGCGGCGTAGCTGTCTTTCAGGTCGGCCCCGCCTTCCCGCAGCGATTTCACCTCGGTCCCGGTGAGAGCTATCCCGGCCTCGATGACCTCTTCGATCTGGTACTCATACCTCGCCCGCCGATTGGAGCAGAGGATTCTTTTTTCCTGCGCCCGTGCCATTAAGCCGACTATAGCGTAGCCTAACAGGATGCGACAAGTAGAATTCCAGATTCCTGGACTCAAAGACCACGTGTGATCGATGAAGGACGAGTGTCTCTACCTCATGCGAGGAGTCTGAGGTAGAGCAGGGTCGTTTGGAGACTATGCGCCTTGATTGTCCTGCACTATGTTAAATTGCTGAGGCCTTTTTTCCCTTGACAGATCATAGGAGAGTCTGGTAAGAGCTTCCAAAGCGGGTCGGCAGGAGCGGATGGTGATCGACTTATTATTGAATGTACTGTGAAAGGAGGGGGCATGACCAAGGCGGAACTCGTGGACAAGGTTGCCAAGGATGCATGCATCACGAAAAAGGCGGCGGAATCGGCCCTGGCCAGTGTCACGGCAGGGATACGGGACTCACTCAAGAAGGGGAAGAAGGTCACCCTGGTAGGCTTCGGGACGTTCTCGGTCGCCAGACGAGCGGCCCGGAACGGGCGCAATCCTCAAACGGGTGATATCATCAAGATCAAGGCGGCGAAGACCCCTCGATTCAGGGCGGGAAAAGCCTTGAAAGACGCCGTCAGGTAGGTAGGTTGCTGACGGCCTGACTCAACCGTTCCGTCAGGCGTGACAGAATGCGACGAAGAGGAGAGGCTCTTCCTCTCCTCTTCGTTTTTGTGAATGGTTCGGAACTGCTTAGATTAATAGGCTGAAGACCGAAGACTGAAGGCTACGAAGGTTTTGAGTGACTCGATTCGTGCCTTGCGTAACGATTGATATGCTTCAGCCTTCGGTCTTCAGCCTAAACCCTTGGAACGCTCATAAGCGCTTGAGAGTAGTGATCCGACGCTTGGCCTGCTTCGATGGGCGTCGAGTAGGGCCCTTTCGGCTCCGAGGTCCTGGATATTTGGAGTCTGGTTCATCATCTTCTTTTTGAAACTCTCCCTCACCCCCTTCTCGCACCGTACGATCCAGGCGCTCGTGAAACTCTTCGGCGGAGAGGGTCACAGCGCCGGTCCGTGCGACGCCATCTGCCAGCGCTCGATCTGAGGTGACTACGACCGCCCCCGAGGGGGCTTTCTCAACAAATCGCAGGATAGCCTGATCGGCCTGCTCCCCGCGACGCGTAAACACCACCTGCAGGCCGGCGGCGAGTTTTACCTGTTCGCTCATCCCACCTCGTTCCCAGCCATCGAACACGACAGTAATTCGGTGACCCTTGATGCGTCGGTAAGCGGCCAATGTGGTCAGGAGCGCTTCCCGGCCCTCTTCCATATCTCGGCGATCAAGGAGGGAAAACCGAGGGGAACGACGGATCAGATTATAGCCATCAATAACAATCCACATGGACAGGACTTAGCCCCTGGCTGCAGAGCGGACGACCTGGAGCAGGGCAGACACAGCATGGGCCGGATCGTCCGCCGCCATGACAGCGGAGATTATGGCCGCCCCGTCGGCGCCGGCCGCCACCACGGAAGCCACATTGACGACAGTGATCCCTCCAATGCCCAGGATTGGAAGTCGAACCTGCCGCCTCACCTCACTGAGCCGCGTGAGGCCGACGGGCGGTCCGTACGGCGCCTTGGACGGCGTCGGGAACAGCGGACCGAATGCGATAAAATCCGCTCCGCCTCTCTCAGCCTCAATCGCCTCTTCGGGCGAGTGGCAGGAGACGCCGATCAGACGCGCCGGCCCCAACAGGGCCCGCGCCTCGGCAGGCGGGAGGCTTGTTCTGGAAAGATGGACACCGTCGATCGGCAGGACCAACGTCAGATCGACTCGATCATTGATAAGGAGGCTGGCGCCTTGCCCGCGCACAATAGGGAGGAGTCGCTCCACCAGTTGATAGAGGTCCCGCGTCGAGAGATCCTTCTCACGAAGCTGGATGGCTTTCGCCCCGCCGGCAAGTGCGGCTTCGATGACAACTTCAAGGGACCGCCCTTTCGTTAAGGAGCGATCGGTCACAACGTACAGACCCCAGGAAGAAGGAGGCTGAAGGCTGAAGGCTGAAGGCTGGGTTGAGAAGAATGTATGAGGGTCCACGGGCTACGTACCTATCTGAAGCCGGCGCAAAGGTCTTCCAACTGAACACTCAAAACTCAAAACTGGACACTGGTGTTACTCGATCATGCCTTCCAGCGGGCTCGATGCGCTAGCGTAGAGCTTCTTCGGAATTCGTCCGGCCAGGTAGGCCAATCGCCCGGCGATCATCGCGTACCGCATCGCAGTCGCCATCCCGACGGGATCTTTCGCGCAGGCGATCGCCGTATTCATCAAGACGCCATCACATCCCAGCTCCATAGCGATAGAGGCATCCGACGCCGTGCCCACCCCCGCATCGACAATAATCGGAACCCGCGCCGCTTCGAGAATGATCCTGATGTTGTGCGGGTTTCGTATCCCAAGACCGGAACCGATCGGGGCAGCGAGCGGCATCACGACGGCTGCGCCGGCATCCTCCAGCTTCTTCGCCATGATCGGATCGTCGTTGGTGTAAGGCAAGACCACAAAACCTTCCTTAACTAATACTTTGGTCGCCTTCAGTAGTTCCTCATTGTCCGGGAAGAGGGTCCGCTGATCGCCGATCACCTCCAGTTTGACCATGTCCGAGAGACCGACCTCTCGGGCCAGCATCGCCGTCTTGATCGCCTCCTCCGCACTGTAGCAGCCGGCGGTATTAGGCAGAAGCGCGTACCGCTCGGTATCGATGTAGTCCAGAAGCGACTCCTGAGCTCGATCCAGGTTCACCCTTCTGACCGCTACTGTCACCATCTCGGCGCCGGAGGCCTCGTGAGCCTGTTGCATCGTCCGATGGTCCGGGAACTTACCCGTCCCGACGATGAGTCGCGACCGAAACTCTCTGCCGCCAAATTTTAGAATATCATCCCTCTCGCTCACACTATACTCCAACGCCGTCCCGCTCCTCATGAGGACCCGCCGGCCATGAAGGTAATGATCTCCAACGTGTCCCCCGCCTGCAGCAGAGTGCGCTCATACAGCTCACGTTTGATGATCCGCTCATTGAGCTGGACCGCCACCCTGAGCGGATTGATCTGTAACTCCTCCAGCAGCCTGGTGATCGTCGCGTCATCTGCCACTGTACGCGTCTTCCCGTTGACAGCGAGTTGCACGTCGAACAGCCCTTCCACTACCCACTCAGGTCTTGGACCCCACCGCTTCGCGTATCCGCCGTCGCACGGGCAGGCCGGGTCAGCAGGCGGCGGATCACGGCCGCCGTGCCATAGGTCATATGATATCGATCCAGACTATCTGGATCTACCCAGCGCGCGTCTTCTACCTCTTCCGAGGCGGCGAGCTCGCCTTGCAGCCATTTCGCCTGGTAGTCAAGGATGACGTAATGATACTGCAGGCGATCCTCGGCATCCGGGACCATCCGTTCCACGACCTCGGCGGTTTCCGCGACGGCCACTTCGATCCCGCACTCCTCGCGAAGCTCACGAATGACGGCCGACCGCAACGTTTCGCCAAGGTGAACGACGCCGCCTGGCAGACTCCAGAGGCCGCGTCCCGGCTCCCGACCCCGCAAGACCAGCAGCACCTTTCCGTCTCTTACGACCACCGCCCCAACTGCCAGCACGGGGTGATCAGGGTACTGCCGTCCGGCACCTGCTTCACAGTACATGAAGTTCTTTCCGACCAACACAAGCCGTCAGCGGCCAGCTTTCAGCAAAGATACAAGTATCACTCCTTGCCTCCCTGATTGCTCAATGCCGAGCGCTTCCTTATTGTGACCTTACCCCACGTATGGCAACTTGTCAACGCGAGGAGCGCCTGCGACCTGCTCAGCTCTCTCCTCGCTCCTGCCCACCGAATATCGGCGGACGCTTCTCAGCAAAGGCCTTCACCCCTTCGCGAACATCTGCGCTCTGGCTGCTGAGGGCGATGAGCTGAGCTTCGTTCTCCATCTGGGTCTCCAGGCTTGCATGGTCGCTCATAAGCAGAAGCCGCTTGGCCCGACCGAGAGCGAGCATCGAGCCCGCGGCCAGCTCGTCGGCCATGGTGCGTACAGTGGTCACGAACTCAGCGTCCGGTACGACACGGTTGATCAGTCCCCATTCTTTCGCCTCGTCTGCCGTCAGAATCCGGTTGGTGAAGGTTAACTCCGCTGCCCGTCGCAACCCTACCAATCGAGGAAGAAAATAACTTGAGCCGACATCAGGGGGCAGTCCGAGCCTCGTATAGGCCATGGTGAATCTGGCCGACTGAGTCGCTATCGTCAGATCGCAGGCCATGGCCAAGCCCATCCCGGCGCCGGCGGCCACCCCACCCACCCCGGCGATGACCGGTTTCGGCATCCGACAGATACATGAGATCACGCTGTGGAGAGACGCCAACAGCCCCTTTACGTGCAGGGTTAGGGTACCGGTATGCTCGATGAGCTCTCTGACATCTCCGCCGGCGCAAAAGGCCTGGCCGGCGCCCGTCAGCACGACAACGCGAACCGTTCGGTCCTCGCGACTGGTGAGGACCGCTTCCAGCAGCTCCTCCACCATCTGTCTGTTTAAAGCATTGTAGCAGTCAGGTCGGTTCAGGGTAATCGTAGCCACCGAACCCTGTACCGTGTACATCAGTGTCTTGTAAGCCATTCTGCCCCCACTCAAAGCAAAGAGGCTTACGGGAGGACTGAACACCGCTAAAAGCCTTCAGCCTTCGGTCTTCAGCCTATTATGTGGCCTCCGCGAAACTGGTGATGATGTACGTCCCGCTCTTAGGATCCCGCTTCAGCTCGATAATATTATGTTTGGCGGCGTCCTCCAGCAGCTTGGAAAAGGTACTGTACCCGTAATATCCTTCGTTAAAGGAGGGCCGCTTGCGGATCATCGTCTGCTTCACCATTGAGCCCCAGAGCACCTCTTTGTTCTCCCGCAGGAGAGCCTGGATGGAGTCTCCAAGGAGTTCAAATACCTCCACCTTCTTCTCGGGTAGACCGGAAAGAACGGGTGGTTTCTTGGGATGGCGGATCAGATCTTCGTAGTAGATGAATTCGTCGCAGTTATCCACCAACAGCTCAGAGACCGAATTCTTGACGCCGAGGCCAATGACCTCCTTGTTATTTTCTCGTAACTTGGAGACCAACGGTGAAAAATCACTGTCGCCGGACACAATGACAAAGGTGTCAAGATGCTCCTTGGAATAGGCCATATCCATCGCATCTACCGCGAGTCGGATGTCGGCACTGTTCTTGCCGCTGATTCGCTTCTGCGGGATGTCGATCAACTCAATGGCCGCCTCGTGAAGCGCCCGTTTATACTCGGCGTAGCGTCCCCAGTCGGCGTAGGCCCGCTTGACCATAATCTTCCCCTTCTCCACGAGCCGCTCGAGCACCAGACCGATCTCAAACTGCTTGTGCTTCGCCTCCTTGATCCCGATCGCAATATTCTCGAAGTCGATGAAGAGGGCGAGTCTCTTCTCTTCGTTCATTGAGCCCCTTTCTGCGTGACGCCTTTCAGGCAGCGCCGATGGAATAACGGATGGTCTATGTGTCCGGCGCGGCAACTTCTTGTTTCAAGCCTAAATATGCCACCTCTAGCGTGTCAACAGGTTTCATCGGATTGTACCCCTACGGGGGAGGCGCTGCCCCCATTCTCAACCTGGTGTTGCGGCCATCGCCTGTATCCGCCGGCGTGTCCCTTTTTATTTGTGAGGTGAAGCCGTCATCTTTTTTTCGGCCCATCGCTCCATCACCATGGCGGCAAGACCTTGTCGGCTTGAGCGGCTTACGATCAGCCATGTCGCCCCAAGCACAAGGTACGCGATGGCATACAGATGGCGGGAAACAGGATCCGTAAAGAACAATTGGCTGGCAAAGAGGACGAACATAAGACCGGCTTCTATCAGAGAAAATGAGAGATTGGCCAGTACGGCGACCGCAAAAAAAGATTGGGCCGCCGTCAGGAATATCTCCTCTGTCTGTCTGCCATCCAGGTGCATCGCCCCGAAATGGCCGGCGGAGAGGTTATAGGCCAGCGGGAGCATACCGATCAACAGGGTCCACTGGTTAACTTTAGAAGAGACAAGGGTACCCATGCTGGCCCCTGGATTTCCACGAGAGGCAAAGACGATCGCCACAATAAATTCGGGAGACTCGGAGGCCAGCGGCGCCAGCCACTGCACCAGCAAGAACTCCTCAATGGCGAATGTCCGACCGGTCGCCAGCAGCCCCTCGGCGAAAGGCTCGGCCGCCAGAAAGATGCCAAGCCCGGCATAAATGAATAACGCAACGGTAGCCGACCGGCGCAGATTCGGCCGCAACTGCATTAATAGCTCTCCGACTCCTCCATCCAGCTCGGGCTCGACGACCTTCGCCTTTGAAGCCGAAATCATGTACGACACAAAGATCGCCAACAGCACGGTTGAGTCGATCCACGAGAGGGTGCCTTTCAGTGGGATCATAAAGCTATAGGCGGTGGCAAACGCGAGATGAAGGAGTTCAATGGAGTGAGACCGATCGAGAACGACCTGCCGATGTCGGGTCTTGAACCAGAACGTCGCGACGACAGCGGCCCACCCGATACCGATCAGCAGGCGATTTGCGCCGGTCATATTAGCGGTGGCGTACGGGATGTAGGTCGGATCCTTGCCGGCAGACCAGGCAAAGTAGATATCCACCGCATATTCCGGAAGTACGGCGACCAGCGCAAGAAAGGCCAGCGCAAGCGCCTGCGGGATATCAACCTGCGCGACCTCGGCCGCCCAGGACAGAATGAACGCCGCCCCAAAGATAGCTAATCCGGCGCCTACCACCTCCCACTGGGGCGGTAGATGAATATCAAAGAGCCGGATACCTATCCACTGCAAGGGCAGAAGGATGGCGGTGATCAACCGCAGCGTTGTGCTCATCGTCCGGGTGCTACTTGGCCTCCAGGACCCACCCTCCAAAGCCTCATCCGACCTCCAGGTCCCTCGAGGTGTCTCGCTTTCGCCTCTGCCGCCGATAATGATCGAGTTTAATCCATCTGAAGAGCGGCTCACGATACAGGTACAGCAACACAAGCATCGCAAACAGAAAGAAAATAAGGGCGAAGAAGCTGCCGTAGTGAGCGCTCCGGACCTGCCGTCCCTGCATGGAGAGGAACCAGGTGCCGGGAATACGGCCTACGGCGCTGAGCAAGAAGAAGGCACCAAACGATAGGGGACTGGCGCCAAGGATGTAGCACAGGAAGTCTTTTGGGAAGCCGGGGATGAGAAAGAGGAGGAAGGTGATCAACTTGCCCTGGGTCCGCGTGAGAAAGAAAAACATCTCGTAGGTCTCGGGCGTGACGAACCGGCGAGCAAAATGGTGTCCCAGCCAACGACCCAGACCGAAGGCGAGGCACGAGCCGATAGTCAGACCGATGGTGGAATAGATGAGACCCGGAAGCGTCCCGAAGAGATATCCGCCGATGATGCCCGTCACCTCACCGGGAATTGGCGCAACAATGATCTGGAGAGCCTGAAGTCCGATAAACACGAGGGGCGCCCATGGTCCGGCCTGTTTCACATACCGGGCTAACTCCTGTTCGTTAAAGGCGGGCTCGATCCATTCCCAGTACCCGTCCAGGTCGAGCCGCTCATTGAGCAGAGTATAAGCCGATACCAGCCCAACCACGGTCATGAGAACCGCGGCAATGATCACGATTTTATTCACAAACGAACGTTGATCGAGCAATGTGGGCAACACAGAACTAGTCGCGGTATCCGACGGGAAGCGATCGAACCTGGTCGGCTTGAGTCAGAACTCGCCTCACTTGATTAAAATGATGGGGTCGCGCGCACGGCTCAGCACAGAACCTCGCCCGTACACGCGATGAAATGAAGCGGCACGGTGCAGAGCTTGACATGGAATGATCGGAGCGCACTATCGTCATGTCTCGCAACTCTCTTACCTGTTCAGCCACGCTACTGTCAAGTAAAATCCTTCTCGCCTGCCTGGCGGCGGACCGTCGCCGGCCTCTTCAGCTCAAAACCGATGGGCCCGTCACCTTGACATTGCAGCATCTGTGGCTTATTCTACTTCCTGCAGTCGATCCGAACCGGCTGGAGCCGATGAGTGTACGACAGCGGAGGCGTGGCGTACTGTTGTGGTCGTCTCCCGGTAAAGCCGGTCGAAAAGGAGGTGGCAGTAGTGCCGATTTACGAATACGAGTGCGAAGTCTGTCATCACAGGTTCGAGGTCATCCAGAAGATGTCAGACAAGCCGATTAAAAAGTGCGTATTGTGCGAGGGTAAGGTTCATAAGCTGCTCTCCGCCCCAGGCCTGCTCTTTAAAGGGTCGGGATGGTATGTGACCGATTATGCCAATCCCGAGCGAAAAAAGGCCATGGAGGCTGACAAAAAGGCCGCCTCAGCCGATGGCGGCAGCACAAAGGCTGAAAGCAAGGAGTCGAAGAAGAGCGGGACGTATTGACCTGAACCGGGACCGCCTGCTTCATACGTAAGGCTCGGTTGGTTCATCCGGGTGCGTGGCACTACGCGACATCGATAAACTCCAAAGGAGGCGTCGACGGCAGTTCCCCTTCCGCCTCCAACAGCGTAAAAAATAGATTGAGCCCCTCGATGTGCCGTGGAGTCAGGTCGAAAGAGAGGCGCTCCTTCAGATAGATTGCGCAGGCATCGCGATCGAGCCCTACCCGTTGACAGACGGTCGCGCAGATCTCATCAAGCCGAGCGAGGCTGTAGCGTTTGGAGCTGAGCAGGGCGCGGTGAAGCCGATGGGTCTCTTCCCGATGATCGCGATACACGTCCCGGCGGACCGCCCAGACGCCAAAGACAAACGGTAGACCCGTCAATTCCTTCCATCCCTGGCCCAAATCAAGGGTGAAGGGAAGTCGGCCCCTTGCCCGAAGCGCCGGATCACCGATCAACAAAACCCCGGCGACATCCTCTGAAAGCGAATCGATCGTCTCCGCCTCGGCGAGTAGAAACCGCGGTCTCACCCCGAACGCCTTTGCCAGTAGGAGCTTCACCAGGAAGACTGATGTGAGGGAATCCCTGCTCAGGTGGACCAATCGTCCATCCAGATCGGATGGTTTCACCCGGCTCAGAAACAAGACACTTTCGGCCGGACCGTCCGAGCCGATCGCCAGGTCAGGGAGGATCAGATATCTATCCGAATGGCGCGCATACTCGATCGCGGAGATGACCGACAGATCGAGATCGCCAGCCCGAAGCATACCGTTCAGCTCGGCAGGGGTTCCGTCAATGATCCGGCATGCTGCCGAAATCGCGCCCTGCTCGATCCCGTAATACACCGGCTCACAATTAATATATGCGACCCTACCTAATGACAGGTCCACCGCGCAGCCCCCTCGCGTTGATACAGGATCTTGCCTTCCACCATATTCAAGACAACTGAGTCATCCGAGGCCTGAGCGAGGAGTGATTCATACGGATCGGCATCGTCGACGCGATCGATGGCCAGGGCAGTGAGATCCGCCCGCTTACCCGGCGCAAGCGACCCGATGCTTCCGGCCATCCCAAGCGCAGCAGCGCCACCGAGCGTTGTCATTGTCACAAGCTGTTGCGCCGTCACCGTGTCGCCATACAGTCGATGCGCAAATCGCATCTCGTCCCAGAGGCTCAGCGTCTCATTGCTGGCCAGCGAATCGGTCCCCAGACCGACCCGCAGTGATGCCGCCAGACATCGTGGCAACGGCGCCGTCCCCACCTTAAGATAGTGATTGCTCCGAGGACAGACGGCCAACGCTACCCCTCGCTGTTTCAGTAACTGAAGATCAGAGATCCCGATATGAACCCCGTGCACAGCCGTCAGTCGGTCCGACAGCAGGCCGGCTCGGTCGAGGAGCGCGATCGGGCTTTCGCCGCAGATCCGATGGGATGGCGAATGCCGACCCACGGCAGGCAACAGCGTGGTGGCAATCGGCCCGAGCCCTAACCCGATATATGCCACCTCCTCCGGCGATTCGGCCACGTGAATGGTCGCCGGCAGGCGCTGGCGCCGCAGCAGTTCGGCACAGCGCAGCAGAAGCGACTCAGACAGGCTGTACGGCGCGTGAGGCGACAGACCGATCGACAGCAGGCTGTCGTTTGCTTGGAGTTGAAGCGACCGAAGGGCCTTCTCGGCTGCGTCTAACCGTTCTGGCGCCTGCTCGGGGTGAGGCCCCAGGATCTCCTGAAAGATGATGCCCCGAAGCCCCGCTGCCTTGAGAGGGACGACGCTGGCGCCTGATGCAGTCACATCGGCGACACAGGTTACGCCGCTTCGGAGCAGGGTCGCTGCGCCCAAGCGAGCTGACGCGGCAAAGAATTCGTCATCCAACCCGGAGCGAAGATCGAGCATGGCGATCGCCCATTCGGTGAACGATTTGCCAAGGGGCAGGCGGCCGTGCAGCCCCGTCAACTCCAGGTGGGTATGCGCATTCACCAGGCCGGGAAGGAGGGCTGCGCGTCCCAGGTCGTCGTGAGGTTCTGTTGCGAAATCTCTGATGAGTGCAGACGCCTTGTCTATCGCGCAGATGGTCCCATCGCGGATTAAGAGTCCGCCGTCCACAATGGGCGGGCTGGAAATCGGCAGCAGGAGACGCGCAGTCAGAATCACGGTACTCTTTTCAGGTATCAGCTATCAACTGACCGCTGAGGGCTGCATTGCGCTCGCCTGACCGCCTCGGCTTGCTCCAACTCCAGCGGGGTATTGACGTTTACGAACCCGAACAGATACGGGTCCAGCGCCCTGAGGGCCGGCTCCTCGATGATCTTCACCTTGGCCTTCGGGAAGAACCGGGCAATCTTCAGCACTGACGCGTCGATGGACTCTTTTATGAGCGGAAGGCACGACTTCGCGTATACGGCATGCAGCGGTTGCAACTCGCCTCTCACACGCGGCACGACTGCATCCCAACCTTCAGCCTCGCGGACCAGAAGCTTGATCAGCTCGGCGTTGAGAAAAGGCATATCGCAGGCAACGAAGAAACAGGCCGGGTGACTCGCAGCGCTCAGCCCTGTATAGATCCCCCCGAGCGAGCCGGAGTCAGGGATCAGATCGGGAATGACCTTGATACCAAGGTACGCGTACAGCGGCGGGTCAT
Organism: Candidatus Methylomirabilis oxygeniifera; assembly: GCA_016190285.1. Classification (GTDB taxonomy): domain Bacteria; phylum Methylomirabilota; class Methylomirabilia; order Methylomirabilales; family Methylomirabilaceae; genus Methylomirabilis; species Methylomirabilis oxyfera_D. The sequence goes on from JACPQW010000012.1 coordinate 12,039, forward strand.
TCGCAATAATCAGAACCTCCGGGAAGAGCGCCTTCAGGCAGTCCACCGTCGCCTCGATCAGCCGCTTACCCCCGAATTCGATAAACGCCTTATTGACACCCATCCGCGAGGACTTACCGCCCGCCAGTACAATACCCGTCACCGTCAGGCTTCGTCCTCTGCTTCTACTTCCACAGGCTCTTCCAGGGTCTCAAGGTCGGTCACCTCCAGTTTCTCGATCTCCTCACCCGACTCAGCGAGCAACTCCACCGGGGTTTCCTCCAGCTCGATCCCCTCCTTTTCCTCTTCTTCCCTTTCGATGAGTTCCTCCTCGCCGAGGGTATCCCCGACGGAGAGACTTCGGAACCAGGTAGCCCCTGCCTCCGGGCCCACCAATTCCACTGCCGCCGTACCCTCTGCGGCTTTCATCTCATACGCCAGCTTGCCAGCGCCTATTTCCTCCAGGGCGATATATGTCGGCTTGTTGCTCTTCGCAGCGATCAGGTGCTCGGCGCCGCGCATCACCTGCTTCGCGCGCTTGGCCGCGATAATCACCAGGCGATATTTGCTGTCTACATGCATCAGGAGTTGTTCCAACGGGAAAAGCGGCATCCTTCAATCCTCCCCACCTCAGTCGATTCCCATATCCAGAAAGGAGAGATCCACTCGATCTCTTCGGGATCGTTCGGCGGTGATAATGCAGCAAAGCTGCTTGACGGCCTTTTCGAAGATATCGTTCACAACAATATACTGGTAATCCCGGTAGTGATACAGTTCCTCTCTGGCCATGGCAAGGCGCCTTCGGATCGCCTCCTCCGAGTCGGTCCGCCGCTGTCGGAGCCGGGTTTCCAGAAGATCCAAGGCAGGAGGGACGACAAACACAAACACCCCCGTCTGGTAGTCCTGTCTCAGCCTGGCTGCCCCCTGCGTGTCGATATCAAGGATCACATCAAGACCTTCCGCGAACTGTTTCTCCAGCAGCGGGCGGCTGGTTCCATAGAGGTGGCCGTGTACGTGAGCCCACTCTGCGAATTCGCCCGTCTCGATCATCCTTCGGAAGGCGGGTTCGTTCACGAAGTGATAGTCGCGTCCGTCCTGTTCGTCCGGCCGCGGCGCGCGGGTCGTAAAAGAGACTGAGTGAATCAGACGGGGCAGCCGTCGTGCGGCCTCCTTACACAACGAGGTCTTTCCAGCCCCGGAGGGGGCCGATACGACCACCATCAACCGCTGCCGATTCATTCTGTTCGCGAGCCCCTACCCCGCCGATCGGACAGCGCATCAGCTTCGAACCGCTGGGCTATCGTCTCGGTTTGAATGGCCGACAGTACGACATGGTCGCTATCGGTCACGATGATAGACCGGGTACGCCTGCCGTTGGTTGCATCAACCAGCTTACCGGCCTGCTTGGCCTCGTCCTTTAAACGTTTCATTGGGGCCGAACCGGGATCGACGATGGCGATGACCCTGGCAACCGCTACCATATTTCCGAACCCTACATTCAGCAGCTTTGCGGCCATCATGTTCGTCCCTTCTTACTCAACGTTCTGGACCTGCTCCCGAAGCTGTTCCAGAACGCTTTTTAATGTAATGACATCGTGCGAGGTCCTGGCATCGTTCGCCTTGGCGCCGATGGTGTTGACCTCACGTAGCATCTCTTGCAAGAGAAACTCCATCCGCCGGCCGTGCGGACCCTGTTGTCGGATGAGGTCCCGGAACTGTCGAAGATGGCTTGTGACCCGCGTCGTCTCTTCCGTGATATCCGAACGCTCAGCCAGGATTGCAACCTCCTGCTCGAGCCGCCCGGGATCGACCGGTTTCCCCTCCAGCAGGCGCTGGAGCCGAAGCTCCAGACGACTCTTGTAGCCCTGTACGACTTCCGGCGCGCGGGCGACGATCGTCGCTAAGGTCGCCTCGACCAGATCCAGATGGCTGAGCAGAGCGGCCTCGAGTGCTCTGCCTTCCTCTCGTCGCATCTTGGCGAGGGCGCTCATCGCTCCCTCAAGCGCGGTTGAGACCGCCGGCCAATCGGTATCCGCCTCTCCCGATTTCTCTCCTTCCAGATCAAACAGGTCCGACCGAGACAGCAACAGCTCCAACGTAACCTCTCCTGTAAGGCCGAGTTCCGACTGGAGCGTCTTGACGGCATCAAGATACGCGTGGGCCAATGGACGATTCACGCGGAGCGTGCAGGACTGCTCACCCGTCAACTCCTCGAGCACCGTCACGTCAAACCGTCCTCGCGCAAAGCGTCCCTGCAGGCTCTTCAGAATCGGCAACTCCAATGCACTAAGCCGCTTTGGGAGCCGGGTGCGAGTCTCCAGATACCGATGATTCACCGACTGCAGTTCGCATACGTATCGCCTCAAGGAGGTGATACACTCCCCTTGCCCGAACCCAGTCATACTGTTCAGCATCTCGTCATGACCTCGGTGACATTGGCATGAGGGTTGCCACAATCCAGATGGGTGGGCGCAAAGAGGAACCGCATGGAAATCTCCTAAGACCTTAATTTAGCGATAATCAGCGGACCTGTCAAATCAAATCCTTAACCCTCCAGTTCCTGCCTTATGTCGGATCCTGGGCGCGCTCTTCGGACGAACTGCTATCGTCACCTCCATAGCCTCGCTCAACCAGGTGCTTCTCGATATCTTCTTTCGCAAAGCCGATTCGTTGAGCGACCTTATGGGCATGACTGATCCGTGAAATCCCATCGATCAGTCGATGGGTGGGAGAACCATGGACAAACTCTGCCTGACGATAGAGGCCGACATCTCGTGTTCGAAACTGCTCCGCCAGCTCGTAATTATGGGTGACAAGCAGCGTATTGTTACCGACTTGGTAAAATCCACCGAGGATCGTATGGGAGATTTCCAACTTTTCCTGATAGGTAGTTCCTTCCGCCAGTTCATCCAGAATGACCAGGCTTCTGGGCGACGATGCGAAAAAGATGGCCTTCGTGCGCTGTAACTCCGTTCCGAACCTCCCCTCGCGATCGACCAGCGAGTTACTTTCCGGAACCTGATAGAAGATCCGATCAGCCACTGAGAGTTGCGCCCGTTCGGCAGGCACATAACAACCGATCTGCGCC
>JACPQW010000198.1 GCA_016190285.1 Candidatus Methylomirabilis oxygeniifera
CATGCCGAGGACGGCGCCGACGCACCGCTCGCTGCCTCCATCCATGTAGTTGGTGGAAGTGTCGATCAGATTGCAGCCATGTCGCAGCGCCCGATCGAGGGCTTCGGTGTGCTCGGGCGTCTCATCGTCGATCCGGTAGCCGCCGAAGCCCAGTTTGCTGATGATGAGGCCGGTTGTTCCGAGCGGTCCGTAGCCCGATGGGGCGAAGCGTTGTGCATAGGCGGTGGTGCCGGCCTCCGTTGCGCTGCCCTGCAGGAAGCTCCCGACGGCTGACCGCGTGCCGCCCGCTCGACGCCGCGAGGCATCGCCAAGGAGTTCGGCTACCTGCGTGGGATCAGTGATCGGAACCTGGCAGGCGAAGTTCCGGCAGATGTAGAGCGCCGCTTGGCCACCCGCCAACCCTTTCCCCTTTACCAGAGGGAAATCGGGGGGCTCGCCTGCCGCCGGATCGTGGTGCGCAATGATCCGATTGGGCAGGTAGTGGCGGCCAACCTCCCGGCGTAGCGCCTCATATCCCGCCTCTCCCGGGCTACCGATCAGGGCCAGCTCTACCGGCCCCTCCAGGAGGAGATCCGTGACGGCGAGGCTTTTGGCGAAGGCGTGCGGATAGAGGGCAATCTGCTTCCCATACGCGCTGATCGCCCGCTCCGCCGCCCTTCGCCACTCCTCACGATCCAGGTGAAACGAAAGGCGGGCCAGCACCGAGGCCGCCACGGCGTTGGCGCTGGGGGTGGCCCCATCCGTTCCCTCCCGATGGCGCAGGATCAGCGTTTCGTGGTCGCGCGACGTGCTGTAGAAGCCGCCGCTCTCCTCGTCGACGAAATCGGCCAAGAGGACCTCGGCCATTCTTACGGCTTCATGGAGATATCGGATTGCGCCGCCGGCCTCGTATAGGTCGATCAGCCCCTCGCAGAGGCAGGCATAATCCTCAAGGTAGGCGTCCAGGTGCGCCACGCCTTTCCGGTAGGTTCGCAGCAGCCGGCCGTCTGGTCGGAGGAGCGTGGAGAGCAGGAAGTCGGCTGCGCGGACGGCGGCGTCACAATACCGCTGCTCGCCCAGGACGCGGTATCCTTCGGCCATCGCGCTGATCATCAGCCCGTTCCAGGCGGTGAGGATCTTGTCATCCAAGCCGGGCGGCACCCGCTTTCGACGGGCTTCATAGACCGTAGGGCGCGCCCGATCGACGGAGGCGGCAAGCTCTTCGACGCTGATCCCAAGCTTTGTGGCCACCTGCGCGACTGTGCGCCGGATGTTGGGGATGGACCTGCCCTCCCAGTTGCCGGTGGGCGTGATGTCGTAATAGGCGCAGAACCGGCGCGCCTCCTCCCCCCCCAGGATCGCCTCGATCTCGACCGGCGTCCAGACATAGAACTTCCCCTCGACCCCTTCCGAGTCTGCGTCGGTGGCGGAGTAAAACCCTCCCTCAGGCGCGGTCATCTCGCGCAGGATATAGTCGAGGATCTCGGTCGCGATTCGCCGATAGAATGGGTCAGCGGTCACCTGGAAGGCCTCCAGATAGGTCCTGGCCAGGAGCGCATTGTCATAGAGCATCTTCTCAAAGTGCGGGACCAGCCAGCGCTCGTCGGTCGAGTACCGGGCAAAGCCGCCACCGATCTGATCGTAGATCCCGCCCCGCGCCATGGCGTCGAGTGTCGTCCGCACCATATGCAGGGCGTGGGCATCGCCGGTGCGTTGGTGATGGCGCAACAGGAGCGACAAGGCCGTTGCCGGAGGGAACTTGGGGGCGGCGCCGAACCCTCCGAAGGTCGGATCGAAGGTTGCCGCGAAGTGGGCAACAGCGGCAGCGATCTCGCTTGTGCCGACCGGCAGCGAGGCGGGCGTGCGATGGGCCTCGCGCAACCGCTCGGTGATCTCGGCCGATTGGGTGCGGAGGGTGTCGGGCTGCTCGCGCCAAACCTGCGCAATCCGCTTGAGGATCGTCGGGAATCCCGGGCGTCCCAACCCGTCCCTGGGCGGGAAGTAGGTGCCCGCGAAGAACGGCTGCAGGTCGGGGGTGACAAAGACGGTCATCGGCCACCCGCCATGTCCCTGATTCAGGGCCGTCGTGGCCGCCATGTAGATGGCGTCGAGGTCGGGCCGCTCCTCGCGATCAACCTTGATGCAGACGAAATGCCGGTTCATCAGATCGGCGATCCGCTCGCTCTCGAACGACTCATGCGCCATCACATGGCACCAATGGCAGGTGGAGTAGCCGATGCTCAGCAGGATCGGACGATTCTCTTCCCTGGCCCGGCGGAGCGCCTCCTCTCCCCAAGGGTACCAGTCCACCGGATTATGAGCATGCTGCAGGAGGTAGGGGCTGGTCTCGTGGATCAGCCGATTGGTGTGCTGCGACACCACCTCTTGATTCATTTCATAAGACTCATTCATTGTATCCCCTCTTATTTGACCTTAGCTGAGGGAAAGAAGGGTGTCAAGCAGTCGCGGCAGGTTTAGGAACAACGATAAGCCAGACGGATTCCGCTCCCAGGGCCTGGCACCTAGCCGCTGTAGCTCACTCGGGACGGCTGCGCACTTCCCGTTGCATGTTGCACGGCAACGGGAGCCCAGCCATCCCCACTGCTGTCGGGGCTGGGTTCCCGGAGCCCGAAGGGATCGGGAGGGCCCTGCGCTTCGCACATCGGCACGCTGCCAGGCCAATGTCCGCGTCACCCGCCTAGCCTATCGCGACTAGCACTGTTCCGAAATATGAGATGAGACTCGAATGGGTTCAGTTTTCCACTTGACAAGCTTTCGGTGGCGAAAGTAGCCTGGGACCACCATGACGGCGTAGATGGCGCCGTGAGCTGCAAGCCCCGCAACTCTAGGTGGAGAAAACGGGACGCTACGCAGATGGTGCTCCCTTGAAGAGGAAAGAGGTTGGCGGTGTGGCGTTGCGCGGACTCCACAACGCGAGGTATCCCAGCGTGGTAGTGCCCGGGTACCCCAGCATGACATTAGCCAATGGGGCGTACGCGGATGCTGATTTCAACGCGGGGCCTTTGATGAACGATAGCGTTCTGCTATTATTACCCAGTGAAGCTCATCGGGCAGGATTTGATCCAGCTATTCTCACGGAAACATTCCGACTCCAGGTCTTCTCTCAAGAGCTGGCTCAGGTCATGGAGTCGAACAGCTTCAAACACTTCGTAGATCTCAAGAAGACCTTTGGTTCAGCGGATCAGGTCAAGCCATACACGGTGTTCGACATCTCTGGGAACAAATACCGGTTGATCGCTGTCGTGAATTACCCCCTTCAATCCGTGTCAATCGAGTGCGTGCTTACGCATGCCCAGTATGGTGAGGGACGTTGGAGAAAGTGAAATGACGATTGCAACGCTGGAAAAGAAGCTGAAGCCGCTGGAGGTATCGGTAGACAATGAGCTGCTTCGGTGGCTCTACCTCCATCTTCCACCGCAACCTATCAAGAGCAGGAAGATGCACCACGGGTACAGCGAGGCGATCCGCATCCTGATGCGGGAATCCGGTAGCTTAGACGCCGACAACCGTACAGCGGTCGGCCTGTATCTGAGCGCCGTCATTCCCTTCATTGCGCAGTATGAGAAAAGGGAGTTCCCTATCGGCTCGGCAACACCTGAGGAAGTGCTCGGGTTTCTCATGGAGCAGCACGATCTAAGCCAGCACGATCTCGCTAAAGAACTTGGGGGTCAGCCCGTCGTTTCGCAAATCCTCAGAGGGAGGCGAAGGCTTACCCGAGAGCACATCGAGCGGTTGAGCAAGCGATTCGGGGTGACGCCGGCAACCTTCTACCCCACAGGAACCTCGGTCTAGCCGGTCGCTCGTGTGCTCTAAAGCCATCGTCTGCTTACCGGCAAAAGTCCGCGCGCGGGCTTAACCTGGTGCTCTCAGGAGTAGATGTTGTGCCTGATCGCTAATCCTAGGAAGCGCCTGGATCCCGATTGCCGTCGAACAACGCGCTTCAACGGAGCGTCGGATGTGCCCCGCGTTACGACGACAAGGTGTTGTGCTGCTGTACCCCGTGGTGATACGTTCCGCGACGCGCACGGATTGATTGACATCCATGACCTGCCTGCCTACAATCGCCTCTATGCCAAAGGTCCGAGTCGGCCAGATCGAGCTCTTCTATGAGGAAGACGGTCACGGGGAGCCGATCGTCTGGATCCACGGGCTCGGCATCGACCACCGGGTCTGGGGGCTGCAGATGCCGCTGTTCACCCAGCACTTCCGTTGCCTGGCGTTCGACAACCGCGACGCCGGTCAAAGTGATCGCTCGCCGAACTCCTATACGATTAAGATCATGGCCGATGATGCCGTTCGCCTGATGGACGCGCTCGCCATTGATAAGGCCCACATCGTCGGCCTGTCCATGGGCGGGGCGGTTGCCCAGGAGTTGGCAATCGCCCATCCCGCCAGGGTCCAGCGACTGGTCCTGGTCTCGACCTACACCTCATCCGACCGACGCGGGGCCGACGTATTGAACTCGTTCGCTCTGATGCGGGCCCGCTTCAGCCGGGAAGAGTATGCGCGGGCCACCAGTCCATGGGTATTCACGTACCAGGATTATCTTATCCCGGGATTCGTGGACTTGGCCACTGCCCGGTTCATGGAGGATCCATATTTTCTCCCGGCCGACGTCTACGCCCGCCAAGTTGAGGCCGCGCTCAGTCACTTCACTGAAGATCGTTTGAGTCGGATCAAAGCGCCGACCCTGATTGTAGCCGGCGATGACGATCTCCTGACCCCGATGCGTTTTGCCAGGACACTCCACGAGCAGATCCCCGGCGCCAAACTGGTCGTGATCCAGGGAGGCGGACACGCTTTAATCCTCACCCACGCCGGGGAGTTTAACCGCCTTGTCCTGCAGTTCCTCAAAGAACCCTGGCAACAGCAAGGCGTTTAGGCTGAAGGCTGAAGTATGTCAATCATCACGCAAGGCGCGAATCGAGTCATTTAAGACCTTTCCGAAGTTTTGTATGATTACGCATGATTTGTCCCTAAAAACCTTCAGCCTTCAGTCTATCTGCCTTCAGTAATTACGAACCCTGAACTTTACTTCCGCTTTGCTCAGACGCGGTTGACAGACATATCTGATAAGGGTGCTTCTTATGGACGCATCACTTCGCAATGCCCTGGAGTCTTACGAAACTTACCTCGTTGAGCGCAACCACTCTATGGGTTGCCTGGCAGCCATTATGCGCCCGTTCGTGCTGTTCATAAACGACGAGTTCACCGTATCCGCCTATAACTATGCCGACGTCGTACCGTGGAGCGCAATACCAGAGCGTGAGCGCATCGAGGAGGTCATGGTGCACTACCGTGCGCGGGGCCATGGCCCGTACTTTAATTTTACGCTTGAGATGGCACCTGAGGGGCTGGCCGAGGCATTGCAGGCGGCGAGTTGCGCGCTCGAGTCCGGCAAGTACGTGATGTTTCAACGCGAGGCGGTCGACCCGCCGATACCGGCAGACGTGCGCCTTGGCGAGACAAGGTCTGAGGATATGCGGGCCGCCGAGCGTATCCTGAGTGTCAGCTTCGGCTCTGGCGACTCGGCGTGGCAGGAGCCAACGTTGCGTGCCCGGCTGGTTGCGCGCATGTGGTCGGCGGGTATGCGACAGCTCGGCGCCTGGGTCGAGGGGCAACTAGCCGCCGTTGTACACCTGCATACGGTCGTCGGTGTGGGACATATCACCGGAATGGCTACCGCTCCGAAGTTTCGCGGGCGCGGTCTGGCTGGCCTGCTCACCGCGTACGCGGCGCGATCTGCCCGCGAAGCAGGCGCCGCACTCATCGCGCTCGAGGTCGCCACGCCGGAGGCAGAGCGTGTGTACACGCGCCTCGGGTTCAGGCGCGCGGCAGAACGGGTTGAATACGTCGGTACAGTGTAATGCCAATGATCAGCACGCCAATGGGCATGAAAGCCCACAACTTCAGGCTATCACCATCGGCTCGTCATTGCGAGTGCAGCGAAGCAATCTTCCCGTTCTGGCCGGCACAACTCCATGACTCCACATAATACTGTGAGATTGCCACGGTCGCTACCGCTTCCTCGCAACGACCATGCGGGAGACCTGCGGGGCAATTTCAGAGGTGGAACTGACGCCAGTTCAGAACACCCGAGTTCTTGAGCCCGCCCCCACCGTAAGTCCGCTCTACCTGCGCGCTTCCCTTAACCCACTACCGCGTATTCCCAGTAGTTTCATTTTTTTCTTGACACTGATCCGACCAACGGTTAGTCTGTACCCGCTTATCGACACTGATAATCGTTTTCACTTTCGTGCCATGCAGGATAAACTTCTTCAGTTCAAACAGTACCTGAATCGAGCCGGGCTGAAGGCGACTCGCCAGCGCGAGTTGATCGCGAGGGCTTTCTTCGCCACCACAACCCACGTCAGCGCCGAAGGCCTCTACCGCCGGGTGGGGAGTCGGCACCCGCGGATCGGTCTCGTCACCGTCTATCGGACGCTGAAACTCCTGAAGGATGCCGGGCTTGCCCACGAGCGGCAGTTCGGCGATGGACGCGCCCTGTTCGAACATGCGTCCAGCGAGCGTCACCACGACCACATCATCTGCACCGAGTGCGGCAAGATCACCGAGTTCGCAAGTATCGAGATCGAGGCGCTCCAGGAACAGGTGGTTCGCAGACTCGGATTCCATATTCAGTATCACAAATTAGAGTTGTACGGCCTTTGCCGAGACTGCAGCGCCGGCGCCGGCAGAGGGCCAGGAGTCCATGCGATAGGGGCCGGCTGAGCCCACGAAGAGACGCGCTATCGCGCGATATAATTGAAAATGAATGTCTTTGTCATGCTGTGCTCACAGATTCGCAACCGAAAGGTGGAATGACAGCTGTCCGCACAAGCCGCACACCCCGCTCTTGGACGGGTACAGTTCAGGAAGCGTCCGGTGGAGGTTGTAACATGGGGTCGAAACTGCAAAAACTTACCGTCGAACAACGCTATCAAGCACAGCAAGTTACGCTGGGCTCTCCAAGGACAAGGTACGGCCTCTTGGCCCGTCTCCTCTTCATGACGATGGACCTCGTATACGGTCGCCGAAAGACGCTCAGCAAATTCAAGGTACTGGAGCTTATCGCCCGTGTCCCGTATCAGTCCTGGGAGAACGTCGCCTACGTCGCCATTACTCACATGTATGCAGATCGTAATTTTGCCCGCCGGGTCTTCGACCGGGTCAAGGAGGCTCGCGAGGCGCAAGACAACGAGATGTGGCACCTGCTTATCCTGGAGGAACTCACCCACGCCCGCGGAATAAAGGAAAGTTTTCTCCTCTATCGCATCTTGCCTCAGGTGATCGCCTTCACCTACTACCACATCTGCTGGTTTCTGTACGTCATAAAGCCGTCGTGGAGTTATCTGTTGAACGCTCAATTTGAGGACCATGCGGAGCACGAATATATGGAATTTGTGGCGGAAAATCCCCAGTTCGAGTCGGAGCCGTTCAAGAGCCTCTTTGAGGAGGACTACGCTTCCTTTGAGAGCATGGCGGATTTGTTTCGTCAAATCGGGCATGACGAGCGGATGCACAAGGAAGAGAGTCTGGAAGCGATCGCGATGGCCCGATTTCAGTGAGCGATTCTGCACGAGAAGGCCTCTTGTATTTTCAAACGCTTTGTGAGGGGGTGGAGGCGCAATGATACCTTTGAGAAGGCTGATGTATGGGTACCTGTCAACGCGAGTACTGTCCTGCTGGGCGATTGTGCTTGTCACATCGTTACTTGTGTATGTAGACGCTTCCGCATCGGCCTCCGAGTTGGTCATCTACTCCGGCCGCAAGGAGAGCGCCATCAAGCCGGTCGTAGAGCTCTTTGAGCGTGAGACCGGCATCAAGGTGGCGCTGAAGGTCGGGAAGACATCCGGTCTCGCCAACGAGATCATCCAGGAGCGAGGACGGCCGAGGGCCGATATCTTTATCGCCACCGAGGCGGGCGTTTGCGAGATCCTTGCGAGGGAAGGACTTCTGCAGTCGTATGCTTCTCCAGGCGCTCGGGCGATACCGGCCGAGCACAAGAGCGTCCGCGGGCAGTGGACCGGCATCTCCGGCCGCGCCAGGGTGATCATTTACAATAAGAATCTGGTCAAGGACGGCGACATTCCGAACTCGATATTGGACCTGACCGAGGCCAGGTGGACGGGGAAGATCGCCATTGCCGGAACGCGCGAGCGGACCACCCTTTCGTGGTTGAGCGCCCTGGTCCAGGTTATGGGCGAGGCCAAGGCCAAGGCCTATATCGATAAGCTGCTGGAGAACGGCCTGCAGGTTCTGCCGGACAACTCGGAGGTCTGGCGAGGCGTGGGGAGCGGGGAGTTTGCCGTGGGATTGACCAACTCGCCCAACTACCATTTGGCGCTCCAGGCCAACCTGCCGGTCGGGGTCGTCTATCCGGATCAGGGGCCTCGAGGAATGGGCGTCCTGGTCAATCCGAACGCTGTGGCCATCGTCAAGGGTTCGAACAATCTCAATCAGGCCAGGCGTTTTGTCGATTTCCTCCTCAGTAAGCCGGCGCAGGAACTCCTGGTCAAGCAGGCCTTTGAGATCCCGCTTCCGCCTGGAATCGATCCCGGCGCGGTCAGACCGCTCTCAGGATTTAAGGCACTCCAGATCTCCCAGGAACGCCTGGCCGACCTGGAGG
>JACPQW010000199.1 GCA_016190285.1 Candidatus Methylomirabilis oxygeniifera
GAGGAGATCGAGATGTAGAAGAGGACGCCGATGTTCAGGTCGCCGGCAATGAGGCCCGGACCGAACGGGATGATGACAAACGAGGCAAGCGAGGCCGCAAAGACCACCATCGGCGCCAGCGCAAACACCAACCGGTCGGCCCCAGCCGGAACGATATCCTCCTTAATGAGGAGCTTGATCCCGTCGGCGATGCTCTGGGCCCAGCCATGCCAGCCGCCGACCCGCATCGGCCCGAAGCGGACCTGGATGTGGGCGCTGATCTTTCGCTCCCACCAGACCATAAACATGACGGAGACGGCGGTAAAGATCAGAACCGCGGTGGCCACCGCCAGCATCACGATCAACTGGGAGACGAACAGGGGCAGACCCCACGCACTCAAGATGTCGTAAACGGGCTCCATGAACCTTTCACCCTAACAAGCTGTTAGCTGACAGCTCATAGCTGTTACTTCAGCGATCCACCTCGCCCAGCACGATGTCGATGCTGCCCAGGATGGCCACGATATCAGCGACCAGGCAGCCCGTACCGATTATGGGAAGTACGCTCAAGTTGACAAAAGTCGGAGAGCGGACCTTGTACCGGTACGGTTTTTCGGAGCCGTCGGATACGATGTAGAACCCCAGCTCGCCCCGGGGCGATTCCACCCTGGTGTAGATGTCTCCAACGGGCGGCTTCAGTTTCTTCGACATCTTTGCCATGATCTCGCCGGACGGCAGCCCCTGGAGGGCTTGCTCAACGATCTTCACGCTCTCTTCCATCTCGATGCGTCTGACCATATAGCGGTCCCAGACGTCGCCGGAGGCTCCCACCGGAATATCGAATTCGAAGCGATCGTAGATAGAGTACGGATCGTTTCGGCGCAGATCCCACTTGATCCCGGAGGCGCGGAGCATCGGCCCGCTGATGGCATAGTTGATGGCGGTCTTCGCGTCGAGTATCCCGAGACCCTGCACCCGTTTTTGAAAGATGATGTTGTCGGTCATCACGGCATCGTACTCCGGCAGGCGCGGCTTGAACCATTCCAGAAACGCCTTGCAGTCGGCCACGAAAGAATCGGGGAAGTCCAGCGGCATCCCGCCGATCCGATAGAAGGCGTAGTTCAGCCGTTGACCGCAGACCGATTCGAACAGATCCAGGATCTTTTCGCGCTCACGGAAGCAGTACATAAAAATCGTGAAATTGCCCAAGTCGAGGCCGAAGGTCCCCAACCAGATCAGGTGGCTGGCAATTCGTTGCAACTCTCCCAGGATCACCCGCATATACTCGGCCCGCTCCGGCACCGTAACCCCGAGAAGCCGTTCCACCGTCAACACGAAGCCGAAGTTGTTATACATCGATGCCAGATAGTCCAATCGGTCGGTGTACGGAATGATCTGCGTATAGATGCGGTTCTCGCCGATCTTTTCATGGCAGCGGTGCAGGTAGCCGATGTACGGGATGACCTCGGTCACGACCTCGCCATCCAGCTTCAACATGAGGCGAAGCACGCCGTGCGTGCTGGGGTGCTGCGGCCCCATGTTGACGTACATCTCCTCCATCGTTTCCTGGGTGCGCTCAGCGATCTCCATGTCGTGTTCGTGCGAATTCATGTTCCTGTCTTCATTACTCCGAAAGTCCCCATCCACGTCATTGCGAGGCGAAGCCGAAGCAATCTGACCCGAAGGGTCATTCCGAGCGAAGCGAGGAATCTCATCGGGATTGCTTCGCCTGCGGCTCGCAACGACACTGCGTGTCGGATTGCCACGCTCCCGTTGGTCGCTCGCAATGACGACCAATTGAGTAGCGCGCCATTACACTGGCTCATACGGGACCAGCCGTTCATCTTGATAGTCTTTACGCAACGGATACCCGACCCAATCCTCAGAGAGCAGAATCCGCCGGAGGTCCGGATGACCATCGAAGCGGATCCCCATCATGTCGAACGCCTCCCGTTCATGCCAGTCTGCCGTGCCCCACAGCGACGCCACGCTCCGGATGATCGGATCCTCCCGCGGAACTCGTACTCTCACCAGGGCCTTTGTCGGCAGCGACAGGGAGGAGAGGTTGTAGACGACCTCGAGCTCGCCGCTCGCAATCCTGTCCACAGCACTCAGGCAGTTCAGATAATCGAGCCCCATCCCTTTCAGTGTCGTCAGGATCTCGTAGTTCCTCTCCCGATGGATATCCATTCGGGCCTCGACGCCCTTGACCTCTGATGCCTTCACGGCATCGCCGAACTGCGCCTTTATGGTGTCAATGACCTCATCCGGCGTCATCAGACCCACTCCAGGGCGCCCTTGCGCCAGGCATAGGCGAAACCCACCAACAGAATGGCGATAAAGAGCATCATCTCCACAAAGGCAAACAGCCCCAACTTCCGGAAGACGACTGCCCAAGGCAGCAGATAGATCGTCTCCACCGCGAAGATGACGTAGACCAGGGCATACAGATAATATCGGACGTGAACACGGATCCAGGAGGCGCCGACGGGATCTTCGCCGCACTCGTACGTGGTCAACTTTTCCGGCTCAGGGTTGGTAGGACGCAGCAGTCGGGAGACGACGTCGACATTCACCACAACGAAAAGCAGACCGACGATCAGAAAAATACCTACGATTGCATAATCTGCTGCCATCTCATCACCTACATTCGAAATGCGCGTCCGACGTGGACGAGGCGGGTCTTACGGCCTAGCCTCGTGGCGGGGATCGCCGCGCCCGTGATATATATTATTCACGGCGACAAAAAAAATGCCCCGCGCAGGGCATCCTGAAGAGTTTGCCGACTGTTCGCTGCAGGGCCTACCGGAATCTCACAATCAACTTCGTGAAATTTTTAGCATACTAGCACAGCGTCCTCCGCCCTGTCAAGGACAAAAGCAGATGTTTACCGCACTGCGCTCGCGGGCTTCGGCGACCCTGACGTCTTGCTAAAGCCTCTGATGTAGGCCACCAACTCCCTCATCTCGGGGTCGGTCAGCTTGAGCCCAAATGCAGGCATTCCCGCTTTACCACCCGCCTTGATAATCTGAAAAAGGGCATCATCGGACCGTGTTTGCATATAGGCCGAATCGGCCAAGTCGGGCATCTTCATCATAAAAAAAAGCATCCTTGCCTGCATTCCATTGCCTTTACCGCTTTCACCGTGGCATCTGGCACACTTCGTATTGTAGTTCGACTGAGCGCTTGCCGCACCTTGGCTCTCAGCGCCGAATGCGGGAGAAGTCCCCACGATAACCAACATCGATACTGCGAATAACCACTGGCAACGAAGCCGGGACAGCATCAAGGTCAGCAACTCAACAGCCCTCCTTCAATTCGAGTAAGTGATATGATTATGCGTGATGAGATGTCAATGACAGCGCAGCGCAACCAGGGCATCTTTTGCAGCCAGAAGAGTCGATTCAATGTCGTCGGCGGTATGCGCATCGGACAGAAAGGCCGCCTCAAACTGAGAGGGTGGAAGATAGACTCCCCGCTGCAGCATCGCCCGGAAGAATGCGGCAAAGCGATCGGTATTCGCGGCTCGGGCCGTCTGGTAATCGATGACAGGCCGCTCGGCGAAGAAGGCGGTGCACATCGAGCCGACCCGTTGGCACTGAAGCGGCACTCCCTCCTTGGCCGCCAACTCCTGCAGCCCGGCTTCCAGTCGCTTGCCCTTCGCCTCAAGCCGCTCGTAGAATCCCGGTTCGTCGAGGAGCCGAAGGGTTTCGATGCCGGCTCTCATGGCGAGGGGATTGCCTGAGAGGGTCCCGGCCTGATAGACGGGACCCAGCGGAGCAACCTGTTCCATGACCGAGCGCGGACCGCCGTACGCGCCGACCGGCAGGCCGCCGCCGATGATCTTGCC
>JACPQW010000196.1 GCA_016190285.1 Candidatus Methylomirabilis oxygeniifera
GGCCGCAATGCGCGCAGTAGAAGGCGACGATCGGGACCCCCCAGGCCCGTTGCCGCGAGATGCACCAGTCGGAGCGGTAGGCGATCATATTGCTGATCCTATCCTCACCCCAGGAGGGAATCCATCGGACCTTCTTGATCTCCGCCAGGGCCTTGGCGCGCAGTCCGGTCTGTCCGCCGCCTTCATCAGGGAGGACGGCTGCGTCCATAGAGACGAACCACTGCTCCGTCGCCCGGAAGATCGTCGGGTGTTTGCATCGCCAGCAATGGGGATAGGAGTGTTCGATTTGCACCTCCGACAGCAGCAGACCTCGGCGCTGAAGCTCGGCAATAATCGTGCTGTTGGCCTTCCAGACGCTCAGGCCGCCGACAAGCGGCAGGTCCGCGACGAACCGGCCGGCAGCATCGACAGGGTTATAGATATCGAGGCCGTATCGGAGACCGGTCTCATAATCCTCGACACCGTGCCCCGGCGCCGTGTGTACGCACCCTGTCCCCTGGTCCATCGTGACATAGTCGGCCAACACAACCTTCGAGGGTCGTTCGATCCATGGGTGTCCGGCCGTCAGCCCTTCCAGCGTACGGCCCGGTACTTCCTCGACGACCCGGCTCGCCTTCACGCCTGTCGCGGCAAGCGTCGTCTCCAGCCGATCTTTGGCGATGATGAAGCACTCATCGGCCGATTCGACGATCGCGTACGATGCGTCCGGATGTACGGCGATCGCCAGATTCGCCGGCAGCGTCCATGGTGTCGTCGTCCAGATCACCACACACGCCCGTCTTCCCTGGAGAATCGGCAACCGCTCCGCGACATCCGGGGTAAGCGGAAACTTGACGTAGATGGACGGCGATGTATGATCGGCATACTCGACCTCGGCCTCGGCCAGGGCCGTCCGACATGAGGCGCACCAGTGGACCGGCTTCTTGCCTTTGTACGCTGCCCCCGTTCCGAATAACCTTCCCAGCTCACGGACAATCGTCGCCTCGTACATGTAATCCATAGTGAGATACGGGATCGACCAGTTGCCGAGTACTCCGAGGCGTCTGAACTCTTCCCGCTGAATGTCGACGAACCTGGCAGCGTATTCGCGGCAGAGTCCCCGCTTTTCGACCAGTGACACCTCCGTCTTTTTGCTGCCCAGGTTTTTATCGACCTGGTGTTCGATCGGAAGCCCGAGGCAATCCCATCCCGGGACGTAGGTCGCGTTATAGCCGAACATCGATTTGGACTTGACCACGAAGTCCTTCAGGATCTTATTGAGCGCATGACCGATATGAATATGGCCATTCGCATAGGGAGGGCCGTCATGGAGGATCCAGACCTGTCGATCAGCCCGGACCTCGCGGAGCCGATCATAGAGACCCGAGGCGTCCCACCGCGTCAGGATGGACGGCTCGAGCACCGGGAGATCCGCTTTCATCGGAAAGGCGGTGCTTGGCAGGTTCAGTGTCTCTTTATAGTTCATAGCAATCAGCCGTCAGCGACCAAGTATCAGGAGTTTAGACTGAAGACTGAAGGTGTGTAGGTATAATCTCCTGCTCCCTTCTGGCTTCAGTCTCTCCTCCTCCCTCCTCAGCCTTCAGTCTATCTACCTTCAGCCTCTTTCACCTTAAGCTGAGCGCTTACTTTCATAGCAGCGATAGCAAGACCTGTCAAGGCTTCATACCCGCTCAATACAGATAGCGATGCTTTTGAATGTTGAGCAGGAAGCCGACGGCCAGCATATTCATCAGCATGGACGAGCCCCCGTAGGACAGCAGCGGGAGCGGAATGCCGACCACCGGCATGATGCCGGTCACCATCCCGACATTGATGACTACCTGCCACGCCATCATACACACGATGCCGAAGCTCGTGACCATGGTGAACAGGTCATGGGCATCTTTAGCCAGGCGCAGGCCCCTTGAAAGAAGGTAGGCATAGACCAGCAGCAGGCCCAGAGAGCCGATGAAGCCCCACTGCTCCGCAAGGCCGGCGAAGATAAAGTCGGTGTGATTCTCCGGCAGGAAGTTGAGCTGGCTCTGCGTGGCAGCCATCCATCCCTTTCCGATCAATCCGCCTGAGCCGACGGCGATCTTCGATTGGGCGACATGATAACCTGCACCCATGGGATCCATGTCCGGATAGATAAATACGAGCACTCGATTCTTCTGGTAGTCATGCAGAAAGTGCCAGAGCACCGGGGCGACGGCAGCTCCGGCTGCGCCGAGCAGAACGAGGTAGCGAATCTTCAGCCCCATCACCACCAGGATGCTGGTGGAGATTAAGAGCAGCATGATGGCGGTGCCAAGATCGGGTTGCCGCAGGACAAAGGCCATCGGCACAAGGGTCAGGATGATCGGCAGGATGAAGATCCGAGGCGTATGCAACTCGTCCTTGTGGTCTTCAAAGTAGCGAGCCAGGAGAATAATGAGTGACAGCTTCATGAACTCCGAGGGCTGAAACGCGAACGATCCGATGCTGAGCCATCGCTGGGCACCCATGCCGGTGCGGCCGATCAGGGCGACAAGCAACAGAGCCCCAAGGAGAAAGGCGTACAGCGGATAGGCCAGACCCCAGGTTGTCCGGTAAGGGACGACGCAGAGCAGGACCATGGCGAAGACTCCCATCACCATCCAGGTCGCCTGTTTCAGATACAGCGATCTTCGGAAGAGCGAGGCGTGCATCCCGCTCGTACTGTAAATGATCAGGACGCTCAGGGCCGCAAGCCCGGCGGCCGCGGCGATAAGTCGCCAGTCGAAGGCGGGTAGGACGCGGCGAGATGTCAACATAGGGTGCGCTCCCATCAGTCGCCTTCGGCCGGTTCCGTCTCAGCAACCCGAGCCGGCCTCGGTTCTTTGGGCAACTTGAACCACGCCTCCAGAAGGCTCTTCGCAATCGGTGCAGCCACTTGACCGCCGAACCCGCCGTGCTCGACCACCACGGCAATGGCGATCTGGGGATTATCTGCTGGCGCGAAGGCCTCGAACCAGGCGTTGTCCCGTTGATCGCCCCTCTGCGAACCATTCTTCTTATTCTCTACAACCTGTGCGGTTCCCGTCTTACCGGCCACCCGGAGTCCGGGAATCTTGGCGCGGCCCCCCGTCCCCTCGCTGACGACCGCCTGCATCCCTTCTCTGACGATTGCCAGGTTATCCGGATCGATATTGACCTTCCGGACAAGTTCTGAGCCGTACTCCTCGATCATTTCACGGTCCAGTGTCTCGACCTTCCGCACGACCCAGGGGCGGTAGAGGGACCCCCCGTTGGCAATGGCGGAGACCATCATCACGGCCTGCATCGGCGTGACAGTGACCATCCCTTGTCCGATTCCGGCCATCACGGTGTTGCCGGGATACCATCCACCTGCCTCTGGTGGACCGGTTGGCTTGGGGGGGATGATGCCCCGCGCTTCACCGCTCAGCCCAAGCCCGGATGGGGCGCCAAGCCCCAGCTCCCCGGCAACGCGGGTGATCTCTCCGATTCCGGCTTTGAGGGCGGTATTATAGAAGTAGATGTTGCAGGAGTTGGCGATGGCCTGCCGGAGATCTAATGTCCCGTGACCGCCTTTCTTCCAGTCGTGGAAAAGATGGGAGCCAAGACTGAAGGCGCCGTCGCAGGAAAACTTGGTCTCAGGCGTAATGGATCCCTTCTCGAGGGCGGCAAGCGCGGTCACCAGCTTGAAGATGGAGCCCGGCGCGTACTGACCCTGGAGCCCTTTATTTTGCATAGGATGATGCGGGTCACCCGTGAGCTTTCGCCACTGGTCAGGAGTCATACGCTGAGAGAACTGGTTTGGATCGTACGATGGCTGGCTGACCATCGCCAGGATTTCACCGGTAGACGGATGAACTGCGATGAGCGCGCCGCTTCTGCCCTGCAAGGCCTCCTCCGCGACCCGCTGCAGCCGGTTATCGAGCGTGAGATGCAGATTGAATCCGGACTGCGGTTCAACCTGCTGGATCGGCCGGCTGACTTTTCCGAGCGCGTTCACCTCTACCTGTTCCCCACCGTCGACGCCCCGTATGAACGCATCGTATCGCCGCTCGATCCCGGCTTGCCCCATCGTCTCACCCGGACGAAAGTCCCGAAACTCTTTCGACTTGAGTTGCGTTCGACTCACCTCGGCAACATAGCCCAGCAGGCTAGCGGCGGACCCGCCATTAGGATACGTGCGCACCGGTCTGACTCTAAGGCTCACGCCCGGCAAATCGATCTTGTGCTCCTCGATAGCCGCAACGATTCGCTCGTCCACTCCTTTCCGCAACAGCACCGGCTCCAGTTGTGAGCCCTGTCCTTGCGAGACGCGCTGCCTTAACTCATCCGGTGAGGACTGGAGGATCTCCGCGAGCCGCCGCATGGTGTCCTCGATATCAGACATATCCTCCGGCGTCGCATACAGGTCGAAGGAGGCCAGATTCTCTACCATGAGCTCTCCGTTTCGATCCAAGATGAGCCCTCTGGGCGCCTCGACCGGTCGCAGGCGCAGGCGATTATTGAGGGACAGTTGGAGCAGACGATCGCCTTCCAGGATCTGGAGAGCCCAGAGACGGAGCACCAGGATCAGGACGGCTGCAGAGACCAGGATGGCGGCCACCCTGATCCGTTTCTGGAAGGAGGCATAGCGGTTCGAAATCTCACGTTCCCTGCTCATCAGGTCAGGCCTTTGTTGGTGTTCGGCTTCAGCACGCCAAGTAGCCCGGTCCCCAACATCCCGGTATAGAGCGCGCTCGGCAGCGCGGTCCACAGGAGGGCGGACGCCAAGGGGCGGGGCGAGTGGAAGAAACGAAGAAGCAGCAGGGTGATGAGTCCGGACAGTAGGCCGGCCACACAGAGCAGAGCAAATCGCCAGACCGGCTGGGTCGTCTTCACCTGCTGACTCAATCCGCTCACCAGGAAGCCGATCGGACTCAACGCGAACGCGTTGAGGCCAAGAGGAGCACCCGAAAGCGAGTCCTGGTACAGTCCGATGAGGAAGCCGGCGGCGGCGGCCAGCTCCGGCTCTACCGAAAGACTGAGTCCGAAGAGGAGGATCAGAAACAGGTCCGGCTGAATACCGCCGATAGCCAGTCGAGGGACGATGGCGGTCTGGAGAAGGCAGGCGCCGAAAAGCGCGAGCAGAAACGTCATCATGGCGGAGGCTCCTCGCTTGCCCATGACAGGCCGCTCGAAGGCGGTCGTTTCAGAACCATCACCTCCTCCATGCGCGAAAAATCGGCGTGCGGCTGCGCCTCAATTAATTGGAATAACGTACCGTTCGCCGGTCGGCTCGACCGTATGACCTTACCCACCGGGATACCTTTTGGAAAGATCCCGCCCATCCCCGAGGTGATGATTCGATCGTCGACGGCCACGTCGGCCATCAACGGAAGATACTTGATCTGGATAGCGCTGCCTTGGCTCCCCGCAGCGACCCCGATGGTACGGCTTCGTTGGATAAGTACGCCGACCGCGCTTCCCGGATCGGTAATGAGCTGTACCCGAGACGCCAATGCGGTGACATCTATCACCCGACCTACCAGCCCTTCACGAGTCACGACCACCATGTGGCGCTGGATCCCCTGGTTCGCCCCCGTATCAATCAGGATCGTTCTGAACCAGTTTGTCGTGTCTTTGCCGATGACCCTGGCGACAACCGCCTCCGTACCCACTCGGTTGCCCAATTGAAGGAGATGGCCCATACGAGCATGTTCCAAGGCTGTCTCGCGCAGTTCACCCACCTCAGTTCGGAGTTGTCTGACCTCCTCCTTCAGAAGCTGATTGTCGCGGCGAACCCGGCGAAGATCAACGTACTCATTCCAGACCGTCGCAGTGATATCGAAGCTCTTCGTAGCAACTCGCAGGAACGGGGAGATGGAGGTGAGGAGGATCTGCTTCGTCAACAGTGCGACGGAGCTGCCGCTGCGAACTTGCAGCGTCATCAGCACGAAGGCCAACAGTAGAGCGGTCGAAAGGACGAGTGTCCGTCGATATCGAAGCAGCAGTCGAGTCATGCCTGTCTGTACAGCCTACGGGGTTGCAGAGCGAAGCGAGGTGTGCGCCACGCAGATAACATATTCGGCAGGCCTCCGGGCGAACCGCCTTTACGCCTCGAGGCACACCCTTTTGAGGAGATCCAGCTCGTCCAGCGCCTTCCCTGTTCCGAGCACGACACACGAGAGCGGATCTTCAGCCACCCGCACCTTGAGGTGGGTCTCATGGGCAATCAGCACATCCAGACCGTGCAACAGGGCCCCGCCGCCGGCCATCACGATCCCCTTGTCCGCGATGTCGGCGGCCAGCTCCGGCGGCGTCCGCTCCAAGGCTGTTCGGACCGCGTCGACAATGGCATGGATCGGATCGTGGAGGGCCTCTCGGACGTCGCTGTCGCTGACGGTGATGGTCTTCGGGATGCCGCCGATCAGGTCACGTCCTTTGATCTCAATTTTATGGGGTTCGTCGAACGGGAACGCCGAGCCGATCTGGATCTTCACTCTCTCTGCGGTCCGTTCTCCTACAAGCAGGTTATACTTCCGCTTCAGATACTGGACGATCGCGTCATCCATCTCGTCCCCGGCAATCCTGACCGACTGGGCATACACGATCCCAGCCAGGGAGATGACGGCCACCTCGGTCGTACCGCCCCCGATGTCGATGATCATGCTGCCGACGGGGTCCTGGACCGGGAGTCCGGCCCCGATCGCCGCGGCCATCGGCTCTTCCATCAGGTATACCTCGCGCGCTCCGGCCTGCTCTGCAGCATCGCGAATGGCCCGCCTTTCGACC
>JACPQW010000192.1 GCA_016190285.1 Candidatus Methylomirabilis oxygeniifera
ACTTCGACATCCCGGAAGAGATCATGGCCGCAGTGACCGGCTAGGCCAGTGGTAAGCGGTGTTGAACCATTGGATCGCCCAATAATCCCGATGGAAGGGCCGTGCTGGTCTTAGGGGTTGATCCGGGGGCCGGCGCGACCGGCTACGGGATGGTGGCTCGCAGTGACGGCGCATTGCGAGCCGTAGAATACGGCAGCATCATTACCACGCCTCACGACCCGTTTCCCACCCGCCTGCAACAGATCTACAGCCGCCTGGCCGAGTTGATCCGTTGTTATCAACCGGAGTGGGCAGCGATCGAAAGCCTTATCTTCGCGAAAAATGTACAAAGCGCGTTCAAGCTGGGTCAGGCGAGAGGGGTCGCGATTCTGGCTGCCGCGCAGAACGGGCTTGCTATCGCGGAATATAGCCCGCTGCAGATAAAAAGCGCTGTCACAGGATATGGCGCCGCGGGCAAACGCCAGGTCCAGCAGATGGTTCAGTCGCTCCTTGGCCTCAAAGAGCCGATCCGTTCGACCGACGCGGCCGATGCGCTGGCCGTGGCCATCTGCCACCATCATTCGGCCGGACTCCTGCATCGATTGGGAGGCAGAGGACGGTGATCGCTCAACTTCGCGGTCTATTGGCGTCTAAGGATCCCGGACAGATCGTAATCGACGTGAACGGGGTCGGCTACCAGGTCTTTGTTCCGCTTTCGACGTTCTATCAGCTCCCGGAGATTCAACAGGAGGTGCGCCTTCGCATCTACACGCATGTCCGCGAGGATGCCATCCAGTTGTACGGGTTTCATACTCTCGAGGAGCGGATAACGTTCGAACTGCTGACGGGGGTCTCCGGAATCGGCCCTCGCCTCGCAGCCAACATCCTGTCTGGAATCGCGGTGGAGGAGTTCATCCCGGCTGTCCTGGAGGGCGATATCGCAAGGCTTAAGGCGATTCCGGGGGTGGGGCGGAAAACAGCCGAGCGGATCATCGTAGAATTGAAGGACAAGGTCAGGGAGGTCCCCTGTAGGGGTCGGGTCGTGGTCGACCGCCAGCCGAGCCCGGAGCGAGATCGGACCATCGAGGACGTCGTCTCCGCACTGCTGAACCTGGGTTGCAGTCGCAAAGAAGCCTCGGCGGCGGCGGAGGCGGCGCATCACGCCGTCGGCGACGGGACGGACTTTGAAACGTTCGTCAAGCAGGCCCTGAAGCATCTCTCCGAGGGGACGGGGAAGCGGCCATGACAACGGCAAAGCAAAAGCAGGAAAGCGGCCGGGAACGGGTAGCCAATCGGCAGCTTCAGGACGAGGATCAGGAACTCGAGCAAAGCCTGCGCCCACAAGCCTGGGATGACTATATCGGTCAGGAGAAGGTGAAGGCGAATCTCCAGGTTTTCGTCCGTGGAGCGAAAGCGCGAAGGGAACCCCTGGACCACTTGCTCTTCTACGGTCCGCCTGGGCTTGGCAAGACCTCTCTCGCCTTTATGATTGCCTCGGAGATGGGGGTAAGTATCCGGGTCACCTCCGGACCGGTCATCGAACGGCAGAAAGACCTGGCGGCCATCCTCTCGAGTCTCAGGGAACAGGATGTTCTGTTCATCGACGAGATCCACCGGCTGAATCCCCTGGTCGAAGAGACGCTCTACCCGGCCATGGAAGATTACCGGTTGGACCTGATCATCGGTCAGGGCCCGAGCGCACAGAGCTACCGGCTGAAGCTGCCGCGTTTCACCTTGATCGGGGCCACAACTCGTGCAGGGCTTCTGGCCTCGCCCCTGCTCAATCGGTTCGGTGTGGTCCAGCGTCTGGACTTTTACGATGAGACCGATCTCTTCCGGATCGTCCTGCGGTCGGCACAGATTCTAGGGGTATCGATCATGGAGGATGGTGCGTGGGAAATCGCACGGCGCTCCCGTGGAACGCCTCGCATCGTCAATCGCCTGCTGCGGCGCGTCAGGGACTTCGCCCAGGTGCTTGGGGATGGTGTCATCACCCGTGAAGTTGCGCAGAGCGCACTGGAACGGCTCGAGGTGGACACCAATGGGTTCGACGAGATGGATCGGAGGATCCTGCACACCATCATCGAAAAGTTTGCCGGCGGGCCGGTGGGAATCGAGACACTCGCAGTCGCAGTGGGAGAGGAAAAAGATACGATCGAGGACGTCTATGAGCCGTTTTTGATTCAGCAAGGGTTTCTGGCCAGGACTCCAAGAGGCCGCACCGTCACTCGCCTGGCCTTTGATCACTTCAAGCTCCCCCGCCCGGCCGAGTTGCAAGGCGAGTTATGGCAGGGCTGACGGGAGCGCTCACTATTACTGAAGACAGGGGAGCCGTGCGGGGGATGGATTCACTCGCCAGGATGTTGATCCTGTTCGGCCTCGTCCTGGCCGCCATAGGGGGACTCCTCCTATTCATCGGAAAGATCCCTTTCATTGGGAGGTTGCCGGGGGACATCTATATCCAACGAAAGAACTTCTCATTCTATTTTCCCCTCACGACCTCAATACTCTTGAGTATCCTCCTGACCATACTCTTGTCATTATTTCGCCGCCGGTGAGCGGTGACTCGATCCCGCCGGGAGCTGACTCCTCCAGTGTCCATGTCGCTTCAGACAGCCGATTTTAACTACACCCTGCCCACTGAGCTGATTGCGCAAGCGCCCGTTCCTGAGCGCGATCGCTCGAGGCTCCTGGTTCTGGAACGGAACACAGGCGCTCTGCACGATCGTATCTTCCACGATCTCCCGGAGTACCTCGTTCCAGGAGACCTGTTGGTCATCAATGAGGCTAAAGTGATCCCTGCCAGGCTCTTCGGCCGATCCGAGCGGCGGCATCACATCGAGGTGTTGCTCCTGTTTGAGGTTGAGGTCGATCCCGACATGGGCCCTGCCGGGACAGACTGCTGGGAGGCCTTGATCAAGCCATCCAGGCAGATTCGGATCGGCGACCGCCTTGCCTTGGCCGACGACACGATTACCGCCGAGGTGATAGAAAAACGCGGTGAGGGACGCCATCTGCTCAAGCTTGTGTATGACGGAAGACTCGCCGACCTGTTGTGGCGCTTCGGTCAGATGCCGGTTCCACCCTACATCAAAAGACAGCGGTCAGCAGTTAGCGGTCAGCAGTCAGCAAAAGACGATCCGACATCTCTATACCCTACACCCTCTACCCTAGACCCTAGCACTTTGGATCGCGAGCGGTACCAGACGGTATACGCAAAGCATGAAGGGGCCGTCGCGGCGCCCACGGCCGGCCTCCACTTCACACCGGCACTGATTGAGACACTCACACGGCACGGTATCGCTGTCACTCCGATCACGCTCTTTGTCGGCCCTGGTACGTTTCGTCCTGTTCGAATGAAGGAGGTTGCACAGCATCGGATGGAGCCGGAGCGCTATATCATTCCGGAGCAGACGGCCTTGGCGGTCAAGGCCGCCAGGAGAGAGGGGCGGAGGGTGATCGCGGTGGGAACGACGACCGTCCGGACCCTGGAGCATGCCGCAGCAATGGGCGAGGTACGGGCTGGGGCAGGTCTGACAGACCTCTTTATCTACCCGGGCTATCGTTTTACGAGTATCGACGCCATCATTACCAACTTTCATCTGCCTTGCTCTACCCTCTTCATGCTGGTCTCTGCCTTCGCAGGCCGGGAGACGATGTTGGCTGCGTATCGCGAGGCCATCGCCAGGCGCTACCGTTTCTACTCCTACGGCGATGCGATGTTAATTGTGTGATCAGGCAGCGAGACAGCAATCAGCAGTCAGCCCCCTGCGGATACCGATCCGGCTGAACGCTGATCGCTGAGTGCTGACGGCCCAAAAGGAAAGATAGTGACTTTTGAGTTATTGAAGATCGATGCTGCGACAGGTGCGCGGCGGGGTCGTCTGAAGACGCCTCACGGCACGGTGGAGACGCCTGTGTTTATGCCGTGCGGGACGGGAGGAGCGGTCAAGGCGCTCACACCCCATGAACTGGAAGTCGAAGGGGTACAGTTGGCCCTGTGTAACACCTATCACCTGTACCTACGTCCAGGCCATCGGCTTATTGAGGAGTTGGGCGGTTTGCATCGCTTCATGGCGTGGTCCGGCTCGATCCTTACCGACAGCGGGGGGTTCCAGGTCTACAGCCTGGCCCGATTACAACAGATCTCGGAGGCAGGGGTCAGCTTTCGGTCTCACCTTGACGGATCATCGCACTTTCTCTCGCCGGAGCTGGCCATCCAAGTTCAAGAGTCGCTTGGCGCGGATATTATCATGCCGCTTGACGAATGCGCCCCCTATCCCTCGACGACCGACTACCTTCAGCGATCGCTGGAGCTGACACTCACGTGGGCAGAGCGATCTCGAACGGCTCATCCCGATGGACAAATGGGGCTGTTCGGCATCCTGCAGGGAGGGACCGATAAAGCGCTGCGGGAACAGGCCGCGACAGCTTTGCAGAAGATCGGCTTTGACGGCTATGCATTAGGCGGCCTCGCCGTCGGCGAACCGAAAGCCGTCATGTACGAGACCGTCGCCCATGTTACGCCGCTTCTGCCCGCCGATCAGCCTCGTTACCTGATGGGGGTCGGAACGCCGGAGGATCTCGTAGAAAACGTGTTGCGTGGGGTAGACATGTTCGACTGTGTGATGCCCACCAGACACGGCAGGACCGGAAGTCTGTTCACCAGCCAGGGCCGAATCAACATCAAGGGGGCGGCGTATGCGTCAGACGAGAGGCCGCCCGATCCCGCCTGTGATTGTTATACCTGTCGGCACTTCTCCCGCGCCTATCTTCGACACCTCTTTATGGCGGGTGAGATCCTTGGACTGCGCCTGAACACGCTCCACAACCTTCATTTCTATGTTACGCTTATGCAGGAGATCCGCCAGGCCATCGAAAATGGGAGCTTTGCCGCATTCCGGACAAGGTTTCTCGAAAACACTGCTACGTTGAATCGCGACAACACTGTGGCATGACACAACACGACTCAAAGGAGGTCAGACAATGGACATAGCGTATGCGCAACAGGGGGCTGCATCTCCAGCCGAACCTACAAGTATACTCCCGGTCATGCTCCCTTCGGTACTGATATTCCTAGTTTTCTACTTCTTAATGATTCGCCCTCAGCAAAAGAAGCAGAAAGAGCAAAAGGATATGCTGGCTAATCTGAAGACCGGCGATCAGATTATCACCACTGGAGGCTTATACGGCACAATTGTCAAGTTTGGTGAAGACAACCGGGTCAAGGTCAGGATTGCGGAAAACGTGACGGTAGAGATCGCCAGAAGCGCCATCACCGAGAGGCCCGTCGGGACCACGGAAGCCGCAAAGGCCAAGAGCGATTAAGCCCACCCTCGCATACAGCCACGGAACTGCGCCTCCAGGACAGCGTCCTTCAGGTACCGGCTCTCCAGGACACTGAGCACGAGTGATCCAGGGCCTGAGTGCGTGGCTCGTTTAGTCGAGCGGGAGACCAGACGTCGGTGGCCGTCTCGGCGAGCATCCGCTGGAAGCGCTCAGCGATCAAGTGGTAGGAGCGGCGGCGGTAGTCCGTATATCAGTCCAGCTCTGATCGCTTGGTCTCAGATGAGCCTGCGGAGGAATCCGTGTTGCCGCTTTTTCCTCCCAGGCGGTATCCTCTCCGGTGAAATATCTCAGCCGAACTTTTTTGAATTCCCGTACTGTCCACAGCATCGTGTAATGCTCGATCCCCGTCTCTCCACTGATCGCTGCAACCGTTTCCTCGCATGCTTCCCGGCTCTTCTGATGGACCATCGTAAAGAGCGAAAACGGCCAGTCCGGAAAGGTGGGGCGCTGATAACAGTGACTGACCGCGCGAAACTGCGCCATCTGAAGTCCGACAGCCTCTACTTTCTCTTCCGGCACCGACCACGCCGCCATGACGTTCCCGGTGTAGCCGGCCTTGCGGTGGTGTAAGATCGCCGCAAAGCGGCGCATGATGTGCCGCTGGAGAAGCTCTTGAGCACAGACCAACATCATCTCAACACCCAGTCCACACTGCCTGGCGGCCTCGCGAAACGGCTCCCCTGCAAGCGGTAGATCATCTTGGAGAACTCGCACGATCCGGCGCTCATCGGGATCTAGACCGCGCTCGGAATGACCGTTGCCCGTGAAGAAATGGCCCTCTTCCTTACGTACGCCTGCTGCGTCGGTATCCATATCCAGGCGTACCCCGATCTTAAAGACCCTGAGTGCCGGAAAGAGTCGTGCCGCCTCGGCGCCCGTATCTTGCGCCAACACCGCAACGCTGGATTCGAGCCCCAGCCGACTCTCTGGGGAAACAGCAAGGGTAAACCATACATTATACGGGCAACACGCATTCACACCGAAGGTGTCAGGAAGCGTATACCTGCGGAGATAGTTGTGGCTTACCCCAGGATGAGCGTTAATCTGCGCGGCCGCTTCGTCAACGCACTCCTCACGCAATCGGAAGCCGACCAGCGATGATCGATAGCCAAGGCGCGAGGTATCGAAAATGGCGCCGATATTTCGGACAAAACCTTCAGCTTTGAGCCGGGCAACGCGCTCGATCACATCGTCTTCAGTCAGGCCCAAGCTCTCGCCGAGGGCGCGATAAGGGCGCTCTACAAGCGGGATGCCGGCCTGGATCGCATCCAATAGTTTACGATCGATTACATCCATTTCCAACACGAATACCCCTCGCTTTCTCTATCCCGAGCTTACGCGTCTGGGTAGCGATCATGATGGGGAATACGCTCGACTTTCTTCGGATCCCTTCACTCCAGTTACTTGTCTTCCTCAGTCGACACGGCTGGGAATGCCTTTACCGACAGGTCCTGGCCGACGTGGCACTGCAAGCAGAAATGATTACGCGTCGGATGCGGGACGATCGGAGCCCCGGCGACCCCGAATTCGTGGCAAGCCAGGCACACTCCTTTCCTCGCTTCCGCATCGTGGGGGATCAGGGGCGGGGCGCCTTCATAGGCGCGAGGCAGCTTCTTACTACCTTGTTGAGGAGTCGCCTGCTCAGAAAGCGCGCGGCCGCCTAGTGCAACCAGCACGCAAAAGAGAACCGTTCCAAAAAAGACTGTTGTTTTAAGCGTCTTTACCATCATTCTTCAGGCTTTCTCGATCCGAACCGCGCACTTCTTAAAGTCCGGCTGCTTGGAAATCGGATCGTAGGCATCAAGCGTCACCAGATTGATTAAGACATTTTCGTCAAAGAAAGGAACAAAGACGACTCCTTTCGGCACTGTATTTCTTCCATCCAGTTGGGCCTTTGTGACGATCTCGCCGCGGCGCGATTGGACACGGACTGAGTCCCCGGCCTTGATTCCCAAGGCGCCCGCGTCCTCGGGATTGATCCACACGGCGGCGAAAGGGACGGCACGGTGAAGCTCAAGAACTCTCCTCGTAATAGTCCCTGTATGCCAGTGCTCGAGGACGCGCCCTGTCGTGAGCCACAAAGGATATTTTGCATCGGGCTGCTCGGCCGGCGGCTCGTAGGGCCGTGCCCAGATCACGGCTCGACCATCGGGCTGACCGTAAAAACGGACACCCTCGCCTTTCTTGACATACGGGTCGAACCCCTCCCTGTAACGCCATCGTGTTTCTCTTCCCTCAACAACCGGCCAGCGAAGTCCGCCACGGACCTTGGCATACACATCATAGGGCGCAAGATCCTTTCCCGACCCCTGTCCGAAATGTCGATACTCCTCAAAGAGCGCCTTTTGCAGAGGCGCCTGGCCGTAATCGAACAGGCTCCCCAACTCAAGACGCTTGGCCAACTCGACGATCTGCCAGAGATCGTCCTTGGCTTCACCGGGCGGGTCTACCATCTTGAACCAGTGATGCGTGCGCCGCTCAGTGTTGCCGAACATCCCCTCCTTCTCGACCCACATGGCCGACGGCAGGATGAGATCGGCGTGCCTCGCGGTTTCGCTGGGATACACCTCGGAGACAACGACAAACCGCTCGCCTCCCTTTCGCGCACCCTTGCGATAGCGACCCACATGGGGCAAGGTCTGAAAAGGGTTGGTGGTGTTGATCCAGATAACCTTAATATCGCCGCGGTCCAGCGCGCGAAACATCTCCATGGTGTGATACCCGGGTCTGGGTGAAATCTTCTCAACCGGGATATTCCAAATGTGCGCTGTTTTTTTGCGATGTTCCGGATTCGCAATAAACATACCGCCGGGAAGAGCGTGGGACAGGACTCCTACCTCACGCGTGGTCCCGCACGCTGAAGGCTGCCCGGTCAGCGATAAGGGACCGTTGCCGGGCTCGGCAATTTTTCCGGTCAGAAGGTGGAGGTTATAGACAAGGTTGTTAATCCAGGTACCACGCACATGCTGGTTGAAGCCCATGGTCCAGCAGGAAACAGCCTTACGTTTGGGATCGCCCAATAGTCGAGCAATCTGACGGATCGTGTCAGCCGGGACGCCGGAGAGTTTTTCAGCATATTCCGGTGTGTAGGTTTCCAGGAACTGCTTGTACTCCTCGAAACTGATCGGTTGAGGCTTGTCGGCAAAAGGGCTGTACGTCTTCCAATCACTTTTCGCGGCCCTCCCAAACTCAAAGTTGTCCTCCACACCATAGCCAATCCCTGTCAGTCCCTTCTTGAAGGTGACATGCTTCTCAATAAACGCGCTATTTATGAGCCCTTCCTTCACGATGACATGTGCCATCGCATTCGCGATAGCGAGGTCTGAGTGAGGCTTGAAAATAGCAACGATATCTGCGGGTTCATCAGTACTGCGGTTCAGATAGGTTTGCAGGCTGACAATCTTGACATTGGGATCCTGGTGTTTCCGCTCAACCATCCGCGAGTAGAGAATTGGATGCATCTCGGCGAAGTTAGAGCCCCAGACAAAAAAGGTATCGGTCAGTTCGAAATCGTCGTAACACCCCATCGGCTCATCCATGCCGAAGGTCGAGTAGAAACCGGTCACGGCCGAGGCCATACAGAGGCGCGCATTGCTCTCGACGTTGTTAGAGCCAATCCCGGCCTTCATCAGCTTATTGATGGCGTAGCCTTCAAAGATCGTTGTTTGACCAGAGAAGTATACCGCCACTGACTCCGGACCATACTTTTGGATCGCCTCTTTAAATTTCGAGGCCATGATATCCAACGCCTGACTCCAGGAAATCTTGACAAACTTGTTGCCCTGGCGAAGCAGCGGCACGTTATAGCGGTCACGGCCATAGAGAACTTTGGGGAGGCTATAGCCTTTGATGCAGAGTAGACCTCGATTGACGGGAACCTCCGGATCGCCCTTGACAGCCACCACTTTGCCTTCCCGAAGTCCTACCAGCACACCGCATCCGACACCGCAGAAGCGACAGGGGCTCTTCTTCCATTCCTCTGCCGTCTCGGCAGCCTCCGCGAGATCCTGAGGAATAGGAAGTAGCGCGTCAGGCGAGGCCAGGATTGCCGCGCTCGCCCCAGCCAAGGTCTTCAACAGCTCTCTACGAGAAAGTGTCATACCGTACCTCCACTGCCCCGACTAGCCGAAAACCGTCATTGTAATCCCTCACATCCCGAATTTGTGCGCCCGGTTGGCAAAAAAGATCCCGGATGGATGATCCGCCGGAAACTCCTTCAGCAACTGAAACGTCGCTGTATCGTACACAACCACCTTACCGCCGTCCATCAAAGAGATGTATGCGGCCTCTCCCTTTGGCGTAAACTGCGGGTGCGTGGCCCCCGGTCCGGGATTGAGCGTTTTGACAACCTTCATACTGTCGACGTCAATAACATCGATCAGGTCCCCGTTTTTACCGATAATGTCCACCCAGACCTGTCGCCCGTCAGGTCGTACGACAGTGTAGAGCGCAGTGCCGCTGATCGGTACGGGGGCGAGCGGCGTCCAGTCGAGCGTGGCATAGACCAACGCAACCTCGCGCTTGAGCGCAGGCAGAAAAGCCAGCCTCCCGGTAAGAGCCCAACCCTTGAGATGCGGAATTTTCCAGAGCGGGACCTCCGGGCCTTTACCCTGTTCCGCAAGAATCGGCGCAACCCGCTCGAGCCTCCACGTATCGAGGAGCCCCATCCAGTTCGAGTCCAAAAAGCCTGCAAGGTAGTAGCGCCCATCCGGACTGATCAGCGCGTCATACGGCATCTTCCCGACATCGGGAAACTTTCGAATCACGGGAAACTCTTTGTTTCCCGCATCCACAACCCAGATGCTGTTGGCATCCATCAACGAAAATATAAGCAGGTTGCCGGGGGCATCGACCAATCCCACCACCCTGGACGGCAGCTCCTTTCCATCCTTTTCGCTCGCATCCGTGTACAGGGCCGGGATCGACTTCACCAGCTCCAACGTATCGGCGTCCAGAATGCGCACCTCGCCGGGTACGTAATTACTGAGGACCACGTACTTGCCATCCTGGCTGATCACGCCCCCAATGCCCAATTTTCCTCCGTCCACCTGCTTGACGAGCTTCAGCGTCAAGAGGTCGATCTTCGATACCTGGGCCTCTCGACCGATGACATAGGCGTAGCGCGCGTCCGGGGAGAATTTCACCACTGCGTGGGTAAGGTTACCGAGCCCAGAAATCCGTCCCAGAAGTTCGTGACGGGAGGAGTCAATGATCAGGACACTGCCGGCCTGTCGCTCAATGACGACCACCAACGACGCCGTCCCCCACCGCCGCTCATCGGCGCTCGATTGCAGGGGTAGGCTGAGCGCCAGGAGAATGAGAACTACTTTAACCGCGAACCGAAATATGCGTGCTCGCACGACTGTCTTCCTTTCCATTCGTCGATGAGATCCCCAACTCCTCGTCGCTCAGGTAACAGCTCGGGTCGGACGCCCACAGATCCCCGGTTGTCGCCTCCGCCCTGACTCTCGAGTTGCCGCCGCACAGATCGAGATACGGGCATCGCGCGCAGCGGCCCTTGAGCGCGTGTCGGCGATCTTTGAGGACGCGCATGATCGGATCGGTGGTATCTTCCCAGATCGCCGCAAAACTCCGCTCTCGAACATTGCCGAAGGCGTAATGTCTCCAAAACGGATCGGCATAGACGTGTCCGAGACTGTCGATACAGCCCAGAGAGACGCCGGAGCTGTTTCCCCCTCGGCGTTGCAGGAGCCGGAAGACCGATTGCGCCTGCGCGGGGGCAGACCCCCGTATCTTCAAGTAGAGGTAGACACTGTCGGCATCGTTATTACCGGTGGTGACCTCGATCTTAACGCCGCGACGATGCAGATCGACACCCCTCCGGATAAGATAATCGATCGCGCCGCGCCGTTCCTCAGACGACAGATCGTCGTGGACCAGCCCCGCGCCTCGTCCTGAATAGACCAGGTGGGCGAAGTACAGGCGATCCACGTTCTCCTGCTCCGCCATGTCACACATCGCCGACAGATCGTGCAGGGTCCGACGGCACAGCGCAGTCCGTATGCCGACTTTCATCCCTTCATCGCGAGCGTACCGCAGCCCTTGCAGCGCCAGCACAAACGAGCCATCCATTCCACGAAAACGATCATGGACCGGCCCAATGCCATCCAGGCTCACGCCGACATACGTGATGCCGAGTCGCCTCAGCCGCCTTGCTGCCGCCGCGTCGATCAACGTGCCGTTCGTTGATAGCGCGCAACGCAATCCAAGATCTTTCGCATGCTCGGCGAGCGTGTAGAGATCCTCTCGAAACAACGGATCACCACCGGACAGGATGAGCATCGGGATCTTATAGGCGGCGAGATCCGCAATCAACTGCTTCCCTTCATCGGTCGTCAACTCATCGGCGTAGGCGCGGTCCTGCGATTGGCTGTAGCAGTGCAGACAATGGAGGTTACAGCGCCGCGTCAGATTCCAGATGACCACCGGCCGTTCGGCAGAGGACGGCGGTGACGATCCGTCCCTCTGCGTTGGGGGCATCCGATCGCCTTCAACCGGCCCGCACAACAGTTCTGTAATCCTCAGCATTGTCTATATTCTATGGCCGCTGCCCGCAATTGACGAACCCGGCACGCATGATAATAACACGAAAGACCGCCAGGGTGAGCCATTCGAGGCGCACCCTGGCGGTCCGGTGTGTTAACACAACCCCGAATTAATAGATATCTTTCATCGTGTTATAGACGTTAAACTTACCTGTCGGCGTGATGATGCGCGGATCATCAATCCTGGCCTTCTCTTTCAGCGTCTTATCGTCATAGACGACGATCTCGCTCTTGCCGTCTTTCTTCCCCCACACGCTGATCCACACCTCGTCTCCGGCCTTGTTGAACTCGAAATGCACGGCACGACCTTTGTCCGATACCTTCCAGCAGGTCGGATCTTTCTCCGGATTCGCTTTCTTGAAGACACAGACCTGCTTTTGAATGGCCGGATCGCCGTTCAGGGCGTGATCTACCCAGACATTCTCGCTCTTCGGGTGCGTCTTGATAAACAGGCCGCCTCCTCCGAGCGTCTTGAGCTCTCTCACGTTCCTCCAGGCGTATTCCTTATGCTTGGCCGGATCGGTGCCGTAGACACTGACCTTGCCTTCGCCGAGATGCGGGGTGCCGTTCACGGGACCGAATTTCGGATCGACCCAGTTGGCGCCACGTCCGGGATGAGGCTTGATTCCCGATTCGAAGATCGCCTCCAGTTTGCCTTTCTCAACGTCGATCACGACCACCCTATTGGCCATATTCGCCGCCACCATAAAGTAGCGTTTGGTGGAATCCCAACCGCCGTCGTGCAGAAACTTTTCGCCTTGGATCTGTGTCATTTTGAGGTTCTTGAGGTCCGAGTAATCGACCAGCCAGATCAGCCCGGTCTCCTTGATGTTAATGACCCACTCGGGCTTGAAGTGCGACGCCACAATCGAGGCAACCCGTGGCTCCTGGTGATACTCCATCGTATCATAGGTCATACTCCGGCTGCTGACGACCTTTATCGGTTCCAGCGTCTGGCCGTCCAACACGATGAACTGCGGTGGCCAATAGCAGCCGATGACAGCCAGCTTGTCGGTGAAGTCGCCGAGCTTACCTTTATACTTGCTCGTATCGATGGAACGCGCATCGCTGCACGGCTTCACCTCGGCGATCTTATCCGGAACCTTCATCCACAGATCGATCATCGTCGCCCGGCCATCACGGCCGATGGTATACATGTAGCGCCCTGAAAAGGAGCTGCGTGAGATATGGACCGCAAAGCCGGTCTTGACCGTGTTGACGATCTCTTTGGTATCGCCGTCGATGATCGCCACCTGACCGGCGTCACGAAGGGTCACGGCGAAAAAGTTCTGCCAGTCACGGTTATGTTCGGGCTTTGTGGGTCGCTTGTCCGGCGGTACGATCAGGTTCCAACTTTTCTTCATATCCGCCATGGAGAGCTCGGGGGGCGTGGGCGGGTCGTGCTGGATATAACGGGCCATCAGGTCGGCTTCACTGTCCGAAAGAATACCCTGCCGACCCCAGTCCGGCATCCCACCTCCCGTGCCGTTCACAATGAACGCCTTCAAAACCGGCGTGGTTAAGGCTCGGGTTTTCGTCGGCAGAAGCTGCGGACCGGTTGCACCTTTTCTCAAGACCCCGTGACAGCCCGCGCACCGGTCGAAATAGATCTGCTTGGCCGTCTCAAGCTCGCCAGGCGCCAGCGGTGGAGCCGGTGGAAGCGCCGGCGGCGCCTCCGCAGCCAGAACCGGAACGGTCCATAGCATCCCTAGCGCCACACTTAACACCGTCAACTTTGTTCTAGTCGCCATGCCCTCTCCTTTCGTTAAATGGTATCCACAGGCACTTCACAGTTAGCGCGCCGACAGACCTCACTCATAACCTCACGTTGACCGCGTACTGTTTAAACTGCTCAACTGTATGTTTCTGTGACTGATGAGCCTATTTGACACACTCCAAAGCGGCATTGGAGGTCACTATCGCACCGCCAGCGTCTCCCTGTCAAGGGTTTTCTTGGGCCGGATCGAGCAGCACATTTCGGTTGAAAGCGGCTGGACAGCAATGGTAGGGTAGAGACAGAGCTATACGCCGCTTTTCAGCATACAGCACCTGGAGGAACGCGAAGGCGGGAACGGACGAGTCATGGAGACGCGAGATGTTTGAGACCATCGAATGGACGTCGGCAGGCGCGGTCCGGCTCCTGGACCAGCGCCGGTTGCCGACAGAAGAGGTGTATGTCGAGTGTCGCGATGCGGGGGCCGTGGCGCACGCGATCCGGTCGATGCAGATCCGCGGAGCCCCGGCGATCGGTGTAGCCGGCGCCATGGGCCTGGCGTTAGCGGCGCAGTCGATTCAGGCAAGCAGTTTCGAGGAGTTCGACGCGGAGTTGTCGCGCCAGGGTGAGGTGCTGCGCCGGACCCGTCCTACGGCCGTGAACCTGGCCTGGGGGATCGAGCGGATGCGGCGGTGCGCTCAGCAGCATAAGAGCCTCCCGATCGCCGAGCTCGTTCAGGCCCTCATCCGGGAGGCGCAACAGATCCGGGAGGAAGACATCCGGGACAACCGGGCGATCGGCGCGCACGGCCGTGGGCTGATCCCCGATGGAGCCGCCGTCCTGACTCACTGTAACGCAGGCGCCCTGGCAACCGCCGGCTATGGGACCGCCCTGGGGGTGATCCGCGCGGCACACGCGGCCGGGACCAGGCTGTCGGTGTGGGCCGGCGAGACGCGACCGTTTCTGCAAGGCGCCAGACTGACCGCCTGGGAGTTGCAGCAAGACGGCATCCCGGTGACGCTCATCACGGACAATATGGCCGGGCACCTGATGCAGCGGGGCGAGATCGATCTCATTATCGTCGGAGCCGACCGGATCGCTCGTAACGGCGATGTGGCCAATAAGATCGGGACCTACACCCTGGCCGTTCTGGCACAGGCGCACGGGCTCCCGTTCTATGTCGCAGCCCCTCTGTCTACCCTGGACCTGTCGCTTCGCGATGGACAGGCCATCCCGATCGAGGAGCGTAATCCCGAGGAGGTAACCAACTGGGCCGGCGTTCGGACCGCACCGGTGGGTGTGAGGGCGAGAAATCCCGTCTTTGACGTGACACCACACCGCTATATTACCGCCCTGATTACTGATCGGGGCGTAGTCCGGTCTCCCTATGACTCAGGCTTATCCGCACTGACCGGGACCGACCTTGCGAGCAGGGTGTAGAGTGGAGGCTTGTCCCCCGGATCCCATTCCCTATACCCCTGCGTCCCGTCTGATTCTGATGATGATAACTATCGCCTGTCTGATCATGCTGCTGGCGCCGCTGCACGCCGCCGCCGAGGAGACGCCGGTCGCACCCTTATGGCAAAAGGCGCTCGAGCACATCGAGACCAACGATCACCAGGCCGCAGCGCCGCTTCTCGACGACCTGCGCCGCCGCGAGGGCTTCTCCAGGGCGCATGAGGCCCACTTCCTCTTGGGCGTGGCGCTGTACAGACAGAAGCAATGGCGTGAGGCGGCGGACCTATTGGAGACGGTTGCGATGCAGGTGCCGCTGCTGGGCGACTACGCCTTGTATTATGCCGCATCTGCCTACCAAACCCTTGGTCTGAACGCTCAGGCGCTGGCGATGCTGTCGCGCCTGCTTCAAGAGTACCCGGAGAGCCTGCTCACCGGGCGAGCCAGACAAGAGCGCGCACGGCTCTACCTTGACACGAATCAGCTTACGCAGGCTGAGGAGGCATACCGGGATTACCTGGCTCACGCTTCGAATGAGGCGAGGCGGCGAGAGGCGCTGCTTGCGCTGGCGGAGATCGCCGTAAAGCTTGTCCCCGACCCCGATCGGGGAGCGGACAAACGACGGGAAGCCGAAGCGTTGTTACGCGAGCTGTGGCTCAAGTGGCCAGGAACCCGGGAGGCTGCGCGGGCCGGCGAACTCCTGGCCTCAATGGCGGAGGCGCCACCCTTCACGCCTGACGAGCAGTTCGAGCGAGCGCTCAGTCTGTACCGCAGCGGTCAGTACAGCCCGGCC
>JACPQW010000193.1 GCA_016190285.1 Candidatus Methylomirabilis oxygeniifera
CGGGCCAGGGCGTTGGCCGCATACAATGCCGGGCCGAACCAGGTGCGCCGATGGTTAGAACGGTTGGGGGATCGAGTTGATGATGAGTTCGTTGAAGAGATCCCGTTCGCAGAAACAAAAACATATGTAAAGCGGGTTCTCGGAAGCTATTATCGCTACCGTACGCAGTACAGTAAAGGATAGGGTAGAGAGGGTATAGGGTGCAGGGTATAGGGTCAGATGATCACGTGAAAGGTGTGGACAACGGGCAAATGGCGCTACAGGGAAAAAAGATTGTACTGGGCATAACCGGAAGCATCGCCGCCTATAAGGCTGTCGAACTGGTGCGGGCGCTTACCAAGGCGGGGGCCAACGTCCGGGTCGTCATGACCGCCTCGGCCCAACGCTTTGTGACCCCTCTGACGCTGGCTACGCTCTCCCGACAAGCGGTCCTGACCGACCAGTCGGCCTGGGAGGCCCAGATGCCTCACCTCACCGCAGCGCGCAAAACCAATCTGCTCCTCGTCGCCCCGGCCACGGCCGGCCGGATCGCCAAGTTTGCTCACGGGCTCGCCGACGACCTGCTGAGCACCCTCTTTCTGGCCTGCACGCGGCCGGTGGTCCTGGCACCAGCCATGGACGCTGAGATGTATCGCCACCCCGTCGTCCAGGACAACCTGGCGCGGCTACGGAGCTGGGGAGTCCGGATTGTCGGGCCTGCAACGGGGGAGTTAGCCTCAGGGGTGTGGGGGCCGGGCCGGCTGGCCGAGATCGGTGAGATCGTACAAACCGTAACTGAGATACTCTGCCCACAACGCGACCTCAGCCGCGAGGTGGTTCTAGTCACTGCCGGCCCGACGCGCGAGCCGCTCGATCCGGTCCGCTACCTGAGTACCCGCGCTTCCGGCAAGATGGGATACGCCTTGGCTGAAGAGGCGGTGGCGCGAGGCGCTCGTACGATTCTGATCAGTGGCCCGTCCGCCTTGGCGCCTCCATACGGTGTGGAGTTCATGGAGGTTGAGACCGCCCTGCAGATGCGCGCGGTGGTGCTGGATCGATTGACCGAGGCCACGGTGATCATCAAGGCCGCCGCAGTCAGCGACTATCGCCCGGCTCACCAGGCCGAGTCAAAGCTCGCGAAATGCGATGCACCCCTGATGCTGGAGTTAGCACCAAATCCGGACATCCTGCGCGAGATCGGCGCACAGAAGGGGGCGCGAATTGTCGTCGGTTTTGCGGCGGAGACCGGGGACCTCGTACTACGGGCGCACCACAAGCTGATGGCCAAGCACCTCGATCTGATCGTGGCGAA
This sequence comes from Candidatus Methylomirabilis oxygeniifera, assembly GCA_016190285.1. Classification (GTDB taxonomy): domain Bacteria; phylum Methylomirabilota; class Methylomirabilia; order Methylomirabilales; family Methylomirabilaceae; genus Methylomirabilis; species Methylomirabilis oxyfera_D. The sequence continues at coordinate 1,292 of JACPQW010000193.1, forward strand.
CGATGTGACCCAGGAGGGGGCCGGTTTCGCCTGTGAGACCAATCAAGTGGTCATCATCGATCCGCATGGAGGAGCAGAAGAGCTCCCGCTGCTTCCCAAGCGACAGGTCGCACGACGGATCCTCGATCGCGTGGTGAGCCTGCGGCAACAGAAAAATAGGGTATAGGGTAAACTTCAGAACTTTTCTAAACCCTAAACCCTCTACCCCATACCCTACTTCTATGGGAGGCGCAGTATGATTGAAATCACCGGTCCCGACATTGACAGCCTGCGTGAGCTGATCGGCCAAACACGCGCTCATGTTCGCAGGCAGCAACTCTTGGGGGTGGAACGTCTGTACGTCGCGTGGCCTGAACGCCCGGAATCGCTTCCCCCATCATCCCCAACGCTCACCAAGATTCGCGAGACACTGGGGGAGTGCACGCGGTGCAAACTGCACAAGGGCCGGCAGCATATCGTATTCGGGGTCGGCAACCCGCAGGCCTGGCTGGTCTTCGTAGGGGAGGCGCCAGGTGCCGACGAAGACGAACAGGGCGAGCCGTTCGTCGGACGAGCCGGACAGTTGCTGACCAGGATCATCGAAGCGATGAAGCTGACCCGCGAACAGGTGTATATCTGTAACATCGTGAAGTGCCGGCCCCCGGCCAATCGTAACCCGGAGCCGGATGAGATCGCTGCCTGTGAGCCGTTCCTGCTCGCGCAGCTCCAGGTTATTCAGCCGAAATTGATCTGCGTGCTGGGCACCGTTGCGGCCCAGACGCTCCTGCGCACCAAGGAGCCGATCTCGAAACTACGCGGGCGATTTCACGACTATCACGGGATTCCAGTTCTGCCCACCTTCCATCCCGCCTACCTGCTGCGCAACCCGCACGAGAAGAAGACGGTCTGGGAGGACATGAAGCTTCTGATGCGGGAGTACGAACAACTCGGCAACACGCAACCTCCCGCCTCAGCGCCAGAATTCTCTTGACGATCTGATCGGGATAACACAATTTAATGTACAACACTCGAAGGAGGTGTGACATGTTCAAGCCCCGATGGTACACGTGGTGGTGTGGCGGCGCCATGACCTGTCTTGTGACTGCCCTGTTTCTCTTCCTGTCCGCTTCGGCTGATGCCGGTCTGGTTTCCGGACGCGTCAATGATGCAAAAGGGACATTTCAGCCTGGAGGAAGTTTCCGCATAAAAGATTCATCCGGTAAAGTAGTCAAAGATTCCGTCAAAACAGATGAGTCGAAAGGGTATAGTCTCTTCCTGCCCCCAGGTATCTACACGGCGGAGTTCAGCGATGGCAGAAGCGTAGTCATTCAGAGCCATCCGGAGCCGATACGGCAGGACATTCAGTTGAAGTGAACGCAGAGGCGGGCCATGTCACGCGATCATGAAGGGGGTTTCAGTCGCTTCCTGCAGGCGATCGATACCATAGCCAAGCTTGCCACGCCAGTAGCGGTGATTATCGCGGCATGGGTAGGCGCTCGCCTTGCAAACTCTTTCCAGCAAAGAATGGCGGAAACTACATTGTACAGTCAGCGTCAGATCGCGGGCACTACCCTGCTCAGTGAGCGGGAAAAAGCCGAAAGTGAGCTGCGGGCCTCCATGTTTAACAGTCTCATCAATCCGTTCATCGGATCCCAGGGTGGCGAGCTGATTTCTGCCGACCGGGAACAATTGCTGGTCGAGCTTCTGGCTCTCAATTTTCACGAACACTTTGAACTGAAGCCGTTATTCGAACGCGTAGATAAGAGACTCGCCAGGGAGGGAAAGCCTGAGGCACGTCATGCGTTGAGGTCGATCGCTGATCGAATTATCGATCGTCAGACAGCCGCGCTAAGCAAGGAGGGGGGTAGTAACAGCTCAACAGGGGATGGGGCGAGGATTGACATGTTGACCATTACCGAACCGCCGCGATCCCCCAGCCAGAAGGCGGTGTTTGAATCGCTTGCAGCCAACGAGCAACGACCCCTCCAGGTTGTGGGAACATTGAAGGAACCGATCGAGGACCTGAAATCTCCCGATGGAGCCCAGAAAGTCACGATCGTCGTCGATGACGCCGATTGGGCAAACCAGAAGTTTAAGGTCCAGTTGCTTACGGTCGGCACCAGGTCCGGCTCGGTGAACTCCAATACGGCATTTACGCTCAGCAGGTTCGATTTTCCACTGACCGACAACACCCTCTTTTCAGATGGTAACCGTATCGCTTTGGCTGTCTCCAGCATTCACGTTGATGGGGGGCTCAAGAGTGCGGCTCTCAAGTTGATCTGGTTCCCAAAAAATTATTTTACGCCGCGGGAGCGGCCGCTGGATTCCGCCGAGTTTCTGAAACTGGTGGGGAAGAAGACATAGGTGTTCGATTTGGTAGGACTCCGGAAACCGCTGAACGCCTATGAGTCGATCGTCAAGAAGCAGATAAGTATATAGTGCCCAGGCGTGACCATTGGAGAAAGGAGAAGTATAGGATGACAAGAAGGGCGCCACTCTTCATTGCTATAGCGCTGAGCTTGGCCCTGACTATGGGATGTCGGATGAAGAGCGATATGAATCTTAAGACTGCCAAGGTGAGTTCCTCAGCCGTCTACTGCCTCTTCGATCCATCCTGTGCGGTAACCGTCATCGACAGCAGTACCACTCCCATCCCGATGCAGACTGGAGGAACAGCTTTCCTTCAGTCCCGCACCTTCATGGGTAAGCCTGGTACACCGGCGAGCGGTCTGTACGGGTATGAGTACCGGATTGATCTGGAGAAGGCCGTTCAGACCAAGGTTCAGGTCGAGGAGATCGGTGAGATCACGTACATGCCTTGTCTGCGGTCTATAACGTTTGAGTTCGGTCCTATCATCGATACCTTGGATTACGATAGCGATGGGAAGGCCGGAGATCTGGTCTATGTCGTGACAAGCGGCAGTCCTGGAAAGATAGGCCTAGGATCTATAGAGCGGTTCCACGGCCTACTGACGTTTAACTTCGACTCTCCCCTCTGCGTCGGAAGTCCCCAGGGTCAGGGTGATAGTACCTTCTTCTTCGGCCTTGCCTCCGCAAAGCCGCCGAGGCCCGTCGAGGCAACCATCAAGGAGACAGCCGGTATGGGCGCGGCGTCACCAAAGCTGAAGAAAAATATCAAATACAAAGTGCAGCTCCATGCGCCTCAGATTTGAGGCTGGCCCTCAGATGGCAGACGCGCCCGTAGCGATCACGCGGAAAATCTGATCCGGCGCAAGACATCAGGCCGACCGAGGGCTGGTAACGGATAACCGTCATCGGTCCTCGGTCGGAAAGCCATCTTCGGGCGGTGCTCGCCTTTACCACAGTTCTTTACAGATAAAGGCCGTCTCAGCTATAGTCTGGGTATGGCCACCGAATCCGATCATCTTCTCGCCAACATCGTCCTGCCGGTTCCACCACGAAGAATCCTGACGTATACTATCCCACCGTCCATGCAGCAACAGGCGGAGGTCGGCAAGCGGGCACTCGTCCCGCTCGGCCCTCGCCTGGTGACCGGATATATTGTCGGTCTCGACACGTTCGGCGACCAGCGCTCAGCGACCAGCCGTCAGACCTCAGATCTCAAGCCGATCGACGCAATCCTGGACCTCGAGCCGCTTCTGGATCACCACATGCTGGACCTGACGCGCCTGGTCGCAGACTACTATCTGACGTCGTGGGGGTCGGTGATTCGAACAGCCCTGCCGCCCGGGATCGATCGCAGTACGGTCCGCACTGTTCAGCTTGTCGAGCCGCCGGACCTGGCTCCGCATGCTGTAAGCGGGGAACAGCTCACCCAAGAGATCGGACGACTCGATCTCTCCCAGCAGCAGATACTGACTACACTGCACACGCAACGCCGGATGTCGCTGGCATCGCTCAAACGGCGATGGTCGAGCGAACAGGTTGACCGGCTCATCCGGTTGCTTGTCAGGCACAACCTGGCGAGGATAGAATATCAGGCACGTCTACCCTCAGTTCGGCCCGTCTTCCGGCCCTTACTCAGCCTGGCGGTCGACCGGGCTACAGCAGAGATCGAGTTGGCCGCGCGCCGACGCCGGGCGCCGCGACAGGCCTCGCTACTCGATCGTCTGCTGCAATCCGGTTTGACGCTCACAACCGCAGAGGCTACCGTCATTGCCGGCGCCTCAGGGATTCGTAGTCTTATCGCCAAAGGCGTCATCCGCCGCACCACGGAGGAGATCGAGCGATCGCCATGGGACAAGACGACTGTGGTCACAGGCGCCTGGCCGGAACCCAACTCAGCTCAGTATACGGCAATTAACGGACTCCTGGAGGGACTCTCGTCACGCGCATTTCTCCCGGCGCTACTCTATGGCGCAACGGGGAGCGGGAAAACCGAGGTCTATCTCCGGGTCATCGGCGAGGTAGTGCAACAGGGAGGACAGGCGCTGGTACTCGTCCCGGAAATCGCCTTAACTCCCGTCACTGCCGATCGATTCCGGTCCCGCTTCGGCAATCGGGTTGCGCTGTTGCACAGCGGTCTCTCACCCGGTGAGCGGCTGGATCAATGGCGTCGCATCAAGCGCGGGATAGTTGATATCGTCGTCGGTACACGGTCGGCGGTCTTCGCTCCCCTCTCCAGGCTTAGCCTCATCGTGGTCGATGAAGAGCACGACGCATCCTACAAGCAGCAGGATGAGCCGCGCTATCACGCAAGAGACGTGGCATTGACCAGGGGAGAGATGTTGGGAATTACCGTCCTCCTCGGCTCTGCGACCCCAAGCTATGAAAGTATTCATCGCGCCAAAGAAGGGGCTTACCGACTGTTCCAACTTCCGGAGCGAGTGGAGGCCAGGGCGCTGCCCTCGATGACACTGATCGATATGCGCGAAGAACGCGCGAGGCGCGAGCCCCGAAATCCCTCCAGCCCCCCTTTACAAAAGGGGGGCATGGGAGGATGTGAGGTGCGGCGAGCAGGCGAACCGCTTATCTTCTCCAGACGGCTGGCAGACGCGATCAAGGAGACGCTGACGAAAGGGGAGCAGGTCCTGCTGTTCGTCAATCGCCGAGGCTACGCCAGGTTATTGCTCTGCCGCGAGTGCGGTTTCACCTTGCGGTGTCCGCATTGCAGTGTCTCGCTTATCTACCACGCAGTGGATGCCAGGATGCGCTGTCACTACTGCGATTATCGAGAACGGCCGCCGGAGCGTTGTCCTCGGTGCGGCGGGATTGCGTGTGGGTGGCTCGGATACGGGACGCAGCAGGTCGAAGCCGCCGCTCGACTCCTCGCCCCGAATGCGTCCATCGTCAGGATGGATCGCGACACCACCAGGCAACGGCGCGCACACCAGCAGATCCTCACGGGCGTCCAGCAGAGGCGCACGCAGATCCTTATCGGGACGCAGATGGTCGGGAAAGGACATGACTTTCCCGGCATCACGTTAGTCGGCATCCTCTCCGCCGATGTCTCCATGCAGATTCCGGATTTCAGAGCCGGAGAGCGGACCTATGCGCTGCTCACACAGGTGGCCGGGCGGGCGGGCCGCGGAGACCGCCCCGGCCACGTCATCGTCCAGACCTACAACCCGGAACACTATTGCATCCTCGCGGCCCGCAATCACGATTACGAAGCGTTATACGGACTTGAGCGGCCGCTCAGAGAGGAGCGCGGTCTTCCTCCCTTCGGCTTTCTTGTCCTGCTCCTGGTCGCCTCTTCACATGAGGGGCAGGCGCAAGAAAAGGCTGAGCAGCTCGCCGGTCTGTTCCTGGAGCGGGCCGTTTCGCCTCTTGCCGTCGAGGGGCCGGCGCCGGCACCGGTTTATCGATTAAAAGGACGCTATCGCTGGCAGATCCTCGCCAAAGGTCCTGACCCGAGCACGCTACATGACTGGGTCAAAGAGACGATTGCCCTGCTTCCGCCGTCAGGACAGGCCGCCATCGACATCGATGTCGATCCGGTCGATCTGTGTTGAGCAAGCAGCGATCAGCTCAGCAGGTAGACTGACTGAAGACTGAAGGCTTTTAGGGATAGGAATCGAGAAGATCGTGAATAGCTTAATTCGAGTCTCGCGAGATAATGTATAGCCTTGAATCTTCAGCCTTCAGTCTAAACACCTGAGTAGTTACGAACCTTCACCAATTGTCTTTTAAACGGTGATGTATTACAGTGGCAGCGTCATGGATGAAATATGGACCAGCGTACAACTGACCTGTGGCTTCACGCGGGCGAATCTCTGGATGACCTTGGCATCTCAGGTCTGAAGGTTATCCGGAGCGTGACGGGCTTCCGTCATTCGATGGATGCACTGTTGCTGGCACAATGGGTCGCGCCGCGATCCACCGACCGGGTTCTTGATCTCGGCTGCGGCAACGGCGTGATCGCCTTCCTGCTGGCTCATCGACATCCGGATCTTCGCATAGCCGGGCTTGAGGTCCAGCCGACCTTGGCCGACCGGGCCAGGCGAGGGGTGCAACTCAACGGGCTACAAAGCCGCATCGAGATTGTGGAAGGCGACCTCCGCCAGATTAAGGGACTGCTGCCGGCGGCGGGTTTTGAGATGGTTCTCTGCAACCCACCGTATCGAGAGTTGGCCAGCGGGCGGATCAGTCCGAATCCGGAAATCCGACAGGCCAAGCATGAGCTGACCACCACTCTTGAAGAGGCGATTGCGGCCATCCGATACCTGCTCGCACCCAAAGGACGAACGTGCCTGATTTACCATGCCTCGCGGCTCGTCCATCTGCTGAGCAGCCTCAAGGCGAGACGGCTGGAACCGAAGAGATTGCGGTTGGTCCACTCTTACCCCGGCGCCGAGGCGGAACTGAGCTTGGTGGAGGCGCGGCGAGACGGGCGATCGGGACTGCAGATCCTTGCGCCTCTGTTCGTCTATCAGGCACGAGGCGGTCCGTTATCGCCTGGCATGGAAGCCATCTATCGCGGTCTAACCTTGTCTGAAATTCGGAGTACAGTCGCATGAGTCGATACACCATCGCTCTTGCCCAGATGAACCCCGCCCTCGGCGATCTGGAACGCAATCTTGCCCTGCATGAAAAGACGGCTGAGGAGGCGATCGGCCGCGGCGCCGGCCTGCTGATCTGTCCTGAATTGAGTCTGACCGGATACTTTCTCAAAGACATCGTCTCATCCGTGGCCCTTCCCTTGACCAGTCCCATTCTCGTCAGACTTAGAGATTTGAGCCATCGCATCGATCTTGTGGTCGGGCTGGTTGAAGAGTCGCCCGAACATCTGTTCTACAATGCCGCCCTCTATCTCTCCAGGGGCGAGATCCGACACGTCCACCGGAAGGTCTACTTGCCCACGTACGGGATCTTCGATGAGCAACGATATCTCGCGGAGGGCAGTCGCATTAGAACATTTCAAGCGGACATCGGTCGATCTGCGATTTTGATCTGCGAGGACATGTGGCATCCCTCGGCCGCGTGTATTGCCTCCCTCGATGGGATGGAAATCCTTCTCTCGCCCTCCGCCAGTCCGGGTCGCGGGGGTCTGGAGGTAGGTCACACGTTCGCGAACGCCAGAGCCTGGGAAACGATCAATCGGGCCTATGCCCAGCTCTGTACCTGCTATGTCC
>JACPQW010000200.1 GCA_016190285.1 Candidatus Methylomirabilis oxygeniifera
GTGGAGAGTGGAGAGTGGAGAGTGGGTTGAAGCAAACCGAAACACGAACACGGGATCTCGTTCCGCCGACGATTGTTCGCTACCCCTTTCCGGAGGAGTGGATCTTTGTCGTGGCCATTCCCCGCTCCGGCCGCGGGCTTGCCGGAGCGAAAGAGGTGGGCGCGTTTGATCGGCTCGCGGGCCGTCCCGCCGCTGCCGCAGGACGGCTCAGCCGAATTCTCCTCATGCAGATGCTCCCGGCCGTCCTCGAATGCGACCCTGTCGCCTTCGGTGAATCGCTTACCGGGATTCAGCGAATTGTCGGAGGCTGGTTCCGATCTGTGCAGGGCGGGATCTTTGCCACTACACAGGGGGCGGAGCTGGCCAGGGTGATGCGAAGGGCAGGCGCGCTCGGGATAGGGCAAAGTTCCTGGGGGCCGGCGGTCTATGGGCTGGCGAAGGATCGGGAGATGGCCACATCGATCATGGAAAAGATGAGAGAGGTCGTGCCCGCAAAGGTTGATGCTGACATTTTTCCGGCAAAGGCCTTCAATCGAGGGGCCGAGATTCGCTAAGAAGGTATAGGAATTGAGTATAAGAGGCCAAGGAGGCGCGTGGAGTGGGTGGAAAATTTAGCAGAGCGCAGAAAAGAAAAGGCCTTGACGGCTCGGCGCAAAAGGGTTATCATTCAACTGATGAATGGGTTTAGTATGCGGTCTTTCTGCTTCAGACACCTCTTTGCGTTCTTTGCTGTGTGCATGATTGCCACCTCCTGCTATGTCTTCTTTAATCTGTTAGATATCGACGGATCACGCTTCAAGGAACGTGGGCAGGCCTGCGGTTTCGAGGCCGTGATGCCGGACTGTAGCGAAGAGATCGAGCCTCCTGCGGCGTATACCCCTGCTCCGTCGTCATGGCCTTTGCACAGTCCCTTGTTCACCGCGACGGATTACAGTTCTCTCACTTCTCGTCCCGCGATTCCTTCAACATCCAGTTACCGAATAGTCTACGCCCGTAATGCGACTCGGTCGGAGTCCGCCTCCCCCGCACAGGGAAGCGAGCCCGCCTAACGGTCAGCCTAGTTCCCGCTCACTTCGGACGCAGCCGCTCAGCATTGATTCAGGTAAGTCGAATGAGGTGACTGCACGGCTTCGGTCGAACGCGGTCTTTACAAAGGGCTAACGAAGTATTGAGAAAAGGTTGAATGTTGTACCTCACCTATGGATCAGACTCTTCTTTCAATTAACCATCCCGAGTTAGAGAAGCCGGCAGCGAGTTCCCGATCTCTGCGCATGCCGAGCGATCTGCCGGCTTTTCAAGTCCTTTGCGATTTCGATGGGACCATCACCACAACAGATGTGACGGACACCATCCTCGAAGCCTTTGCCCTACCGGCATTCCGCGAATGGCAGTGCCGATGGGAGCGGGGTGAGATCACCAGCCGAGAGTGTCTGTCCCGACAGGTGGAGTTGATTCAGGCAGATCTGCCGACACTTATGCGATTTGCGGCTGATCTCCCCATCGACGAGGGCATCGTGACGCTCGCGCAACGGTGCGCACAACATGGTATCCCGCTGATCATCGTCAGCGACGGCATCGATCGGTTTATCGAGGCGGTACTGCGGCGACACGGTCTACTCTACATCCCCGTCATCTCCAATCGCCTGATCTGTGATGGGAACGGGTCCCTCTCGCTCGGTTCCCCGTATGCATCACCAGACTGCCTGATAGGGGCTGGAACGTGCAAATGTGCCGTCGCCGGCTTTTTCGGTCTCTCGCTCAAGGAGACAATGTATATCGGAGATGGCCGATCTGACCGTTGCATTTCGACCATGGCACAAAAGGTTTACGCGAAGGGGGGACTGCGAGAGTGGTGTGATCTCCAGGGGATCGCCTGTGAACCGTTTGAGACACTGACCGAAGTGACTGAACGTCTTTTTCGAAAGGTGGGCTGTTTCGCATGAATCACATAAATAAGACCAGACTCAGCGAAGAGGCGCTTCGGGAAAAGGAAGCGCAGTACTGCTCGCATGGCGATACGGCGCACTACTCGCCTACGCCAAAGTTCTTTCAAGGCTGTGAAGGTAGCTTTCTCTACGACCGAGAGGACAAACTATACCTCGACCTCCAGATGTGGTATTCGACGGTCAACTTCGGCTACCGCAACACGCAGATCGTGGACGCGGTAAAGGCGCAGCTTGAGCAATTGCCCCAATTGGCGTGCCAGTATCTCCATGCAGAAAAGGTCCTGGCAGCCGAGAGATTGGCGACCGAATGCCACCGAGCCTTCGGCATCAAAGGGCGGGTGCATTTCAATGTGGGGGGCGCCCAGGCCATTGAAGACTCGATTAAAATTGTGCGCAATGCTACCGGCAAATGCCTCTTCATGGCCTTTATGGGGGGGTACCACGGCAGGACTCTCGGAGCCTCCGAGATCACCTCCAGCTACCGATACCGCCGACGCTTCGGCCATTTCTCGAACCGAGCGCATTTTGTTCCCTTCCCATACTGCTACCGGTGCCCGTACGATATGAAGCTGGATAGCTGCGACTATTACTGCGTCAAACAGTTCGAGCGGCTGTTCGAGACGGAGTACAACTCATTCTGGGATTCGAAGGCTGAAGAGCCTGAGTTTGTCGCATGTTACGTAGAGCCGGTGCAGGCCACGGGAGGATATATTCCGCCGCCGCCAGAGTATTTCCTGAGGCTCAAGAAGATTCTGGATGAGCGGAAGATTCTCCTCGTGGACGACGAGGTCCAGATGGGGTTTTTCAGAACCGGGAAGTTTTGGGGGATCGAACACTTCGGCGTCAAGCCGAACATCGTCGTCTTTGGGAAGACATTGACCAATGGCCTGAATCCCCTCTCTGGGCTATGGGCCGAGGAGGCCCTCATCTCTCCCCAGGCCTTTCCGCCGGGGTCGACCCATTCCACCTACTCGTCCAATCCGTTGGGCACGGCCGCAGCCTTGGCGACACTGCAGTGGATCGAGCAGCAGGATTATGAGCGGAAGGTGGCCGAATCGGGAGCCTATTTTCTGGAGCAGCTCGAAGTCCTTAAGAAACGGTATGCCGTGATCGGGGACGTCGCCGGCTTGGGCTTGGCTCTTCGTATTGAAGTCACGCAGCCGGACCGGCTCACCCCCAACCAGCCCCTCGCAAACCGTATCTTCGAGTTGGGTCTGGCCGGAGGGATTCCAACATCCCGTGGCCCAATGGGGTTAGTGTTAAACGTCACGGGATATTACAAGAACGTCTTCGGCCTTGCACCTTGCCTGGATATCACCAAGGACGAGATCGATCTGGCCATCGAACTGCTGGACTGGCTCTTCACCCACTGCACGGAGGAGCCATGAGCCGACAACTGACCACGCAGCCCGGTCCTCTTGATGAGATGGTCGGCCGCCAACCGACCGACCTCGCCTTCCACACCGACTCACGTACCTTGGTGTATCTGATTCACGGTGTCACAGGGACACCGGTCGAGATGGGCTACCTTGGACGGCGGTTGGCGCGCCACGGATGGGACGTCTATGCCACGACCCTCCCGGGCCACTGTACGCGGCTCAGGGATCTGATGAGAACGTCCGAGAAGGATTGGCTCACGCACGTAAAGGCGCAACTGGCCTTCGTACGCGAACGGTACGATCACCTCTATGTGGCCGGCCTGAGCGCGGGAGGACTTCTAGCGTTGGACTCCTCACTGACCGTGAATGTTGACGGACTCGGAGTCTTCTCGCCCACATTTTTTTATGATGGGTGGAAGACACCTTGGACCAGGGCACTCTTGCCCTTTGTTATGA
>JACPQW010000201.1 GCA_016190285.1 Candidatus Methylomirabilis oxygeniifera
GCGGGGGCAGGATTTGAACCTGCGACCTTTGGGTTATGAGCCCAACGAGCTACCAGACTGCTCCACCCCGCGAACGTATCTTAGGTAAGGCAACCTGTGGTGTCAAGGCTTTTCTGGTTGGTCTCGGTGGCTAGCAGGCCACAGGCGGCTGAAATGTCCAGGCCGCGGCTCTCGCGGATGGTGGCCAGAATGTCGGCCGACCTCAAGATGCGTTGGAAGCTCTCGACGCGCTCTCTCGAAGGTCGCCGAAACGGGATGGCGTGGGCCTCGTTCAAGGGTAGGAGATTCACCTTACACCGAAGGCCGCGCAGCAGCCGTACTAATTCCTGAGCATCCTGCCCTCGGTCATTCACCCCATCGATCAGCACGTACTCGAATGTGAGCCGCCGCCGGGATGGGAGCGGATAGGCTCTGAGCGCGACCATTAACTCCTTGAGAGGATAGCGACGGTTGATCGGAACCAGCCGGTCACGCAGCTCATCGGTGCTCGCATGGAGCGACACGGCCAGGTTCACCCCAAGTCCACTCTGGCCAAGCCGCACGATCTCCGGAACCAGACCGACGGTCGAGAGGGTGATCCGGCGCGGCGGATACGCAAGACCCATGGGGTGCGACAGGATTGTGAGCGCCTTCACGATGGCGTCGTAGTTGTGGAGCGGCTCCCCCATCCCCATCAAGACCAGATTGCCGATCCGCTCTCCCGGCTGAAGATCGCGCTGGAGCGCGAGCACCTGATCGACGATTTCGCCCGGCTGTAAGTGTCGGATGAATCCCATCTTTCCCGTAAGACAGAAGGCGCAGGCCAGGGCGCACCCTACCTGAGTGGACAGGCAGGCGGTCAGCCGCCTCTCATCAGGGATCAGCACCGTCTCAATCTGTCGCCCGTCTGTGCAGCCAAACAGGTATTTCCGCGTGCCGTCCCGGGAGATCTCTTTCGCAAGAAGAGTGAGGGCGCCAATCAACGTATGCTCGGCCAGTCTCGCCCGCAACCCGATCGGCAAATCGGTCATCTCTGCAAACGTGTGTGCGGCGCGTGCGTAGATCCAGTGGAAAAGCTGGCGGCCACGGTAGGCCGGCTCGCCGTGGTCGGCAACCAAGCGCTCCATCTCCTCAAGGCTCAGCCCTTTGAGGTCGGTTGGGTTTCCCACTGCTCGCAGCTCCATCTTGACAGTACCTTTACTGATTGATCTTGAAATGGACTCAATAGACCCGATGACGCAGGCAAACGATGGGATTGCCGCGCTCCCGGTGGTCGCTCGCAATGACAGGCGGGGGTTCTTGCTGCGAGGCTATCGGCTCAGCCGTTTGAGCTGACGCATCGCCTCGGCCGTCATCTCGCTTGTGGGACTCAGATCCACGACCCTCTGAAACGCCTGCCTGGCCCGATCTTTCTCATCTGCCGACAGATAGGCAAAGCCTAAGCTCTGGTACGCCGTAGCGAGTTCCGGCGCCTGTTTGACGGCCAGTGTCAGTTCGGCAATCGCTAGTTCTAACTGTCCTTGCACCAGGTAGGCGTAGCCCAGTCGATTATGGGCCTCGGCGAGATCAGGGAGGATGTCCAGCGTGCGCTTGAACTCCACAACCGCATCGGCAGTCCGTCCCTGGACCATGTAGACATTCCCCAGATTCAGGTGCGCCTGCTCGGGAGATAGGTAGGCGGGGTTTAACAGCGCCTGCCTGAAGGCCTTAACGGCTTGGTCGTAGTTGGCCCGCTGGACATAGGCCGAACCAAGATTATTGTAGGCATCAGAAAATTTCGGGTCGAGCTGGACTGCCCTCTGAAAGGAGGCAACGGCCTGATCGGGGCGGCGATCCATCAGGTACGCTAACCCCAAGGCATTGTGATAGACCGAATTATCCGAGGCGTCGCCGATCGCCTGACTGAACTCTGCAATCGCCTGCTTGGCGTCGCCGCTGGCCAGCCGCGCAACACCTAAATTGTAATGGGTGTCGGCCTTTTCATCCATGACCGCCGCCTGTTCTGTGGCGCAGGCGGCAAGAACACAACCCAGCAGAACAATAACGATCCGACCCCGCATTACCCTGCCCTCCCGATCTGATACCGCCTCACCATCGCATCGTGCTCCCGCAGTGTATTCGAGAAGACATGCGTCCCATCATTTTTTGAGACGAAGTACAGATAGCGGGAGGAAGCCGGATAGAGGGCGGCCATGACGGAGGCGCGTCCCGGGCTTGCAATCGGACCTGGCGGCAGGCCCCGGTGAAGATACGTATTGTATGGCGACGGCGCCCGCAGATTCGCTTTCGTAAGCTTGCCGCTAAACCGGGAGAGGCCATAGAGTACGGTAGGATCGGATTGAAGCGGCATCCCGAGCCGCAGCCTGTTATGGAAGACCGCTGAGATAAGCGGCCGCTCTTCATCCGCCATCGCTTCCCGTTCGATCAGCGAGGCAATGGTCACGATATCTGCAACCGACATCTTCAACTCCCTGGCGCGCGCCTGCTCCGCAGAACCGAACATCTCCGTAAATCGATGAGCCATCAGCTCAATAATCGCCTCCTCACCCATTCCCTTGACAAGGCGATAGGTATCAGGAAACAGGTACCCTTCGAGCGACTCACCATCGACGTTGTACTGCCGAAGCAATCGACGGTCCCGCAGCAGGCTCATAAATCGATCCTGATCGACCAGTCCCTTTTCCTGAAGGAGTTCGGCCATCTGCCTGGCGGCATACCCTTCGGGAATGGTTACCTGATTCACAAGTCCCCTCCCCTGCTCGATCCGGCGGATCACCTCAAGCAAGCTGAGTCCAGGAGCAAATTCATACTCTCCGGCAAGCAGACGTCGTTGCGTGCCACGAGCGACAGCGACGACCAGAAAGGCGACACGACTGCGGATCACATGCGCCTCCTTCAGCGCGTTTGCGATATCGAAGGCGCCCGTCTGCGGTCTGATAACAACGGCCCTCGTCGCCCCGTTCACGGACGGTGCGGGCCCGCTCAGGGCATACCACGCAAGACCTCCTCCTACCAGCAGGCAGAGGCACAGGGCGAGAGCCCGTTGTGATCGCGACGTCGCAGACAGCGTCGCGCTCACGACGATCGCTCCCGCTGACGATGGCGACGATCGAGGAAGCCCTGTAGGATAAGGACGGCGGCCATCTGATCGACGCGCCGTTTCCGCTTGGCCCGCGACAGATCGGCCTCAATCAGCAGGCGTTCAGCCGCCATGCTGGTCAGCCGCTCGTCCCACATCGTCACCTTGACCGACCCGCTCTCTTCCAGTCGTCCGGCAAACGCCAAGGCCCGCTCCGCCGAGGGTCCGAGCGTGCCGTTCATATTCTTCGGCAGGCCCACAACGACCTCGAGTACACCATACTGATCCATGAGCTCTCGAATGGCACGAACGGCCGCCTCGTCTGTAGACGGCTCGAGCGTGGGAAGAGGTTGAGCTGTGAGCCCCAACTCGTCGCTTACTGCTGCCCCGATCCGCTTGGTCCCGAAATCGATCCCCAGGTATCGCTGCACTGTTTGTTGACTCTCCTCTTGACCTCTCAGAAAAACCAATCACAATAGTGGACATGCCACAGACAGCAACCGGACGTCGGCTCCTCTCCCTCTACCGCCGTCTGTTCCGATATTTCGGACCACAGCACTGGTGGCCGGCTCGTTCCCGGTTCGAGGTCATCGTCGGCGCTATTCTGACCCAGAATACCGCCTGGATCAACGTTGAGAGAGCGATCACGGCGTTACGGGCCGCACGTCTGCTCAACCCCCGTGGCATCGATAGCGTACCGCAGAAGCATCTCGCCACGCTTATCCGTCCGGCAGGTTATTATAACATGAAGGCTGAACGCCTGAAACACGTCACGCGCTTCCTGTTGACGCACTACGGCGGGAATGTGCGGCGGATGCGTCGGACAGCATTACCTGAATTGCGCGAGGAGTTACTGGAGATTTCAGGGGTTGGTGAGGAGACAGCCGACTCGATTCTGCTGTACGCGGGCGACCGGCCGACCTTCGTCGTGGACGCCTACACTCGACGGGTGCTGGAACGGCATGGGATGATCGCGGCGAATACCCGGTATGGTGAGATCCAGCGCCTCTTCATGACCCATCTGCCGACCGACGCGACGCTCTTCAATGAATATCACGCCCTGCTGGTAGCCGTCGGTAAGACCTACTGCCGGAGAACACCGAACTGCGACAGTTGCCCCCTCCGCTACGACTTACCGGAAGGATCACCCTTTCTGTCGCGCCCAGAGTAGGTTATACCCTTCCACGAAGGCGTTTACCGAGGCGACGATAATATCCGGGGAGGTCCCGATGGCGACGATCCGGTTGCCTTCGGCGTCCTTCATGACCATAGTAGTCTCGACTGAGGCATCGGTTCCTGGCGAGCTGATCTCCACATTGTAGTCAATCAGCTCAAAGAAGAGCTTCCCGCGGGTCAAGGCAGTCTGTTTCAGGGCGTTGATAACCGCATCTACCGGCCCGACACCTGCAGCGGTCGCTTCCACCTTCTCCCCGTCGAACAGGACCCAGACGGCCGCTTCCGCCTGGCCATGAAGCGACGTCGAGACCTTAAAATCCTCTACCATAAGGATAGGCTTATGAACGGAAAGGCCCTTGAGGACATTCTCCACGATGTACTGAAGGTCGGCCTTCATGATCGGCTTCCCCTTCTTGACGAACTCCTCAATTAACGACCGCACCTTACCGCCGTATTCCGCGGTCAGCTTGACCCCGAACTCCTGTCGTACCCGCGTGGTGACGTCGGCCACCGACGGGACTGCCTCAAACAGGTTCTTATCGCCGTTTTTGGCGCCGGCAGCCCGGATTTCATACAGGCGCAGCTTCAGAAACTTCTCGACCTCCTGCATTGATGGATCGATGGTAGCGGGCGACGGGAGGACTCGCAGCGCCGCCTTGGGGTCCTTGAGCCCGTTCCCTGTGGCAAGGCAGACCACCGTCTCATCCGCCCTCACACGCGCGCTGGTGAGCAGCAGCGGAAGCACCCCGACGGGGATCGCCCCGGACGGCTCTACAAAGATCGACTCCTGGCGCGCGAGCTGCTGCTGGGCCTGCAAGATCTCGATATCGCTGAGCGACAGGGCACATCCGCCTGATTCTCGCAGCGCCGCCAGCGCCTTCAGTCCGTCCAACGGATCGCCTGCCATCAGCGCCGAGGCGACCGATTCCGGCTTCTTCACAGGAACAATGTCATCGCTGCCCTGGTTGAACGCGGCGACAATGGGCGAACAGCCGACCGGCTGGACACCGATCATTCGCGGCAGGGACGAGATTAACCCCAGCTCATGAAACTCTTTGAACCCCTTCCACAGGGCGGCGATGTTGGTCCCGCAGCCCATCGGGACGATGACAACAGCCGGGGCCTGCCAGTCTAACTGCTCCACGATCTCGAACGCCTGTGACTTTTGGCCTTCGATGCGGAAGGCGTAATCTCCGGCCAGATAATACCCATATCGCCGGCTCATCTGCTCGGCGATGGAGGCCGCGTCGTTATACGTCCCCCGGATTTGCAGGACTCGGGCTCCATACGAAAGGGACTGGGCCATCTTCCCGATCGGGGTTCCCTCCGGTACAGCCACATAGCAGGGTAAATTCGCGATCGAGGCGTAGGCGGCGACGGAGCCGGCCATGTTCCCGGTGGAGGCGACGCAGATTGCCTTGGCGCCCTGCTCTTTCGCCTTGGTGATCTCGACCAGCGTCCCGCGATCCTTGAAGACGCCGGTCGGATTCATTCCTTCATTCTTGATGTAAAGCTGTTTGATCCCTAACTCTTTCGCCAACCGATGGCATCGGTACAGCGGCGTTCCACCCTCATCAAGCGAGACCACCAGATCGAGGTTGAGGATGGGGTAGAAATCGAGGTATTTGAGCGCCTTGATCGGAGAGGTCTTGAGCGAGTATCGATTCAGGCGAGCCCTAATGTAGGCATAGTCATAGCGCACACCCAGCGGCTTGCCACAACTGACGCAACGCGAGCTGCTCTCCTGCTCGGTGCAGGTTGTGCCGCACACGATGCAGTAGAGCTCGTAAAACCTGGCTTCCCTACGCCGTCCCCTTGCGGCCATTGATCCTCCTCACGTGTTTACTCTATGGAAAACCCGATCAATCTAGCGGGGTTTACAGCAAGGTGTCAAGAATTTTTCAAGGAATTGGCACGGTAGCATTATTCATACCCGGCCTGTTCCAGCTCATCTTCAGAGAGACCAAAATGATGACCGATCTCGTGCAGCAGGGTTGTACGGATCTGCGTCTGGATCTCTTCCTTGGTCCGGCAGCCCTCTTCAATCGATCGCTGGTACAGTGTAATCTTATCAGGGAGAACCATCCCGTACGAGCTGCTCCGCTTTGTAAGCGGGATGCCGGTGTACAGGCCAAAGAGAGTTTCCCTGGGATCGATCTCGGCCATGGCTAACTCCTCGGAGGAAGGGCGGGCTTTGATCACAATATCGACGTTCGAGAGCCGTTCCATCACTCGTGACGGAAGCGACGCAACCGCCTGGGCAACCAACTGACGGAACTCCTCGCGGCTCAGAGCCACAGTCCGCTTCGCCATGCTCACAAGAGCTGATTCCCCCAATGAAGCCGCTTCCGTCGAACGACGAACGGTATGACCATCACGAGACCTGCTACGAACCCTCCGACATGAGCAAGCCAGGCGACGCCCCCTACCTGTA
>JACPQW010000202.1 GCA_016190285.1 Candidatus Methylomirabilis oxygeniifera
ACCTACGGGCCTTCTCCGCTGTCTGCACCCACCTGCAGTGCACGGTACAATACCGGGAAGACCGGCAGGACATCTGGTGCGCCTGCCATAATGGCGTGTACGACCTGAACGGGAAAAATATCAGCGGCCCGCCGCCGCGACCCCTGGAGGCCTTGAAGCTGAACGTCAGGGGAGATCAGATTATCGTCATGAAAGGATAAGTGAGGTGGGGGGGATTCGCATCACGGCCTGGCTCGAAGAGCGAATCGATCTCTGGCCGATTAGACATCTTATTCAGAAGAAGGTCATCCCGGTCCATCGTCATACGGTCTGGTATTATTTCGGCGGGATGACGCTCTTTCTCTTCGGGATCCAGGTGGCGACTGGGATCCTGTTGACCCTCTACTATAGGCCCAGCGGCGAAGAGGCGTATGAGAGCGTGCAATTCATCATGACCGATGTCCAATTCGGTTGGCTTGTTCGCTCAATCCATAGCTGGTCAGCCAACCTGATGGTGCTGACGATGATGATCCATCTGTTCAGTGTCTATCTCACTCAGGCCTACCGAAAGCCGCGAGAGCTGACATGGGTCACCGGCATGTTGTTGTTCGGCATCGTACTGTTCTTCGGTTTTAGTGGATATCTGCTGCCATGGAATGTGCTGTCGTATTTTGCCACCAAAGTCGGGACTGAGATTACCGGACAGTTCCCGCTTGTGGGTCACGTACTGATGCGGCTTCTCCGTGGTGGCGACGAGGTGACCGGCGCGACAGTCTCTCGCTTTTACGGTATCCATATTGCCATCCTGCCGGCGCTCACCACGCTGATCCTTGGTCTCCATCTGTTCCTGGTCCAGAAGCAAGGGATGAGCGTTCCCCCGGTCGTAGAACGAGCGTACCGTGGGCAGCCGTTTCCGACCATGCCGTTTGTCCCAAATTTTCTGTTGCGAGATCTCTTCGGCTGGTTTGTCACCATCGGACTCTTGGCCGCCTTGGCCTCTCTGTTCCCTTGGGAGCTCGGACAGAAGGCCGATCCGTTCGCGCCGGCGCCCGCCGGCATTCGGCCGGAATGGTACTTTGTCTTCATGTTTCAGAGCTTGAAGTATATACCGGCCAAGATCGGCCCGTTTGAGGGCGAGGTCCTGGGAGTGTTGGGTTTCAGCCTGGGCGGGCTATTCCTCTTGCTGGTCCCATTTCTGGACAAA
Source organism: Candidatus Methylomirabilis oxygeniifera (assembly GCA_016190285.1). GTDB lineage: Bacteria > Methylomirabilota > Methylomirabilia > Methylomirabilales > Methylomirabilaceae > Methylomirabilis > Methylomirabilis oxyfera_D. The sequence continues at coordinate 1,184 of JACPQW010000202.1, forward strand.
AAGTCGGCTTCGGGAGAGCCCAGTCCGCTCTTCCGATCGATCGGGATCGGGATTATCGCGTACATTGTGATATTTACCGTACTTGGATATGTCGCGCCCGGCGTCAAATGAGGACGCCGTGAAGATCGCGCTACGCGTTATCTGCTTCGGCCTCCTCCTGATCGCAACCGGTCTCATCTCCCTTCCACCGGCAGCGGCGGAGGATGCCTGTATTGACTGCCACAAGTCATTACGGGAGGAGCGCCTCAACCGTCCGGCCTTCAAGATCAAAAACGATTACCACCTGGCGCGAGGTCTGGGATGCCAGAGCTGTCACGGTGGCGATCAGACGGCGCTTGACAACAAGGCGCAAAGCCACAGCCCGGCGAAGGGGTTTCTGGGTAAGCCGAAGCGGTACGCAATTCCTGAGTCCTGCGGGAGGTGTCACAGCGATCCGCAGTACATGCGGCAGTTCAACCCATCCATTCGGACGGATCAGGTGAAGGAATACTATACCAGTGTTCATGGCAAAAGGCTTCGCGAGGGGGATCAGAAGGTCGCCGTCTGCATCAGTTGCCATGACGTCCATGCCATCCGCGCAGTCAAGGACCAGATAGCCTGGACCTATCCCACCAATGTGGCTGAGACCTGCGGCGGATGCCATGGTAACGCCGAGTACATGAAAGCCTACAAGATCCCCACCGATCAGCTTGAGAAGTACAAGCAGAGCGTTCATTACGACATGTTGACCAAGCGGGCCGACCTCGCCTCCCCGACATGCAGTAGTTGTCACGGCAGTCACGGCGCCACTCCGCCCGGCGTCGATTCGGTGGCGAACGTCTGCAGCCACTGCCATGTTGTGACGGCCGACCTCTTCGCCAAGAGTCCGCACAAGTCGGCATTCGACGAACTGGGGATGCCGGCGTGCGTGACCTGTCATAGCAATCACGATATTACGCAACCGTCGGATGCGATGCTGGGCGGCGGAGAAGGCACCCCGTGCGCGACGTGCCATGAATCCGACTCTGCGCCGCTCAAGAAGGCCGCCGAATTACGAACTATGATCGAGAGTCTTTCAAGCCGGATCGATCAGGCGACGGCGACCCTTACCAGGGCTGAGCACGCAGGCATGGAGATCAGCTCTCCTCGGTTCGAGCTGCTTGCGGCAAACGAGTCCTTGATTAAGGCCAGAGCGGCTACGCATTCACTCGATGTGGAACAGATTAAAACCGCCACCGACTCAGGGCTGGTCGTGGCCCAGAAGAGTCTCGAGAGCGGCCAAGGACTCCTGGCCGAGGTGCAGTTCCGTCGCAAAGGGCTGGCGGCCTCCATGCTGATCATTGTTGCGGTGCTGGTCGGCCTCTTCTTGAAGATTAGAGAGGTTGATCGGCGGAGCGGGTCTGAGTGATACGCCAGCCGGCATTGACAGGAATGGATAGAGTGGCTATAGTCCACAAGGTCATTCCGGGGAATTGTGGGTCTGTTTGGTCTATCCGGTGCATTTGGTCTAAACCCAATGACGAAACAGACCGAATAGACGAGATAGACCAGATAGACGCAATAGACATTTTCTGAGGAAGGAACTACCCGCGAAAAGGAGGAAGCATGAGATCAATGATCGGAAGGAGCGCGACGCTTGCTCTGGCGTGCCTCCTCATCGTAAGCGTTACCCCGACTCGTAGTCTGGCCCAGGCAAAGCCGAAGATTCCCCGTCCCTTTGCTTTCGAGCAGAAGACTAAAGATGAACAAGGAAACCCGAGCCCGGGGAAGGTGACGTTCGATCATAGCCTGCACCTGGCAAAGGGTCAGAAGTGCCTGAATTGCCACGGCAAGGGTAAACCTTTCAAGACTAAGGTTGGAACCTCTCCGGATCTCACCATGAAAGCATACAATGAAGGTAAGGCGTGTGGTACCTGCCATAACGGGAAGGTTGCGTTCTCCACAAAGGAGATGGGCAACTGCCTGAAGTGCCATAAGGTCAGTATGGTTCCGCAATCGAAGAGCACCGAAACGCAGTAACCGGCTTGGAGCGGGTGGCTGACTTGAAAGTCTGTCGATCCGCAATTGGTATTATCGCGCGTCCTGTTTGGGAACGTGGGTAGCGATACCTTATCGCGCGTGATAACCAGGAGCGTGCGCTGCGGAACGGCGACCGGAAGCCTTTTCCTTGTCTGGTTGTGTCTGACGATCGTTCCGAATGCCGTTGCTGCCGTCTCGACGCCGTCTTCCACCTCTGAAGAGTGCCTGACCTGCCATCACGACCCCGACTTGAAGAAAGAGACCGGGGGAGGACGACACGCGTCGTTGTTTGTGGAACCGGCCGACCTGGCTCAATCCGCGCACAACGCGCTGACATGTGCTGAGTGCCATGTCGACATCTCGGAAGGGCCTCACACCGAAGCGCCTCAGCCGGTCCGCTGCGGCGCATGCCATCGCAAGCCCCATGAGACGATTCCACAGAGTGCTCATGCCAAGCTGGGTGGCAGTGGTTCCAGCGGCAATTGTATTGCCTGTCATGGCAGCCATCGGATTCAGACGATAGCCGCCGATTCCGACGTCATCTGCTCGTCGTGCCATGGCCGCCAGGCCAAGCAAATGGCGGCCGGTATTCACGCCGTCGGCCGCGCAGATAAGACCCGGAACCTGCCTACCTGCGTGACGTGCCACACAGCTCACGCCGTCAAGTCTCGCCGAGACCCCCTGTCGCCTATCCATCGCGCACAGATCCACGAAACCTGTGCGCGTTGCCATGCCGATCCGAAAATCATCGCCCAGGAACGGATCGCGAGGCCGCGGGTTGTGGCGCTGTTCGAGCAGAGTATCCACGGACAGGCCATCCTGCAGAAAGGTAATCTCGCGGCCGCAACCTGCACCGATTGTCATGGTGCTCATGAGATCCGACGAGGCGTCGATCCTGTCTCGGCCATCTTCAAAGGGAACGTGGCCGCGACCTGCAGCCGTTGTCACAACAACGAGGCGGCGCAGTTCCGGGATAGCGTGCACGGGGGGGCCGTCTCACGCGGGATTTCGGCGGCGCCGACATGCACTGATTGCCACGGGGAGCATGGGATTACCGCTACTCGCGCTCCAGGATCACGGGTCGCGCCGCTGACGGTTTCCAAGACCTGCGCGGCCTGCCACGAAGCAACACCGGTAGTCGAGGAGTTTGGCCTCGCGCCGCGTCGAGCCGGAACCTTCTTCGAGAGCTTCCACGGTCTGGCGGTGAGGGGCGGGTCGCCCGTCGTGGCCAACTGTGCAAGCTGCCACGGAACTCACAATATCCGGCCGTCCTCCGATCCTCGCTCCACCGTCAACCCGCGGAACCTCGGACAAACCTGCGGGAAGTGTCACCAGGGTGCCGGTGCGCAATTGGCCAGTGCGCGAATTCACGTAGCCCCGGGATTCGGCGAACATCCGTGGGTGACACTGGTCCGACGGATCTATCTTGTGATGATCGTTGTCGTTATCGGCGGGATGGGCCTGCACAACGGGCTTGACTTCCTGGCGCATCTGCGAGAGCGTTGGCCGGTGGAGGACCGGATGGACGGCGAACCCCGCGTGCCTCCCGAGGTGACGAGCCGACTCTTTGAGCGCTGGACACTCAATGAGCGAATTCAGCACATGTTGCTGTTTGCGACCTTCACGATCCTGGTGATCACTGGCTTTGCCCTGAAGTTTCCCGATTCGTGGTGGGCGCGGCCGCTGATCTGGATCGAAAGAGGCTATGCCGTCCGAGCCTGGCTGCATCGGATCGCCGGCGTGCTCATGACGCTGGCGGCCATCTATCATCTGGCGTATCTTTTCGGGACGCAGCGTGGTCGAACTCAGGTCCGTCTGATGCAACCTTGCCGCCGCGATCTGAACGAGGCGTGGGGAATGGTGGCCTTTAACCTGGGCCTGCGACCGCACCGGCCCCGTTTCCATCGCTTTACGTATGTGGAGAAGCTGGAGTACTGGGCGGTCATGTGGGGCACTGCCGTGATGGCCGGTACCGGGTTGCTCATGTGGTTCCAGACCGGTGTGCTGACGCGCTGGCCCCTTCTCGTCATTGACCTGGCGAGCGTCGTCCATTATTACGAGGCTTGGCTTGCCACGCTGGCTATTGTCGTCTGGCACTTCTACAGCGTCATCTTCCGGCCCGATATCTATCCGATGAGTCTGGTCTGGCTGACGGGGACGCTGACGGGGGAACAGATGGCCAGGGATCACCCAGCCGAATTGGACGAGATACTTGTAGCAGAAGCCGTTTCCAGCTCATTACCCGGCGATGAAAGGACACCGCCGCGAGCCGGCTAAGGTGAGAGGAACCGATGGCTGAACAGCCGCCCATCCGATGCCGCGGCTCGCGCATCCTGCTGATCGTCGTGGCGACCTGCGTGGTCGTTGGAATCCTCGCGCTGGGCGGACTCTATCGCCTCAGCTCGAGCCCGGCCTTATGTAATTCCTGCCATATTATGAAACCGTATGTTGCGGCCTGGCGGGCCTCTAAACACAGCCATGTCACGTGCATCGATTGTCATTACCCTCCTGAACTTCGAGGCACGATATGGGTCAAGTACCAGGCGCTGGCCCAGGTGGCGAAGTGGGCGACACAGACCTACAGCTCGAAGCCGTTCGCCGAGGTTGAAGATGCGAGTTGTCTTCGATCAGGGTGCCATACGAGCCGGCTGCTGGAGGGGAAGGTCACCTTCAAGCGGGGGATCATCTTTGACCACGGCCCGCACCTGAAAGAGGAACGCCGGGGGCGGCAGCTTCGATGCACAAGCTGTCACTCCCAGATCGTGGTGGGAACACATATCGAGGTGACCACGACCACCTGCTACCTCTGTCACTTCAAGGGGATGAAGACATCGCGGGAATTTCACCCTCTTGGCGGCTGTACGGTCTGCCACACAGCGCCAAAGGGGGACATCAAACTTGGGACCATCGCCTTCAACCACGAGTTGATGGTGAAGCGGAATGTCGGATGCGAGAAGTGCCACCTCAACGTGGTTGAGGGCAGCGGTCAGGCGCCACAAGAGCGCTGCTACACCTGTCACAACCAGCCGGAGAAACTCCAGAGATACGGCGACACCCCATTTATGCACGAGTTTCACGTGGCCGGTCATCACATCGAGTGCACCCGGTGCCATAGCGAGATTAAGCATCATCTTCCACCCCCCATTGGCCTGTCTGTGAGCGGGTTACTGCAATGGTTATCGGAACCCTCGAGTGCCGAGGCTGCCGAGAGCAGTGCCCAACTCCCGCCGAAGCGCCTTTTCCAGTCGCCGGCAGTGAAGATGCCGGAGGTGCACCCCGCTCCTCGAGATCGAGAGCTCGATTGCAAAGCCTGCCATCAGGCGACCCACCAGGGGGTCCTCGAGATGTACATCGGCATGGGAGGGAAGGGGACACCGATGATCCCCGGCCACATGTTTCAGGTCAGGGTAGAGTGCGTAGCCTGTCATGTGGAGCCAGGGGCGGATAAGGCCCTGAAGATATTTGGTGGGCGGACATTCAGACCATCCGAACGCGCCTGTCTGGGCTGCCACGATAAGCGATATCAGGGAATGCTGGAACGCTGGAGGCAGACCATCACTGCCATGCTCACGGCGGTCAATGCAAAGCTCTTGTCAACAGAGCATGCCTTGCAAACCACTCAACGGACCCACCCGCAGTTCGCCAAGGCCTGGAAGTTGGTGACCGATGCTCGGCACAATCTCGAATTCGTGACGAATGGGAAGGGCGTTCACAACGTCTTTTTTGCCGCCGACCTGCTGAAAGTTGCGGATGGGTACTTGGATCAGTCGATGGCTGCCGTTGGGCAGTCGCCTCTGAGCGTTATAGACGAGACCCTCGTCCGGGGAGGCTATTGTGCGGTGCTGTGTCACAATCAACTGGGAGTAAAGGCGCCGGAGGAGGTGAGATTTGGGGCTGAGATGATCCCGCATGTCCGCCATGTCACTGATTTCGGTGTCACATGCACGGCATGCCACTCGGCAGAGCGACACAAGGCGGTGACCGCCACAAAGGCGACCTGCCTGGGTTGCCATCACAGCGCAGGTAATGAGAACGAGCGGTGCATCGCCTGTCATATGATCCAAAACGCCTTCTTTTCTGGTACTATTAAGGTTGAGGCGGTTGAACCGATCCCCAGCGGCCACGCAGAGCTGACGGACTGTGTGGGGTGCCACAACGTTCAGCGGCAGCATTCCAGGCAAGCGGTGGCAGCGCAGTGTCTGGGCTGCCATGATACAACGTACCTGAAGAAGTTCGCGCAGTGGCGGAAGGAGATGGGTCAGGAGCTGGGAGAGGCCATGCGCCTCCTGAGGAAAGGGGAGTCCGGCCTCCGTCATGCTCCTCAAGACCCAAAGGCGTCCGAGGCGCGCCTTCTCCTTCAGGCGGCGAAACAGGATCTCGATCTGGTCGTCAAAGCTGGGGGCGTACACAATCCTGGACTCGCAAAGGCGATCCTGGTGAAGGCCAAGAAGACAGTCGAGCAGGCCGTGAGACTCTTGAATCGGTAAGTGTCTAAATCAACATGAGGTTACCACTGATCGAACTATGTCAAACAGAGTCAACCCAGAGAGGACAATGAAAGCACAACGATCATTCGGCAAGATACGCCTTACCATAATGCTGGGTAGCACGTTGGCCGTAGGCTTTCTTCTCGGGTACCTGGCTTCAGCCTTCGTTCCGCTCGTCCCGCGGACACAACCGCCTGCTGCCCCTTCGGCATCGACGGCTCCTCCCCCCCGTCTCTCGCCCTCCGAGATCGATTCGACCTTGAAGGCCGCCCATGCCTCACTCGATGCCGGTGACCTTAAAGGGGCTTGGGAGAAATATCACCAGGTCCTATTTACCGATCGAAACCATGTCGAGGCACTGACGCACCTCGGAGTCATTCTCATGCAGAGCAACCAGCCGGATGAGGCCATAAAACTATATGACCGGGCGCTGAGCCTGAACCCCCAGTACGCCCATGCCCTGTTCGATAAGGGGCAGGCCTTGCAGGCGAAGGGAGATGCGAAAGGCGCCACTGAGGTGTTCCGACGGTTTCTTGCCCTGGTGCCGCCGGACTCCGACGATGCCAAGCGGGTCAAAGAATGGATCGCGGAGCTCGTCAAATCAAGTCGTTCGGCGCCGAACACAGGTGACGGGTCCGGGAGGCCGTAGAGTCACTACCCACCCGTTGCAGCCTTCACGACCTTGTCTGCATCTAACCGTTAAAACACAAATTCAATTACACCAGCAATGACTTTGAAGGGAAAAGCTAATACGTTACCAACAAAATTTAAAGTTGTGCTTAAAATACCTCTTGATTCACTTTCAGTCTGTTTTTCCTCCACTTCAGTCCGTTTTTCTACCTTTGCAGTACTGGGTTCTTCTGACGCTGGAGAAGTGTCGCTTCTTTGTACTGAATCTCCTTTGGTATCGTACGTAGTAACTGTCTCTGTCCTAGTCGTGGTTGAAGTAGTGGCGCATGCTTCAAATCCAAACACAGCAAATACACTGAGCACCATCAGTAAGAACATTCTATTCTTCATCGAACTCCTCCAGGGTTAATCCGGTCTCTACCTATTTCGTGTTCTTCCTTGGTAATTTTTCCCTGCCGCAGAATCCTTTTGTAACCAATTCAACTCGCTCTTTGTGTTCATTGCAACGTATTTTTTAGGTTTTTTCAATCCAATAGGATAGAACTGCAACAATTGTGCCTGTTGTGAATTTCTGTGGGCATAATAGGCCTGCGTGCAGCCCCGCCCAGGTTTGAGGTGAGAACGACCGAAGGGGCCGCAGCGCGCTTTGGGTCCAGGCCGATCCGTTCAGCGAAGACCGTGCAGATGGCCGGACCCCAGCAGACCGTTACGACTTTGTCGGTGAAGGTGACTCCAGGCGCCTCGGTAACAGTTGACTCTCCTCGGGATTTCACTAGAATGCAAGGTTGATCCATCGGGATCGGGACGATTAAATATAACGCAGGCGCAGTAACCACTGGCACAGTGGTGGAGGAGGGATGGGAAGGTCGGCGTGAAAAGGGGAGAGCGTGCGTGGCAGCGGATGATGGCCTGGGCGGTGCACCTGTTCACCGCCTCGGGGGCGGTCATTGGGGTGTGGTGCCTTGTCGCCATACACCGGGGCGATTATCGAGGCGCGTTCTTTGGGATGTTGCTGGCCGTCGTCATCGACGCTGTGGATGGACCGCTGGCGCGTCTCGCCAGAGTCAAGGAGGTTCTGCCCCAGTTCGATGGAACGAAGCTTGACGACATTGTAGATTATCTGAATTTTGTGGTCGTCCCTCTCGTGCTGATCCATCAAGCCGACCTGTTTCCGGCGTCGGTCTTGATATGGATCGTACCCTTCCCGCTGCTTACCAGCGCGTACCGTTTCTGTCACATCTCCGCCAAGACGCCGGATCATTTTTTTACCGGGTTTCCTTCGTACTGGAACATCCTGGCGTTCTACTATTTTGTCGGGAGGAGCCCCCTCTGGTTTAACGCGATCTTCACCCTCTTTGCAGCGGTGATGGTGCTGGTGCCGATCAGGTATATCTACCCGGGTCGCACCCGAACCCTCCGCCCACTCACCATCGGGTTAGGCATCCTGTGGAGTGCGGCGCTCCTCATCATCCTCTGGCAGCTTCCCGATCCCTCGCCCTCACTGGTTGCCTGGTCTCTGTTGTACCCGATCTACTATACAGCCCTCTCGTTTGTGCTGCACTGGCGCTTTCTGTCGGAAGGCAGGCGGACACCCCTGGAACAGCGATAGCACCGATTGCTGAATCAGGGTGAGGATGACGCGGGTGGGGTCGCCTGCTTGAAGGCATCCGGTCCGTTCGGTATGCTGTCAAGAAAGTCCGGATCGATGGTGACCACCCCCTCTCCAGGCTCAGCCATGGCGTACAGTCCGACCTGTGAGTCGGCAGCCTTCTTGAGCAGGAGGCGCTTCACGCTGCTGCCCGCGTCCTTCAACGCCACGATCAGATCGGGACGCTCCAGGCCGTACTTGCGCTTGGCATCAGGACCGGAGTCGACAAATGCCGTCACGCGGGCATCCTTGATCTTCCATAATAACCGTCCGATCACTGCCGCGTCCGCCCTGACCTTGATCGGCTTACTCATCTCCCACCCCTTCCCTTCAACCTGGCTGAGGCTGATCGGTTGTCCCTTGCCGGCCAGTTCGACCTGAGTGACCTGGTTCGGTTCCAATGCGAGGAGGGTTTTGTCACGAAAATCATCCGACTTTTTGTCCGCACGGACTCGTATGATGACGGTCGCCAGGAAGACCGCGGGCTGATCGAGCCGTTTGGCGTAGACGGAGCGCCCGTTCGGGTTCAGATCGCCCAGCAGGAGGGCCGGTAAGGTTTGCCCACCTTTAAGCGTGAGACTGAGCCGCATCGAGGGACGCTCAAGCCCGTAGTCGGCGAGACTCGCGGGCGTCTCTTCGATCCGCCGTTCCTCCGCGGCTTCCAGGAGCGTATGCAGCAGCGACGCGACCTCTGTCGCGTCGGCCCTGGCCTGCACAGGCTCGATCAGCCGCCACCCGCCTGCCTGGCCGGCAGACAGGGTGCCTTTGCGTTGCAGCACGATCAGCTCTTCGCCTCGTGTGATGGTGATCTTTTCGACGTCCTTTTCCTCGGCTTGAAATAATCGGTCGGCGCGCGATCCTGATGATTTACTCTTGCTCTCCAGTGCATAGTAGGTTACGACGACAAGCGCCAGCAGCAGCGAGAGCAGGCCAATCGACCGCCACCTCATCGTGACCGCCTCCGCCCGAGGACCACCGATGTCCCGGAAATCAGGAACAGACCGGGCATGACGACGACCAACGTCCAAAAGACCATCCGTCCCTGCGTCGCACTCAAGATGATGGGGGTATTTTTCGCCTCTCTGGGCCGAATGGAGATCATCTCTTCCTCTTCAGCCAGCCAGCCGATGCTGTTCAGGAAGAGATCCCGGTTTCCCGAGAAGTTCAGAAAGTTATTACTGGCAAAGCCGGAGTTGCCGTACACCACCAGCCGGGCCGCTCCCGGTTGTGTGTGAGTCTCCAGTTTCTTGTCGTCCTTTCCAGTAGTAGCCTTCTCTGCCTCTGCTGCTGCCGTTGCCGGCTCGACCTGCACCGTGGCGATGACTCCCACCGAGACCGGTCCTGGCTGATCCTGCCCTTTCTCAAAACTGATCTGACCGCGATTCAATTCGCCCTTGTCAGTCTCCGCCCAGCTTCCCGGCCCTGTCTCCCCGAGCTTCTGGACCGTCACGCCCTGTGGCGCTGGCTTCGCGACATCAATCGAGCGCGCGAAGGGAAAGAGGGAGGCGAGGGTGAAGTTCTGGGTGATGGCGTGCGGATAGTAGGTCGAGACGATGGGCATGAGGTAATCGCCGCCCATGGTGCGAGCGTACTGGTCCACGATGACATCATCGCCGACCTTGATGCCGTATCGGCCCACAAACGCTTTCAGGCTTGGCGCGGCATACGGATCGAGCTGGATGAGCAACTTTCCGCCTCGCCCGACAAACATCTGCAGGGCCTGCAACTCCGATTCAGACGGATCGCGTTTCGGCCCGCTGATGACAAGCATCGAGGCGTCCTGAGGAACCTCACGTTCGCGAAGGAGCAGCAACTCCTTGACCTGGTAGTTGGCCTTCTCGATCGCCTCTTTTGCCTGCCGGTAGCCGTTCCGAGATCCGTCCTCCAATTCGTTTTCCCCATGTCCCTTCAGGAAATAGATCGTCCGCTTCCCTTCACGCAGCAACTTGATCAGCCCATTGGTCAGGTGTTCCTCATCCACCTCAGCGATCTTCTCCTCCTTCTCCTGAGCCTCTAAGATCGTGGTGCCGTATGTGGCGATACCATATCGCTTCGCCCTGCCGGGATTCCTGTCAGGATCGACTACCTCAAAGCGAAAGCGCGGCGACAGGTCGGCATACTGGCGCAGCAGATCCTCGGCAGGCCGGCGCTCTGCCTGGTCGGATCGGAAGAAGGCGGTAACCTGAATATCCTTGGCGAGGCCTCTGACCACCTTCCTGGTCTGATCGGCGAGGGTGTAACGCTTTCCAGCGGTCAGATCGAACCGCGTATTATGCTTGGCCGAAATCACCTCCACCAGACCGATGATCCCCAGCACCAGCATCGTCATCAGCGCGACGTTCAGCCCGGTAATCGTGGAGCGCTGATGCAGCCAAGCCGTGATCTCGCTAAAGGAGCGATAGACGCCGGTAAGGATAAGGATCGCTCCAAGCAGGAGGATACCCCCCATCCACGCCTTCAGATCCGGACGGATATTGTAGGCAATCCCGCCCGCGACAAGGAGGATGAGGCCGGCCGGTGCGGCGACGCGCGTAAGCTTAGGCATGGTCAGCCCCTCCACCGTTTTGATTCCAGGGAACGGAGTGTCAGAAAGAGACAGAGGAGCGTAAAGTTGAGGTAGAAGACCACGTCCCTGCTTTCAATGGTACCCTTGGCGAAGCTGTCGTAATGGTTGATGATCGAGAGGTGCGAGAGGATAGGGCCAAGCGTCGGCCCGGCCGCCTCGGTGGACCAACCGATGACCCACAGCAGCAGCAGGACGCCGAAGGCCCCGACGGCGGCGACCACCTGGTTTTCGGTCAGGGAGGAGGCCAGAATCCCGAGTCCCAGGAAGGCCATACCAAGGAGCAGCAGGCCGAGATAGCCGCTCAGGATGAGTCCCCATTCCAGCGTGACGAGGGATCCAAGCATCGCAATGTCCAGTAGACTGATTCCGAGCATTGCCGAGTAGAGCGCGAGCGCCGCCAGGAACTTGCCCAACAGCAGTTCCCAATCCCTGATCGGGTACGAGAAAAGGAGCTCGATGGTTCCCGTCTTCTTCTCTTCAGAAAACAGGCGCATGGTGGCCGCGGGCATCAGAAGCAGCATGGTGATGGCGATGTCGCGAAACAGCGGGCGAACGATCCATTCCGAGGCGTTCAGTCCCTGGCCGAACCCGGGGTTCGTCGTGGCCTGCAGGCTGCTGAGCGAGAAGAAGGCGAGGAGGCTATAGAAAAAGTAGCCTGAGATAAGCGCAAAGATAGTCAAGACGACGTAAGCGATCGGTGACGCGAAGTAGGCCCGCCACTCTCGCTTGAAAATCGCGAGGATGTTCATGCCCGCGCCTCCTGCGCCTCTTTGGTTACCAGGCGCACGAAGATCTCCTCCAGGCTCATGTCGGCGGGTCGGAGTTCCAACAGCCCCCATCCGCGCTCAACGATCAGGCGTGATGCCTCGCGGCGAAGGTCGCAATGTCGCTCCGACTCGACGACGAAGCTGTGGGTGGTCTCGCCTGCCTGTGCACCTGCCTGTCCGGCAGGCAGGTGCGCCTCATCCTCCGCCACGACCCGCAGTACACCTGGAAGCTGGGTCAGGGCCATCCCAACCTGGTTCACCGGGCCCTCGACCCTGATGCGCAATTTGGTGGAACTCTGAAGCCCGGCCGTCAGGTTCTCCGGGGTATCGACCGCCACAATCTGTCCATTGTTGATGATAATCACCCGATGACAGAGCATACTGACCTCTGGCAGGATGTGAGTGGACAGGATCACCGTGCTTTGGCCGGCCAGCTCCTTGATGAGTTGCCTGATCTCGACGATCTGCCTCGGGTCGAGTCCGATGGTCGGCTCGTCCATGATGAGTACTTCAGGATCGTTGAGCAGTGCCTGAGCGATCCCGACCCGCTGCCTGTAACCGCGCGAGAGCGCTCCTATTAAGGTCTGCCGGACCTTCGCGACACCGCACTTGTCCATGATCTCGCCGATCCTCTGTCGCCTCCGTCCACGATCTACGCCCTTGACCTCTGCCACGAACGCCAGGTAGTCGGTCACCTTCATGTCGGTGTAGAGCGGCACGTTCTCCGGCAGGTAGCCGATGCGTCGCCGCATCTGGAGCGAATCGGTCAGGACGTCGAAACCCGCGACGCGCGCCGTCCCGCTGCTGGGCGGCAGACAACCGGTAAGGATTCGCATCGTGGTGGTTTTGCCGGCGCCGTTCGGCCCGAGAAATCCCACGATCTCCCCCTTCTCAACCGTGAAGGACACGTTCCGAATCGCCGTATGCTTGTCGTAATATTTCGTCAGCCTGTCCGCTTCGATCATTCGCTCTCCTGTCGCTTCCCTGCCGTCGGTCGGCAGCCTGAATCTCGAAAGACCATCGGCCATTATACACGATCCTGCTAGCTGCGCGCAACGGCGGCGCGATACGTAGTCTTGACCGATTGGGGTAAGCGTGGGATATTGCGGATAAATTGGTTGTTGAGAAGACGAACGAAACTCTCCGGACTCTGGCGGACCTCATCCGGAAGCATCAGCCACGGCGAACGGCGTTACGGCAAAGCGCATAACCAAGAGGTGCCACGCAAGTCGAGCGCGAAGATGGAATCAGAATTCCACCTCCGCGGCAACGTGCGGTGAGACCACGCCGCATAGCGAAGCAAGTCAACTTCGACGCAACGGTCGAGGTAGCAGCCTGACCCGGCGCTCGATCGGGCTGGCGGTGGAGTGGCGCCGATCGACTGAAGCGTCCGTTACCGTCGGCCGCTCAGCGCCCAACGGTGAGAGCTCTCAAGGAGAATCCGATGAGTAACCATGGATTATTTTCCGGCAATCCAAAGACGGAATGGCTGGTTGACGAAAGCGGTGCGGATCGCAATATGCGCCTGCTTGAAGATTTCTGGTACACCGACCCCGATGGAAGGGAATGGCCCGCTCCATCGGGCAGCATTATTGACGGGGCCAGTATTCCGCGTCCCTTGTGGGATACGGTAGGCAGTCCATATACCGATGACTACCGACGTGCGTCGGTCGTTCACGATGTCGCCTACGGCAACCCGACCATTCTACGCAAGGACGCTGACGTTATGTTTTATCACGCCTGTAGAGCGGGGGGATGCTCGTTCCTTCAAGCCAAGTTGCTGTATGCCGGTGTTCGCATAGGCGCATGGATAGGCCGTTCGCTTGCCCCCAATGCCCTGTCAAGAGATCGGCTTCTCTTTCGCGTTCCGTTCAAAGTGGTTGCGGATGAACAATTTGTACACAACAAATTTCAAGAGCTGGCTGTCGATCTGAAATCACTGCGCGACGACGCGACGATTGCGGAGTTAGACGCTGTGATTGATAAGCACCTTCAGTTCTCACATCGCGGTCGAGAGGCTCGCTCCGCCGTCCTGCTTGTGCCCACCGTTACACCCGCGCGAAATCGATGAACCCTTGCTCTACATTGGTGTCGATCAGCTCGACGCGGACCCGATCGCCGACGTCAAGCCCCTCGAACCCCTGGGCAACCTTGCCTTCTGCGGCAGGGTGAACGATACGCACCCAGGTTCCCTTCTTGGACGCGCCGGTGACGATGCCGTCGAAGTGTTGTCCGATCTTCGATTCAAGGAGCAGCGCAGCCGCTGATTTCCGGACCCGCCGCTCGACCTTACTCGCATGGTCTTCCTGTTCGGTACAGTGCTGCGCGAGCGCGCTGAGTTCCTCAAGGCTGTACGGGACCTGGTGTTCGGCCAGTGCGGCCTTGAGCAGCCGCTGCGTCAGCAGGTCGGGAAAGCGCCGGTTCGGGGCCGTGGAGTGCGTGTAGCCCTGGACCGCCAAGCCGAAGTGGCCCGGCGACGTCTGGTTGTCGGGATCCTCCACCACGTACTCGCCCCGTCCGATCAGCTTGACGACGGTCAGCGAGAGATCGGGAAACCGTACAGGGTCCGCCTGGCGCCGTATCGATAGGAACGCCTCCAGCGCGACGGCGTCCGGCTCGGGTGGGAGCCGCGTCTGCAGGTGGGCTGCCAGCTCTACGATCCGCTGCCATCGGTCCGGTGAGCGCAAGATCCGGCGCAGCGACGGCAGGCCCCGCGTCTCCAGATATCGGGCCGTGACGCGATTTGCCGTGATCATAAGGTCCTCGATCAGCTCCTGGGCCCGGTTCTTGCCCTCCACGCGTAGATCCGTCAGTATGTCGTCCTCAAACACGGCGCGCGGCTCGATCGTCTCCAGGCTGAGCGCGCCGTGCACGTGCCGCACGGTGCGAAGTGTCTGGGCCACACGGTCCTGGATGCGCAACTGCTCATCGAGCCCGGCCACGGTGGTCACTCGCGCAGGGGCTAGCCCCTTGCCGTCGAGCCAGGCGGCCACGCTATGATAGGCGAGCTTCGCGTGGCTGACGACCCAGGCGCGATAGATATCCGAACTCCCGAGCGAGCCATCCTGGTTGACCACCATCTCGATCACGATGGCCAGCCGCTCCTCATCCTCGTTCAGCGACGTGAGATCGGTGGAGAGGGGCAGGGGGAGCATCGGGAAGATCTCGGCCGCTGTGTAGACGGACGTGGTGTTGTGCTGGGCGTGGGCATCCGTGGCGGACCCCTTGCGCACCAGCGCGTCAACGTCTGCGACCGCCACGAGGATCTTCACCGCCCCGCCGCCGAGGGGCTCTGCGACCGTGAGTTGATCGAGGTCGCGGGAGTCGTCATTGTCGATCGAGCACCAGAGCAAACGTCGCAGATCTCGGATGGATGGGGTAGGCGTGGCCGCCGCACGTGTAAGTCCGCTGAGCTCCCGGCCGACCGCGGGTGAAAAATCCGGGAGCAGCCCGCGCGCCAGCATCGCCTGACGGGCAATCGCTTGCAGATTGTGGCGATGTCCTTGTCCGGTGTGATTCATCTTATCGTCTGTCTCCTTCACAGACTCTCCTGTGATCAGCGGTCATGTGCTGACCCGTTCGATGGCGACGGCGCAGACCTTGTACTCGGGGATCTTGGCGGAGGGGTCGTAGACCGAGTTGGTGAAAATATTGGCTCCCGACTCGACAAGCTTCACGAAAGGGATAAAGACCTCGCCTGCTCGCACGGCGCCGAGTCAGAGACTGAGGATGACGCGAATTCGGTTTTCCGCCTCAGTCATCGAGATAACCGGCAAACGACCGATCTCCCCCTGAAAGGAGTCGTTGGCAACGGCAATGAGTTGCCCCAGGAGTAGATCGCTATCGCGGGCCAAGCCACCTTGTCCTTTTCTGATCCGGAGCCTCAAGACGCCTGGGTTCTCAATCAGCCGTGTGGTGGTGGGGATCACGATAGTCGAGAGATAACCTGCCTCATTCACGAGGTCGGATTGGAGCACGAGCGCGGGCCGAAGCTTACCCGGCTTAGTTTTAATCCGTGGATTAAAGTCCACGATGTAAAGGTAACCGCGCTTGATCTCCATTCAGCGACTAGGGCCGTGACCGGCGACTCCGGCGGGAAACAGCTCTCGGTTCTCCTCTCTGTCGGCCGCCGCGCAACGCCGTACGGATTCCTGAATCTCCGATCGTAGACGTTCTTCTCGGGTTTTAATTTCTAAGGCCGTCAGGGCGGTGCGGATCAACCCCGATTTTGTGGTGATCCTCAGTTCCTTGCACAGTCTATTAATGCGTTGTTCCTCTTCCTTGGAAACAGCTATTGCTCCCATAATGTCCCTCCTAATGAATATCATTATGAATTAAGTAATATAACACTGGCCGATAGTCAATAGAAAAAGAAGCAAATGGGGACAGACACCATTAAGACTTCACGCAAACGGTTTCCGTTATTATTGATCATTGGGTAACAGCCTGCGTGAGCGCTAAAAGTTCTCGACATTGACTGAGGCCATTCCCAGATGGGCTGGACTGCTGCGTACTGCCGATAGGCAGAGCCCAGATGCATATACGCGCCGCACCGAGGACCAGGCTTTGAGTTTGAGAGATGAGCTTATCGAGCTCTAGGCAAGCGAGGTGGCGCGTACAGTTTAAGGTCTGGAATGTGCTTGAAGTGTGTATCGAAGGTATACACCTGGCACCGATGTTCTATGGCAAGGGTACCGATGATAAGGTCTGACAGGGGAAGAGTGACGCCTTTCCGCCGGAGCGAAGCCGAAAGCTCCCCGGCTTGCTTCCAGGTTGAGAAGCTGGTTTCCAGGAAGCGGAGGCCGGCGAGATTCGAGAGGATCGTATCGGCCTCCTCAGAGGATCGGCACCCTTGGAGCAGTTCGGCCAGCACTACGCCCACGAGAACTACCTGTTCAGTGCGGATCAGGGTCCGCAGGGCAGCCCGGGCTGGCTCGTTGCCCCCTTTGAAGTATTCGATCCAGAGAGATGTATCAGCGATGACCACGCCAGCGTCCCTCGCGTTCCGCCTGGGCCTTCAGTTCCTGCTCTTCCATCTCGCGCCAATCGAGGTCCAGGTGGACCTTGCCCTCCTGGGCGAGCAACCCCTCGATCTTCTTTCTCCGAAGAAACTCAGAGATCGCCAGATGGATGGCCTCCCTCTTCCGCTTAACCCCCGATACGTGCATCAGCTCCTTGATCAGGTCGTCATCCAGATTGATAGTAGTGCGCATCGCAAGCACCTCCTTCTGATGACTCTATTATATGCCTTTCGGAAGTGCCGTCAAGGGAATCGGGTGGGCGACAGTCTGCGGCTTATGATGTAACGGTGAGTGTGCGGTTTCCCGGATGACAATTCGCGATCACGTGCCGACTCGTTCGATTTTGACGGCGCAGACTTTGTACTCCGGAATTTTGGCGGAGGGATCGTAGGCCGAGTTAGTCAGGATATTGGCTCCCGACTCGGCAAGCTTCACGAAGGGGATAAAGACCTCGCCCGCTCGGACAGCCTCGGTAATCTGAGCGTATGCGGTTAGCTCGCCGCGACGGGAGGTGAGTCGAACAAGCGTCCCCTCATCGAGGGCGAGTCGCCTGGCGTCGTCCGGGTTGATGGCGACCTCGAGTCGTGGCGCCAGTTCGAGGAGCCCCTGGACCCGCCGGGTAAGCGTCCCGCCGTGCCAGTGGTAGAGGATGCGACCGGTGTTCAGGAGAAACGGAAAATCGTGGTCGGGCAGTTCGGCCGCCTCAGCCGTTTGCAGTACTGGGACAAATTGTGCCTTTCCGATTGGGAACGACTCAGCGTAGAGGAGGCGGGTGCCCGGATGGTCTGATGTCGGACAGGGCCACTGGATGCCGCCTTCGCGTTCCAGTCGCTCGTACGAGATCCCGGAGAGAAAGGGGACGAGTCGCGCCATCTCGTCGAAGATTTCAGCCGGATGGGTATAGCTAAATCGCGAATCTGAAACACCGAATTTGTCTGCGACCCGTCTGGCCAGCTCAGACGTAATCCACCAGTCCGGCCTGGCCTCTCCCGGTGGATCGAGCGCCTTTCTTACTCGCTGGACCCGCCGCTCTGAGTTGGTGAATGTTCCCTCCTTCTCCGCAAAGGCAGCCGTGGGGAGGAAGACGTGGGCCAGTTCGGCCGTCTCGTGCAGGAACAGCTCCTGGACTACGAGGCAGTCGAGGTTGGAAAGTGCGCGCTTGGCGTGGTGAAGATCGGGTTCTGTGAGGAGGGGGTTTTCGCCGACCATGTACATGGCCCGGATCGATCCCTCCAAGCATCTATCCACCATTTCAGTGAGCATCATTCCCGCGCCGTGAGGAAGTCGAATGCCCCAGGCCGCCTCGAACTTTTCTATGACTTCAGAAGTGTAGCGCTGATAGCCGGGTAGATGGGTGGGGAGGCACCCGGCATCCCCACACCCCTGAACGTTGTTCTGGCCCCTGAGCGGCGAGATGCCGGAACCGGCAAATCCCATTTGCCCAGCGACAAGGGAGAGGTTCAGAAGGGCATGGGCGTTGGCAGTCCCGTTCGTGTGCTGGGTTACTCCCATCCCCCAGAGTAGGCACGAGCCTGAGAAGGCGGGCTTGGCATACCAGCGGGCGGCCTGAACGATCTGCTCCTGTGGCACACCGGTTACCTGTTCGGCGAACTGCAGTATGTACGCTTCCAGCGACTTGCGCCACGTTTCGAACCCTTCGGTACGGCGTTGCACGAATTGAAGATTCGCCAATCCTTGATCCACGATCACCTTTGCCATGGCGTTAAAGAGCGTCACGTCGGTGCCGGGTCGCTGTCGCAGCCAGAGGTCTGCCTGATCGCACAGCTCGATCCGCTTCGGGTTCACGACGATGAGCCTGGCGCCGCGGCTGACGGCCTGACGAAGGCGGACGGCGATCACAGGATGGTTCGACGATGGATCCGATCCGACAACCATGAGACAGCCGGCCTCCTCGTAATCGTCGTAGGAGTTGGAGGTAGCCCCCGATCCCAGTGAGCGGAGCATCGCTACGACCGAGGGCGAATGGCAGAGGCGCGCGCAGTGATCGATGTTGTTGGTGGCCATCACGGTTCGGACAAATTTCTGGACAATATAACTTTCCTCGTTGGTAGCCTTCGCCGAGGCCAGCGCGCCGAAGCGACCACGGTTTCGAGCGATTCCTTCAGCCGCAGCATCCAG
Source organism: Candidatus Methylomirabilis oxygeniifera (assembly GCA_016190285.1). Classification (GTDB taxonomy): domain Bacteria; phylum Methylomirabilota; class Methylomirabilia; order Methylomirabilales; family Methylomirabilaceae; genus Methylomirabilis; species Methylomirabilis oxyfera_D. The sequence continues at coordinate 20,440 of JACPQW010000202.1, forward strand.
CGCCTCGTCCCACGAGACATCGCGCCAGCGTCCGCCATTCCGAATCATGGGTCGAGTGATTCGGTCGGGAGCATGAACGAATCCCGTCCCGAACCGCCCCTTTACGCACAGCATGCCGAGACTCGATTGGTTGTCGGGCGCATCTTCGGCCATCACCGCGAGGCGCCCATCAGCGCGAACGCGAAGGGTTATGCCGCAGCCGACGCCGCAGTAGGGGCAGGTTGTCTCGACCTCCCGTACGATGGCTGCGGGCCATTCCTTCGGACGGATGGCTCCCGTGGGACAGGTGGCGACGCACTGCCCGCATGAGGTGCAGACGGAGGAGGCGAGCGATCCATCATCGAAGACCCCGACCTTGGTTCGGCTGCTGCGTCCCAACAAGGCGATAGCGCCGATCTGTTGGACGTCATCGCAGGCCACGGTACAGCGACCACAGAGGATGCAGGCATCCCGATCAAGGACGAAGAACGATTTGCTATCGTCCACAGGCGTATGTCGCCATGGCATATGGCGACGCTGGAAGAGTCCAAGCCTGGCGCAGGCATCGGAGAGCTGACCAAAACCAGGCCGATCCAACGAGGGTGTCGCCATGCCGCACGTGAGGTCAAGGACTTCGTTGCGGATCTGTGTGAGATCGGGATCGTTGGTCGAGACGATCATCCCCTCGCGGGCGGGGAGATGACAGGAAGCTGGAAAGCCGCGCATCCCTTCGACCTTGACCAGACAGGTTCGGCAGGCGCCAAGGGCGGGCCGATCGGGATCCTTGCACAACTGCGGCAGCGGGAGGCCAAGCCGATTTACGGCGTCGAGGACCGTGGCGCCGGGCTCGACCGCCACGCTGGTTCCGTTGATGGTAAGGCTCACGAGCGTATCGCCCATCGTCATTCCCCTCCGGTGATCTCAGGCGGGGTCGAGACCATCTTTTCAGGAAACTGTTGAAGCGCCGAGAGGAGCGAAAGCGGCGCAGATTGACCGAGGCCGCAGAGCGAGGCCAGCCGCACGACCTCAGCCAGCTCTTCAATCTCTCGCTGGTGGTTTGAGCCCTGCGGTCGATCAAGGAGGGTAAGCAGGCGGACTGTTCCCTCTCGGCATGGTGTGCATTTGCCACACGACTCCCGCGCATTGAAGGCGAGGAGCGTCCGGGTGACGTCGCCGATGGAGACACTTGTGTCGAGTGCGACGACGCCTCCGCTTCCCGGTGAAAGGTTACCGCCTGGGATCAGCGGTTCATCGAACCGACTCGGGTGGACGATTACGCCGGAGGGTCCGCCGACGAGGGCAGCCTTGAGGGTTTGTCCATCCTCACCTCCACCGCCGATCTCTTCAATCAGGTGGCGGAGAGTCACGCCCATCGGCACCTCAACGATCCCCGGTCGGGCGAGATGGCCGGAGAGGCCGAAGAGCTTGGTCCCCCGTCCTCCTCCGAGAGCCGCAAACCACGCGCCTCCTCGACTCACGATCAGCGGCACAGCCGCGAGAGTTTCCACGTTATTGATCACCGTCGGTTTGCCCCATAGCCCTGCCTCCACCGGGAACGGAGGTTTTGGGCGAGGCATGGCGCGCTTGCCTTCGATCGCTTCCATGAGTGCCGTCTCTTCTCCGAGGATAAAGCCGCCCGCTCCCCGCCGAAGCTCCAAGTGAAAGGAGAAATCGCTTCCCAGGATCCGCACGCCTAACAGTCCGGCAGATTCAGCCGCTCGAAGCGCACTCTCCATTCGGTGCGTCGACAGTTCCGCTTCGCCGTTGATGAAGAGAATGCCGCGGCCGGCTCCAGAAGCAAACGCCGCCAGGAGAATCCCCTCCAGGAGCCGATGGGGATCACCCTCCATCAGGTGGCGGTCCTTGACGATTCCAGGCTCACCCTCCTCGCCGTTGACCACGAGATACTTGGGTGATCCGGTCGCGGTTCGGCAGGCCTCCCATTTACGCCCCGCCCCGAAGTACGCTCCGCCCCGCCCGGCAAGACCTGACGCCTTGACCTCGTTGATCACGGCCACCGGATCGTTTTGCTCCAAGGCATGGGCGAAGGCCGCGTAGCTCCCCTGACGCACGGCGTCGGCCAGGTCGTGCACATCGACCACGCCGCAGCGCTCAAGAATCGCTCGGTGTTGGCTTCGAAGGAAGGGTTCCTGGTCGAGGCCGGAGATCCCGTTCCAGGACGATTCCTGCCAGGCCACTGCCTCAATTCCAGCGGGACGGCGGTCAGCCTTCAGCGAGGAAACCAACGAGGGGACGTGCTCCAGCGCGACTCTCTTGAGGCTGATTCTTGGCCAGCCGGGTCGGTGCAGTTCCACAACGGGAGCGGCATAGCACATGCCATTGCAACCTCCCTCCACGACGGTCGCAGACAGCCCTTGGCGCTCAATCTCCGCTGTGAGCTGATCCATCAGGCGGTCGGCCCCGACCGATGCGCTACAACTCCCCACACCGACGACGAGTCTAAGTTCTGAGGAATGCCGTACGAGGCTGGGTCTTCCGACGGACCACGAAAAAGCATCTTCACCCCCTCCCTCACCCTCCCCCCTCGGAGGGGGAGGGGACGGGTGGGGGGGATTTTCTGAGGGCTGATGGGTGAGAGATTGTGTGCGAAGCTGTTCGAGGGCAGCTACAGGAGTGTCGCCACGTGGCTTCAATAGGGACGGGACGGAGACGAGCGATTTTCGAGGAGATGGAGAATCAAGAATACTGTCGAGCCGGTCCGTATCGAGTCGCCCGTAGCAACGATGATCCACCTCGACGACAGGGGCCATCGCACATCTGAAGAGGCAGTCGGCCGTTTCGAGGGTCACGCTGTGATCAGGCGATGTCTCACCGGCCCTGAGGGCAAAGCGATTCTGGAGAGCGTGGAGCAGTGTCAGACCGCCCTGAATGCGACAGCTTACACCTGTACAAACCCGAACCAGGCGGGATCCCGGTTTGACAAGGCGGAACTCCTGGTACTGGGTGACGACTCCGTACACCTCGCTCTTGGGGACCCGGAGGTGTAAAGCGACAGCAACGAGGCTCTCAGGACTCAGCCAACCCTCGGCCTCTTGCGCCGCTTGCAATGCCGGCAGCAGCCAGGTCCGCTCCCTGGGGAACTGCGCAATTGCGTCCATTGTGTCGATTGCGTCCGAACCAGAAAGACCAAACAGACCGGTCAACGAGATAGACCCAGTACGGTACCCGGACAGTCGCATGAAGACCGCCTCCATGTCAAGAATTATGAGGCTCCCATGAATAGCGCTTAATTAGGCAACCTGTTCATGCATCAGTCATTGCGAGCGACCGAAGGGAGCGCGGCAATCTCATTGTTCTGTTCTGGCGAGCTTGGACAATTTGGGGCGAAGAACGGTTGGATTGCTTCGCGATACTCGCAATGACGCATCCTAATCTCTATTTTGGGGTGCTGTATTGTGAGGCGTGCAATGAGCGGAGCATAGTGTGTCGAAAGGTATTTTTTTGTTGCAGGTTAGCTCCAAAGGTGTTAGATGAACTATAGGGGTGTAGCGATGGGTAGCCGTATAGCCGGTCTCGGCGAGAGTGTGATGCCCATCGTCTCATTCTGAGGAGGCGTAAATTGGCGGTGTCCGCGTTTGTCTTTCTTGAGTGTGCAGCAGGCCGGTCTAAAGACGTGGCTACGCAAGTATCCGGCATTCCCGGAGTGAAGCTCTCTCACGCTGTGACCGGTCCACACGATGTCATCGCCTTTGTGGAGGGTCCGGATATCAACGCATTGGGGATCACGATCATCTCAAAGATTCAGGCGGTATCCGGAGTGCTCCGCACTACGACGAACGTCGTGGTGGAATAATGTGTTCTGCTAGTTGCTTTTGATTCTCTTCGGCTTGGTTGATCTGTGTGAGTGGCGATCGACCTTTGCTTGGAGACTCAGTAAGGGTACGAGCGACTGGACTGTTAGAAAATACTTGACAAGGCCAGTATTTGCCATTTAGAGTTACGCGCTGTGACATCAGTGAAAGATCGGGGTGGACCAGCGAACCAATAATTGTCAGTGACGGCAGCGGCGGGCAACGGAGCCTGCGGAGTCAGGCGATAAAGGGGGGAGGGCGAATGCAGAAGCAGGAGCGACGGCCAACAATCATGACCCTGGAGGAAGTTGCTCGTTTCCTCCGACTGAATAAATCAACGATCTACCGGATGGCGCGGGAAGGTACACTCCCGGCTTGGAAGCTGGGGAACGTCTGGCGATTTAAGAAAGAGGCCATCGAAGACTGGATCGTCGGCAGCCAGCGGGCCCACGAGCAAAAGCACCACCGAAAATCCTAGGTTGTCGCATGAGGCGGTAACAGCTTGCGCGTTCCCGTTTACATTGCAGGCAGGTAGACTCGGACGGATCTCTGCTGGGCTTGATCCATGAATTGGGCTGCGCTCCGACGCTCAGCCCTTATCCCCCCATTACTACATGCCTTTCGATCGCCTTATCTCTTTGACCAGTCATGCCTACGGCGTCGCCACACAGTGTGTGCAGGCGCTGAGCCTCTGGACCGCACAGACCGGCTGAGATGCCGGTGTCGATACCACTCCCTCGGCGGAGGCGGGGCTGTTTGTCACCGCACCAGAATCAGTCAGCGTGACTTCATCGAAGAGGTTGTCGTATGCAAGGGGGGTCTGAAAAGCCGGCCAGACTCGGTACGTCGGAGCTGAAAAGGCTCAGGCGACGTTGCGAGGAGCTCAGTGCCTCTATCGAGTCGATGCGGGCCTATTATGAAGATCTGCTGGGAAGCTTGCAGGATGGTATCATCATCGTCGAGTCGGATGGCCATATCCGTTCGATCAATCAAGCAGCAGAGGAGCTGACCGGACTATCGGCTCAGATGGTTCGCGGCCGACTCTTCGAGCAGATATTTCCGAATGATCGCTCGCTGCAGGAGTTGGTGCGAAAGACCATGGAAAGCGGTCGGACCCATACCGATTTTGACGGCAGGCTGACCAGGCAGGATAGCTCGCAGGTGGTTATCAGCGCCGTGGCCTCTCTCATCAGCGACGGTACTGGGCTGGCGCGCGGCACCGTTCTGGCGCTCCGGGACCAGACCGGGATCAGGGAGCTTGAGGAGCGCCTGCAGCGATCGGATCGCCTGGCAGCCCTCGGGACGGTGGCCGCAGGGGTGGCTCACGAGATCCGAAATCCGCTGGCCGGCCTCAGGGGAGCGGCGCAGTTGCTCGAGGGTGAGCCTGACTTTCCTCCCGCCCTGAGAGAATATACTTCGGTCATCGTGAAAGAGGTTGATCGGCTCGGCGCGATTGTTGAGCGGCTCCTGTCGTTTGCCACGCCTCGTGGCCCGGTCCTTCGTGCATGTAATCTGCACGAAATCCTCGATGGTCTCTTCTTTTTGGAGCGGGTGCCGTTGGGCGCTGCCAAGGTTACGATCCAGCGTCAGTACGACCCGCAGCTCCCCGAGATCCTCGCTGATCCTTCTGAAATCCAACAGCTCTTTCTGAACCTGATCCATAATGGGGTAGAGGCGATGCCCGGCGGAGGGGACCTTACCGTTCGGACGCGGTATGAGCGATCCGCCAAGCGCTGTGGAGGCCGATCGGTGGCCGTGGCCGAGATTATCGATCAGGGAAGCGGGTTCGATCCTGAGGTCGAGCGCCGTCTGTTTACCCCTTTTTTTACCACAAAAGAACGGGGGACCGGATTGGGACTGGCCATCTGCCTCCGGATCGTAGAGGACCATGGCGGAGCCATGGAGGCGACAAGCTCACCGGGCAGGGGCAGCAGATTTTGCGTATGGCTTCCCCTCGCAAAGCAACCCGAGGTTGTCTCACCTCACAATGAATCGCACCGGACGACGCAAGGCATGAGACCATGATCGGCACACGACACATCCTCGTCGTTGATGACGAAGAAAGCATCCGGTGGGCCCTGCGCAAGGCGCTTGAGCGTGAAGGGTATCGGGTTGTACTCGCCGCGGATGGGGTCGAAGGACTGACGCGGGCTACAGATCCGAGTATCGATCTCGTCCTCATGGATATCAAGATGCCGGGCGCGGAGGGGTTGGAGACCCTCAGTAGGATCAAAGAGGCCCGTCCAGAGCTTCCCGTCATCATTATGACCGCATTCGGCACACTTCAGGCTGCGGTCCAGGCGATGAAGCGCGGGGCCTACGACTACATTACCAAGCCGTTTGATTTCGGCGAGCTGACCATACTGGTGCAGCGGGTCTTTGAGATCCGTGAGCTGACCGAGCGGGTGGCGCAGATGGAGGCCCTCGGCGGTCGGCCCTTTGACTTCGGAGGAGTGGTCGGCCTCTGTCCGGCCATGCAACAGATCTTCAAGTTGGTGGGAAAGATGGCCGCGAGCGACCTGACGGTCCTCGTCAGAGGGGAAAGCGGTACCGGCAAGGAACTGCTGGCGAAAGCGATTCATTACAACAGCCGGCGTTCCGCGCGTCCGTTCGTAGCCGTCAACTGCGCTGCGATTCCTCGCGAACTCCTGGAGAGCGAGCGGTTCGGCCATGAGCGGGG
>JACPQW010000013.1 GCA_016190285.1 Candidatus Methylomirabilis oxygeniifera
CTGAAAATCCTGGTGTCGACGGTTCGATTCCGCCCCTGCCCACCATTCTTTCCCTTCTACATTCTTTAAATGACCCGACTCCGATAGTGGTGGGATAAGGCTCGCCTTGCATTCGCGGGTTCGTCGAGTCCAGACTCACATCTCTTCGTAGGTTTTAAGGAATTCGTCTCTGGCGATACTGGCGTGAATGCAGATGGTGCGGAGCGTCGAGCCTCTGATGTCGGAGTGATTAGGCATGGTGAGGGATGTTTGCGTCCCATCCGGGTTCTCACGTACCATTGTCAGATGGGGCCCCTCTCGGACCAGTCTGAAACCCAGCCGCTCCAATGGCTTGATGGCCCTTGCTTTCGGGACATATGCCGGAAACGTGGGCATCAGACCGTGACTGTGGCTTCCGCAATGAAGGCGTCCAGGATGGGGGACTCGGCTTCCAGCGCCTCCGGTCCAAAGGTCTGGATGTGGAAGCGGATAGCAGATCGTACATCCTCCAAGGCATCCTCGTAGGTCTCGCCTTCGCCGATCACCACCCCTTTGAGCCCCATGGGATAGGCGACGTAGCCCTCCGGGTGTTTCTCCACGATCACTTTGAAGTAACGCATCATCGTTTCCTTCTTCGGTTGAGAGGAGAGCCGTTTCAGGCCCGCGCTGGCTGATCATACTCCTTCGCACTCCCAGGCGCAAGCCGACCCCGCGCCATACCGTAGAAACGCAGGAGTGGTGCGTGCGCCATTCTCTCTAAGGGGATGGACAGACGTAGAACACCGGATTATCATTTCTGTTGTTGCCGACCTCACGGGCGACAGGGCGTTTAGCCGTTGACACCACGGGCTTGACCGTGGGTCCCCACGCGGGGCAGGGGATGGATTTGGTGAGAGAGGCGGGAAGTGTGGTACAGTATGCATATGCCATCTATCCTGGACAGCAGAAAAGCCGAGGAGCGCGCGAGGTTTCTTCGACTACCGCCCATCGAACGGGCGGAGGTCATGCACCGCCTGATCTCCAGCATTCTTGCCCTCAAGGCCGATGCGGAGGGGGTCTCGGTCAATGAAATCTATCAAAGATACCTTCGAGACAATCCGCGGCATTATCAGCGCCCTGCCCGTTAAGGTCGACATGGCCGTAGTCGGCGGCTATGCCGTGATTCTGCATGGAGTCGAGCGAACTACTCTTGACGTGGACTTCTGCCTGTACTCGGACGTGATTCGAACGTCCGGAACTGATGCGTTCTTCGTCCTGTTGACGCAACACCTGCCGGAACGATTTGGCGCGGAGCTGGTTCAGGGGACCAAGGTTCCCGAGGACCCCTTTAAGCACGATGTCATCTTTCTTGAGGATCGCAGGGGCGAATATCCGCGGATGGACCTGCTGATTGCGCGTTATAAATGGGAGTTGGAGGCCATCAAGCGGGCTGAGCATCTTCCAGGCGTCACCATCCCCGTGCTGACCAAACCGCATCTTGCCGCCATGAAACTCCAGGCCACGGGACTCAAGGACGCTGACGATGCGGCAAACCTCATTCGCTTAATGACTGAGGAAGAAAAAGCGATCACCTTTCAGCTTGCCGAACGGACTGGTCGAGACAAAAAGTTGGCCCGCCTGCTTGCCCCCCCCGAAGAAGAAGTTCGAGAAATTCCCGAGGAGCTTCTTTAAGCCTTGACATAACCCAGGATACTGCTTGACGGGTCGTCTTGAATCTCTTACTGTTATTCATCCAGGAGAATAGAGATCATGACAAATTGTCCCGAAGGGTCAGCAAGCTACGTCAGCGCCGGCGTCGATGTCGAGCGGGAAGAGCAGGTGCTGTCCCGGGTAATCGAGACGGTGAGCGAAACGTTTGCCTTCGTGCGAGGGATCGGACAACCGGTCCTGCCTATCGGCTTTTTTGCGAACGTCATCGACCTGGGTCACGGGATAGGGCTTGCGCTCTCGACCGACGGTGTGGGTACAAAGCTCATGGTCGCGCAGATGATGCAGAAGTACGACACGGTCGGGATCGACTGCATGGCCATGAATGTGAACGATGTGCTCTGTGTGGGGGCGCGCCCGACGACGTTTCTGGATTATATCGCAGTGCAACACGCGAACCCGGACCTCATCGACCAGCTTATGCAAGGGCTGAAGGAAGGGGCGCGCCGCGCAGGGGTCGCCATCTGCGGTGGAGAGATCGCCCAGGTCAGGGAGATGCTCGCGTCTGAGCGGGAGGGGTGGGGATGCGATCTGGTCGGGATGTGTGTCGGACATGTCCCGCTCGACAAGGTCATTGTTGGCAGGTCCGTGACTCCCGGTGATGTCATTATTGGAATCCGAAGTAGCGGGATCCACAGTAATGGCCTGACCTTGGCCCGGCAGGTCCTGTTCACACAGAATAAGTATACCGTAGACACGAAGTTCGAGGAGCTTAGGCGAACGCTTGGAGAAGAGTTGCTGGAGCCGACCAACATCTATGTGCCGGAAGTGGTTGAAGCGCTTGAGCGACCGCTGGCCATCAAAGGGCTCGCCCATATCACGAGCGACGGGTTGCTGAACCTTCTGCGACTGGACACCGTGTCGCATCCGGTGGGGTATGAGATCGATCGACTCCCGCCGATCCCTCCGATCTTCTCCCTGATCCAGCAATCTGGACAGATCCCCGATCAGGAGATGTTTCAGGTCTTTAATATGGGGATCGGGTTCTGTGTCGTCATTGCTGAGGAAGACGCGGAGTCCTTTGTGGAGATCGTGAAGCATCACGGCCGGGACGCCATGCAGATCGGCCGTGTGGTCAGCGATTCGGAGCGAAAGGTCGTTATTCGACCGCGCGGTCTGGTCGGCCAGGGCAATCAATTTGTGAAGGTATAGTCAACGATGTGAGGAGCGGTCTTCATTGTGCTCGCAAACTGAGTCGGCCGAGAC
>JACPQW010000204.1 GCA_016190285.1 Candidatus Methylomirabilis oxygeniifera
CATTCGCTTCGAGACCGGCGATCTGGATGACTTTATCCTCCTTCGCTCCGACGGGATGCCGACGTACAACTTCGCTGTCGTGGTGGACGACGTGCTGATGGGCATTACGCACGTCATCAGGGGCGACGACCATATCTCAAACACGCCGCGTCAGATCACACTCTATGAGGCGCTGGGGCTCCAGACCCCGCACTTTGCCCATATCCCGATGATCCTGGGGTCTGATCGCTCCCGTCTCTCGAAGCGACACGGCGCCACGTCGGTCCTGGCCTACCAGCAGATGGGCTACCTGCCTGAGGCGATGGTCAACTACCTGGCGCGGCTTGGTTGGTCTCACGGCGATCAGGAGATCTTCACCCAGGACGAGTTAGTCGAACGATTCAGCATCGAGAAAGTTGGCAAGACGCCTGCAGTCTTCGATCCGGTCAAGCTCGAGTGGCTGAATGGCCAGTACATCAAGCGTGCCATCCCCGACCGACTGACGTCGCTACTGCGACCTTTCTGGGAGGCGGCCGGCGTGAGTCGGGATGAGCTGTCCCGGAGGGACGAGCTCTGGTTGCATCGGGTGGCCTGCCTTTTTCAGGAGCGGGCCAGGACACTGACAGAACTCGCGTCCTCGTCGAGGTTCGTGTTCGACGGAACGATCGAGCGAGACGAATCGGCGGTGAGAAAGTTTCTGACTACGGAAACAAAAGAGAGGGTCCGTATGCTGTCGGCAGAGATCGAGGCGCTGCCGACGTTTACGGCCGCTACGCTGGAGTCGCTGTTCCGGATGAGGGCATCGGCCCTTGGTCTGAAGCTGGTTGACCTGGCCCAGCCGTTCAGGGTTGCGCTGTCGGGAAAGCCCGTCAGTCCCCCCATCTTCCCGATTATGGAGTTGATGGGATGGGAAGCCGTACGACGTCGGGTAGAAGAAGCATTGGAGGAGAAAGAATGAAGATTGAAGCGCTACTTGATGAGCTTCGGCAGGAGTTCAACAAGCTTGATCGGGAGTTCAGACAGGAGATTCCGAAGAAGATCCAGGCCGCCAGAGAGTTGGGCGATCTGCGGGAGAGCGGCGAATACGAAACGATCAAGGACCGACAGGGCTTTGTCAAGGCCAGAATGGCTTTTCTACAACAGCGGATAGCCGAGATCAGCAAGATCGACCTGAGACAGATCCCGAAGGACCGCGTTGCCTTGGGCAGCACCGTCCATCTCATCGACGAAGAAAGCGGCGCGGAAACTGTCTACACCCTGGTCTTTCCCGAGCTGATGGACAGCGCCCGTGGCTGGATTTCGGTGGCCTCCCCGATCGGGCGAAGCCTCATCGGCAAGCAGGCCGGCGATCGGGTCGTGATGAATACGCCGGGTGGGACCAAGGCCTTCGAAATGATGAAGCTTCAGACGTTGCATGAGAACTTACAAGGTCACTCCAACGGCACGGGCTCATGACACTCAATCGCACACTGCAATACCTCGTGGTCATTGCGAGCGTAGCGAAGCAATCTCACCGTTTTTCGCCTTGACTTTTCTCCGCTGTTTTTAGATAGTGTGAACGTCCAAAGGATGTCCTTTGGACGTTCATTTTTGGTGGGGGGTCGTCCAACGGTAGGACGGCAGACTCTGGATCTGCTTATCGAGGTTCGAATCCTTGCCCCCCAGCCACACACTCACTGCTTGCCAATACGAGCTTTCCAGGCTATTCTCACCAACGTTTGCAGCCAGCCATAGGTACTCCACCGGTATTCTACCTGTTTGATGAGCGTCGAGGAGAATCGTCAGTGATAAGATCGCAGTGGGAGAAGGACGTAGAGCAGGCTTTTGCCGGTCTGGATGTGCCGGCGCAGCTTCGCGTTGAGGCGCTCCAGCAACTCAGGACATGGTGGGAGGAGGCACCGTTTGCGCCATACCGGCCGCAGCTTGCGCGCCTGATCGAGGGCGGGCAATGGGCCTTTCTGCTCGACTCGTTCTATCGCGTGATCCCTTTCGGCACCGGCGGACGGCGCGGTCCGGTCGGCATCGGCATCAACCGCATCAACCCGTATACGGTGGCCACAGCGGTCCAGGGCCACGTCGATTACCTGCGCAGGTGCCAAGGCGACGGGCCGCTCTCGGTCGTCGTGGCCTTTGACTGTCGAATCTTCAAGGATCTTCGCGGGTGCTACGATCCGTCGCTGCCCAATCCGCTGATCGGGATGCGCTCGCGCGATTTTGCGCGACTCGCCGCGGAGGTCTACGCCGGCAATGGGATCATCGTCTGGACGGTCCCCGGTGACGATCTGCTGCTCTCGACGCCGGAGCTGTCGTTTGCTATCCGTCATTTTGGCGCCAGTGGCGGCCTGAATATCTCTGCCTCTCACAATCATCCCGACGACAACGGCACGAAGTTTTATACCGAGTACGGGGGGCAGCCGGTCGCGCCGCACGACGAAGAGATGGCCGAGGCCGTTCAGGCTGTGCAGCAGGTGCGGCAGATGCCGTTCGAGCAGGCTGTGCAGCAGAATCTGGTCAGATGGTGGGGGCCGGCCGAGCACGAAGCCTACCTCGAGGCGAGTCTGGCGCGGTCGATTGTACGCGACGCCCGCGACGCCTTTATCGTCTACAGCCCGCTCAACGGGACGGGACGACGAACCGTCTATGACGTGCTGGCCAAGGCCGGCTTTCGCGTGGCGCTGGTGCCGAGCCAGGCCGACTACGATGGTGAGTTTCCCGACGTCAAATATCGCATTCCGAATCCGGAGCTGCCGGAGGCGCTCGAGATGGCCGCGACCGAGGCGCGCCGCCTGGGCGCGGACGCGGCGTTCGCCACCGATCCGGACGCCGATCGACTCGGCGTCGTGGTCTCCTCAGCGCAGGGCGACAGGTTTCTGACCGGCAACGAGATCGCGGCGCTCCTGACCGCGTCGATCATCGAAGGTCGCGCATCGCGGAACGAGATGCCCGCTCACCCCTTTGTGGTGAAGACCTGTGTGACCACCGAGCTGATGACGGCTATCGCGCGGGCGCACGGGGTCGCGATGATCGGCGATCTGCCGGTTGGGTTCAAATACATCGCCGAGGTCCTCGAGGTGGTGGATCGCACCGGACGCTATGGTAATGTGACGGCCAGGCTCGACGACTTTCTGTGTGCCGCCGAGGAGAGCCATGGGGTGCTGGTCACGCCGGAGATTCGCGACAAGGATGCGGCCGGCGGCGCCCTGTTACTCGCCGAGTACATTGCGAGACTTAAACGTGAGGGCAAGACACTTCAGGGTGAGCTTGACCGCCTCTACGACCGCTACGGCTACGTGACACAGGGGGTCTACTCGCTGATCATGGAGGGTGTGGCGGGCCTGCAGCGCATCGATGCCATGATGGCGGCCCTGCGACAGAAGCAGCCGCCTGCCATCGCCGGCTGCGGGTTGGAGCGCGCAGTCGACTACTGGGATGAACACGTCTCTGGCCCGATCAAGTCCGGCACCGATCGAGCCTCCCGCAACGTTGTGGCGCTCTATTTCGATCATGGGCTGAAGGTGACGGTACGGCCGTCCGGCACCGAGCCCAAGCTGAAGATCTACGTCGAGGCGGGCGACTCGACTGGAGCAGAGGGCCGTCCAGAGATCGCTCAGAGGTCGGCGGAGGCGACGCTCCAGATGGTGGACTACCTGCTTGACACTATCGGTATGCAGCTACCCAGGCAGGCGCTGGCCCTGTCGCAACTCGTTTCGGTGGAGAATCGGATCGACTTTGCGACGCGCTTCCTTGGAGAGCTGCGGGCGAGACTCGATGACGGGATCACCGCGTCGGCGCTCGACCGCTGGGTCGATACGCGCCTGGCCGCTTATGGCAAAGATAGCCGTTTTCTGGTGGCACCGGGTATTCGCGTCTGCCTCGAATCGGGTCTCCTTGGCCTGGATCGGTACGCAACAGTACTGCGGGCGCTCTTTCATCTGGATCGGTCCCCGTTTTCCCTGTAACAGGATCGTCAAGGGAGAGCGCGCCACCAGTTCGACCTGCCGGATAATCGCCTGGATATGCTGACCCGGGCCCATCGACTCCCTGAGAGAGCTGCGCTTGCTCCCGACAGGAGCAAGCGGCCTGTTGTATCGGCTCTTTGTGCACTATTATTCGCTTTGCCTCCACTCGATTTTTGGCTATAGTGAGGGGAGTGTGACTTGGTGACACATCCGAAACTCACGCATACCGAGGCCGTATGTTCGCGTCGTGTTACTCGTGCGTGGGGTGTTAGGGGGTATCGTCGATCATCACAGTAACGTCGGATGACATGATATAACTAATATAACATTGTGACGGATTCTGCCAGATGGGTCCGGAGACAGCGGCCAGCTATTTCCGGAGGACAGAGGGTGGTCGGGCCGCCATCCGCGTAAAGCGGAGGCGGCTTTTTATTTGATTAAACATGAATTCACGTTGCGGCTGATCATCTCTCTTGTGCTTGTTGTGTCAACTGTCGCTCGGTTTTCCGCCTACTTCCAAGCCCGCCAGGAGAAAGAAAGGCAGCGCAAGGGACTGGAACATCGGTCGCGCCTCTTGGCCTCCGGCCTTCAAGAAACCATCGAGCCCCTGATCGAGAAGAGAGCCATCTCCAAGGTGCAGCGCCTCGCGGAGAAGTGAGGGGGTTTGTCTTTGTGCAGCTCGGGGCGCCGAGCCGGACTCCCATCAAGCGCTACCAGGACTTTCTTACCGAGTAGAGGCGGAGGCGGAGCGCGTCAACCCGAGGTCCCAGCCGGGGAGTGGAGGCTCATCGTCTTGTTGAAGAAGCACCACACCAGCCAGAAGATCGACGACAGAACTCGACCTTGACAGCCGTTCACGATTGTGCAATATTATTGACTATAGAGTCGTGGCTGACCAGTTAGTCAATAATAGCCTGCAAGAGGAGGGGAATGTGGCGGTCGAACGGCGAGTGGAACGCCGCATGGCGGCGACGCGGGAGCGGCTCGCCAGCGCCGCGCTGGCGTTATTCACCAAGCAGGGAATCTATGACACGACCGTTGAGGAGGTCACGGAGGCGGCCGATGTGGGGAAGGGGACCTTCTACCAGCACTTTCCTTCCAAGACCGCCATCATTCGACACCTGCTGCACGAGGGATTTGACGAGCTCCTGAACCAGTGCCGCCGTGAGGTGCGGTCGGTTGCGACCGCGCGAGAGCGCGTGGAACGCCTTTTGGGGGCCCAGTTCCGATTTTTCGGAAAACGGCGCGACCTCTTGATCCTGTTCCATCAAGTCCGGGGGTTAATCAAACTGCAGCCGAAGGATGCGCGCTTTCTCCAAAAGGAGTACGAACGGTACATTCACTTCCTTGCCACGGAACTTACGACCTCGTTTGAGGGGAGGCGCTATACGGAGGAGACCATACGGCAGATGGCGTGCGCCATGGCTGGCTTCGTGACGGGCTATCTGTCGTACCTCGTGATCCTTGGCTTGAAAACAGACCGAGCGACAGAACTGGACATCTCTACCAGAATTTTCCTTGAAGGGGTTGTGGAACGAACTCAATGATGGGGTTGTCTCGTGACAATCGAAGGAGGATTTGAGCAATGAAACGCTTGGCGTCGTTATGCTACGCGATGCTTCTGCTTGCTTTTGCGCCATCGCAGGCCTTGGCCCACGGCGGTGGCGATTCGATGGGCGACTGGGACAAAGCGGACGCCTGCAGTCACGAGAAGGGCCACTACACCGTTCACCTGACTACCTATCAGCAGAAACGTAAAGCCTCAGAGGTCCGCACGCTGCAAGAAGTCGGTTCGGTGCAGTTTAAAGAGGAATTTCAGTCGTATTGCGGAGGTGTCCCGAGAACCGGAAAGATGTGGATGGCCTTTGACCTGTACAATGAAGAACTCAGAACGGTGCCGGTCTCCATTCGGATTGTTGAAGTTGAGGAGGGGGGTCACGAACACACGGCTGGGGAGGGGAATCACGACCACTCTATTGTGTCCTTGCCCCCGACTGTGTACCGTGACGGCACGGTGAGGGTCTATACTGAGATTCCAAAGGCCGGCCACTATATGGCCATCCTGACGTTGGAAAAGGTCGGACCTGGCATTGCCCATCACCCTCATCCCGCTTCCGCCCCCGGCGAGTTGAACCGGGTCATTCATAGTCACGGCCGCGACGATCCAACAGAGGCAGAAATACGTGCCGTCGATCCCACCTACCGCTTTCCCTTTACGGTGGGTCTACAGATGAAGAGGC
>JACPQW010000206.1 GCA_016190285.1 Candidatus Methylomirabilis oxygeniifera
GGAGTATAAGATGCCCGCCTTGGCCATGACCGATCACGGCAACCTCTTTGGGGCGATCGACTTTTACACGCTCGCGATGAAGGAGGGGATAAAGCCGATCATCGGCAGCGAGGTATATATTGCCCCCGGCAGCCGTTTCGAGAAGTCCAATCAGGACAGCGGCTACGAGGGCGCCAGTCACATTACCTTGCTGGCCAAGGACCAGGTCGGCTACCGGAATTTGATCAAGCTGGTCTCGGCCGGCTACCTTGAAGGATTCTACTATAAACCTCGAATCGACCGGGAGCTGTTTGCCCAGCATTGCCAAGGACTCATTGCCCTCTCCGGCTGCCTGAACAGCGAGGCGGCCAAGGCGCTGCTGGATGGCGACGAGGCGCGGGCGAAGGAGACTGTCGGCTGGTACATGGACGCGCTGGGGCGCGAGAACTACTTTTTGGAGGTTCAGAACCACGGGATAGCGGAGCAGAAGACAGTTACTGACGGAGTCCTGCAACTCGCCAAGGCCTTCGAGCTGCCGATTGTCGCCACCAACGACCTGCACTATCCCAGCAAAGAAGATGCGCGTGCCCACGAGGTGCTGCTCTGTATCCAGACCGGAAAGACGATTCAGGACAAGGATCGTTGGCGCTTTTCCACCGATCAGTTCTACTTTAAATCGGCGGCGGAGATGAAGCAGATCTTTGCCGAGCTGCCGGAGGCAGTCAAGAACACCATTACTGTGGCCGAGCGGTGCAACCTCCAGCTCCAGTTCGGGCAGCTTCGCCTGCCCCGGTATCAGGTGCCCGAGGGCCAGACCCTCGAGACCTACCTGGCCCATCTGGCCTGGGAGGGACTGAAGGTCCGATACCCGGACGCGAATGTCGAGGTTGAAGCGCGTCTGAAGTATGAGCTGGAGGTTATCCAGAAGACCGGTTTCTCCGGCTACTTCCTGGTGGTCTGGGACTTCATCAAGTTCGCCAAAGATCGAGGAATCTCGGTCGGCCCCGGCCGTGGCTCCGCGGCTGCCTCGCTGGTCGCCTATTGCCTCGGCATCACCAACATCGATCCGCTCCGGTACGGCTTGATCTTTGAACGATTCCTGAATCCTGAACGAATCAGTATGCCGGATATGGACATTGACTTCAGCGACGATCGGCGGGACGAGGTGATCGAGTATGTGACCAGGAAGTACGGAGCCGATAATGTCGCCCAGATCATCACGTTCGGAACGATGGGAGCCAAGGCGGTCATCCGGGACGTCGGGCGTGGCCTGGGGATGCCCTATGCCGAGGTAGACAAGATCGCCAAGATGGTTCCCAACCGGATCAATATCAGTCTGGACGAGGCCATTGCCGAGAGCCCGCCGCTGACCGAGGCGGTGCAGAGCCGAACAGAGGTCGGGGAATTGTGGCAGGTTGCCAAGTGCCTGGAGGGGCTGACACGGCACGCCTCAACCCACGCGGCTGGCGTCGTCATCTCCGGCGATGCGCTCACCGAGCATGTCCCGCTGTACAAAGATCCCAAGGCCGGCAGCAAGCCGACAACCCAGTACGCCATGAAGGCCATCGAAAAGATCGGCCTGCTGAAGGTCGATTTCCTGGGCCTGCGGACCCTGACGGTCATCGCCAACACACTGGAACTGATCGCCTCCGGACGCGGGGATAAGATCACAATCGAGGAGATCCCTCTCGATGACCCGGCGGTCTTTTCCCTGCTTAGCGAGGCGCGGACCTTCGGAGTGTTTCAACTGGAATCATCAGGGATGCGGGATCTGATGCGGCGCCTGAAGCCTGAACGGCTGGAGGACGTCATCGCCCTCGTGGCGCTCTACCGACCCGGACCGATGGTGATGATCGATGACTTCATCAACCGTAAGAACGGAAAGGTCAAGATCCGCTACGACCACCCGTTGATGGAGACGATCCTCAAAGAGACCTATGGGATCATGGTCTACCAGGAACAGGTGATGCGGATCGCCTCGGATCTCGCCGGATTCTCCATGGGAGAGGCGGATGTACTGCGCAAGGCGATGGGTAAGAAAGATCCCGAGATGATGGATCAACAACGGAAGAAGTTTGTCGACGGGGCGAAGGTCAAAGGGGTCCAGGCGCGGACCGCGGAAAAGATCTTCGATAAGATGGCCCCCTTTGCGGGATATGCCTTCAACAAACCCCACGCGACCTCTTACGCCCTCTTGGCCTATCAGACCGCCTACCTGAAGGCCCACTATCCGGTAGAATTTATGGCGGCCCTCCTTACCTCGGAGATGGCCGATACCGACGGGATCGTCAAGTATATCGACGAGTGCAAGCAGATGGGGATTACGGTCCTGCCGCCCGATGTCAATGAGTCGGAAAGCCGCTTTACTGTGGTGGGAGAGCAGATTCGGTTTGGATTGGTGGCCATCAAGAACGTCGGTGAGACGGCTATTCAGTCGATACTGACCACACGGCGGGACAAGGGTCCTTTCCGATCCCTCTTTGACTTCTGTGAACGGGTGGATCTGCGGCTGACAAATAAACGGGTCATCGAAAGCCTGATCAAGTGTGGGGCATTTGACTCCCTCGGGGCGGCGAGGGCTCAGCTCATGGCTGTTGCCGACAAGGCGATGGAGGCCGGCGCGGCGGCGCAGCGGGAGCGGATCCAGGGCCAGGTCTCACTGCTGGATGTCTTAGAGGCAAAGGGTGGGCTGAGCCACCAGGCGGGGGCCCTGCCCGCCATCCCGGAATGGTCGCCGACTCAACGCCTGGCCGCCGAAAAGGAGACGCTGGGCTTCTACGTCACCGGCCATCCGCTGGCCGATTACCGGGATGTCATCGCAAAGGTTGGAGCCGTCACTACCGACCGCCTCGCAGCCTGTCAGGACAAAGAGACGGTCACGCTGTGCGCCATCGTATCCGCCGTAAAGGAGATCACCACCAAGAGCGGAGATCGGATGGCCTTCGTGACGCTCGAGGATATGGCCGGGACGGTGGAGACGGTGGCATTTCCTGAACTGTACAAGGCGAACCTGCTCCACCTGGTGAAGGGTGTGGCCGTCATGGTAAAGGGACAGGTGGACGTAGGCGAAGAGGTGGTCAAGCTGCTCTTGTCGGAAGTCAGTCCCCTCGCGATCGCCAGGCGCAACGGAAAGACAGTGGTGGAGATCACAATAGAGGAAGCGCACCTGTCCGACCCGATGCTGGAACAGTTGAAAGGCTTGCTGCTGAAATTCCCGGGATCCGTTCCTGTCAGGCTCCACCTGAGCGTTGCGCCAGGCGCCCAGGTAACGATTGCGGCCTCGCCCGATATGACCGTGGCAGCGAATGAGCTGCTCAGGCAAGAGGTGGAGGCCCTGTTGGGTCCGGGTACGATCACCGGCGCGTGACCCCGAAGAAGGTATGACCTCTGCTGGATCCTCACTACCTCCCATGGACACCACCTAAAGGAGGCGCCATGTGGACGCTCTTCATTCCTGAGATTTCCATCGCTGAAAAGATGCTGCGGTCGGGTGTCGTCTATCTCTTCCTGCTACTGGCCTTCCGTTTCACAGGGAAGCGGCAGGTAGGCCAACTTACCCCCTTTGACCTTGTCGTCCTGCTCATCATCTCGAATGTGGTCCAAAACGCCGTAATCGGCAACGACGTCTCACTCGGTGGCGGACTCATCGGGGCGGTGACCATCCTCGCGCTCAATTACGGCGTGACCGAAGTGACGTATCGCTCCAAGCGCGCGCGCCGCCTGCTCGAGGCCCAACCCACGCTTCTGATCCATAACGGACGTATCCTCCAGGAGAATTTGCGACGCGAACGGATCACCCTCGACGAACTGCTGGCCGCGCTTCGGCGCAATGGGCTGGTCGAACCGGCGCAGGCGCGCTACGCGGTCCTCGAGGAAAACGGCGGGATCAGCGTGATCCCCTGGCCCGCCGAGAGCCAGCCGCCCCTATTAAACCAGGCGGGCGGCCCCTCAGCCCGCAGCGAGCCGTGAGCCTGATGGCCGCCACGCTGCTTGATCGTCTCTACTCGATAGGCTATAGCGACTGGCTGACCTACTCGAAGATCTTGGAGAGCGGGAGCCTCAGGTCCGGCAAGAGGGGCGTGGTGAGGGTGTCGCCTGCCTCGCGGCTCAGTTCGGCGACCCGTTGGTAGCCCTGACCGGTGATGCGGTAGACCTCGATGGTTTCAAGCTCCGGGTCGACGATCCAGTATTCCTGCACGCCGAAGCGTTCGTAGAGCTTTCGCTTGATGATTTCGTCGGTCCTGCGGGTGGTGTCGGAGAGAATTTCCACGATAAGGTCGGGGGCGCCTTGGACATTCCGGGCGGTGAGAATGGACGTCTTGGCCGACGACACGAAGAGGAGGTCGGGCTGGACGACGTCGGTCTGGGAGAGCACGACGTCGAACGGGGCAGCATAGAGCCGACCCACAGGACGCTGGTCGAAGTATGCGGCGATGTGGTGGGTAATGTTGAACGAAATGCGCTGGTGTCTCTCGGATGGCGATGGGGTCGTATAGTGTTCTCCATCGATCAGCTCGTGGCGTTTGCCGTCATCGGGAAACAGGAGGTAATCGTCATAGGTGAACTTCACTTGGACGGTCATGGCCTCATCCTCCTCGTGCACGGCGAGCCTATCAGGAGCCGGCAGCGGCGTCAAGCGCGCTGGCCCCTGGCATGAAAGTCCGTGTGGCGACTTCCACCCTAAGGCGTTGTCATTGCGAGCGACCGGAGGGAGCGCGGCAATCTCACCGTCGTTGTCCTGAAAGACTGCGAGATTGCTTCGGCTCCGCCTCGCAATGACGCGGGAGACTTCCAGAGCAATACCGTCTGAGTCAATGCGATGGTTTCAATGCCCGGCGACGGTCATGCGGCGGATCTTGACGGTGGGGGCGACGACGCTCTGGCGGAAGCTGAGGTCGTTGCCCACCATCTCGATCCCCAACAGCATCTCCTTGAGGTTGCCCGCGATGGTGATCTCGTGTACCGGGTAGGTCAGCTTACCCTTCTCGATCCAGAACCCCACCGCGCCCTGCGAGTAGTCGCCGGTTACGAGGTTCACGCCGAAGCCGATCAATTCGGTCACATAGAGCCCGGCGTCCACCGAGCGAATGATCTCGGCCGGCTCGTGCGGTCCGGCCTGGAGGTAAAAGTTCGTCGGCCAGGCGGTCGGTGAATCGCCGGCGCCTCGACTCGTGTTGCCGGTCGGCTTCATCCCGAGCTTGCGGGCGGAATAGCTATCGAGGAGGTAGCTGCGCAGGACGCCGTTCTCCATGATAGTATTCCGGCGGGTTGGCAGCCCCTCGCCATCGAACGGCTTTGAGCCCAGATGACCGGGTAATGTGCCGTCATCGTACACCGAAACGGTCTCGGCGGCGATCCGCTCACCCAGCTTACCGGCCAGGAACGACGCCCCGCGATAGAGCGCGGGACCGCAGAGCGCGCCACAGATGATGCGCAAGAGATTTGTGGCGGTCTCGGAGTCGAAGACGACCGGGACCTCTTGGGTCGTGATCTTGCGCGCGCCCAGACGCCCGATAGCCCGCTCAGCCGCGCGCTTCCCGATCGCTTCAGGCGGCTCCAGGGCGGCCAGGTGTCGGGCACGCGAGTACCAGTGATCGCGTTGCATGTTGCCGTCCTCTGACGAGGCGATGGGCGACACCGCCAGGCTGAAGGTCGAGCCGCGATACTCACCCAGAAAGCCCTGACTGCTGCCGTAGATGATCCGATACAGGTTGCTCGCGAACTCCGCTCCCTCGGAATTCGTGATCCTGCTGTCAGAGGACAGGGCCGCAGCCTCGGCCGCCTTGGCCCGATCAAGCTGGTCTTTGACGGTGAGGGCCTCGCCGTCCGAATCATAGAGGTGCAGATCCGGGACGCTCTTGGCGCATTCTTCCGCCGGCGGCAGCCCTGAGTACTCGTCGCGGGCGATCGCCTTGGCCAGGACGGCTGTATCCTCCACCAATCGCGCGAGCGACTCTGTGGAGAGGTCTGAGGTCGAGCTGGTGGCCGACCGTTTGTCGAAAAACAGCCGTAACCCAAGTCGGACCTCTTTAGCGCTCCGAAGCGTTTCTGTCTCTCCCAGCCTGACCTGGGTGGTGACCAACTCGTTCTCAGCCAGAACCAGGTCGGCCTCAGTGGCCCCTTTTCGCTTCGCTTGTTGCAGGACTTCCTCGACGATCTGCCGGCTGATCATTGAGCGCTCCCCCCTTTCGGCATGCCGAGGGTCCCGCCCACGGTCAGCCCCTCGATCTTGATGGTCGGCAGTCCGACGCCCACGGGAACACTTTGACCGTCCTTCCCGCACGTCCCGATCCCCTCATCCAGCTTCAGATTATTACCCACCATGGTCACTCGGGTCAGGACTTCCGGGCCGTGACCGATCAGCGTGGCGCCCTTAACCGGCCTTGTGATCTTTCCGTCTTCGATGAGGTACGCCTCACTGGCCGAAAAGACGAACTTGCCGTTGGTGATGTCCACCTGACCGCCCCCGAAGGTCACAGCGTATAGGCCGTGCTTGATGGAGCCGATGATCTCCTCCGGGGTCGAGTCGCCGGGCAACATGAAGGTATTAGTCATGCGTGGGATCGGCTGGTAGGCATAGCTCTCGCGTCGGCCGTTGCCTGTGGGTTCCATTCCCATCAGGCGCGCATTCAATCGGTCCTGCAGATACCCCCGCAGGACCCCGCGCTCGATCAGGACCGTGCGTCCGGTCGGGGTTCCCTCGTCATCGATATTCAGCGAGCCACGGCGTCCGGGGATCGTACCATCGTCAACCACAGTAACAAGTGGAGAGGCCACCCGCTGCCCGATCCGATCGGAGAAGGCCGAGATCTTCTTCCGGTTGAAGTCGCCTTCAAGGCCGTGGCCGATCGCCTCGTGCAGCAGAATACCGGGCCATCCGGGACCGAGGACGACGTCCATCATCCCGGCAGGGGCATCGACTGCGCTGAGGTTCGTGATGGCCAGACGGACGGCCTCCTTGGCGTAGCGCTCGAAGCGGCCTCCTTCCAGGAAGAACTCGAACTCGGCCCGGCCCCCCCCGCCCCAGGTCCCTACTTGCCTGTTCTCACCCACTTGGGCGATACAGGTGATGTTCTGGCGTGAA
>JACPQW010000207.1 GCA_016190285.1 Candidatus Methylomirabilis oxygeniifera
CACCAATGCCTTCGAATCTATGGAGACGCTGACTGGCCTGGTGACCTTTGGTTCCAACATTCCCCTGTTCACGCTGGCCCTGCCGGAGATTCAGAGCATTACTTTTCCGCCCGCTACATTGCCGACGCATCTCAAAGCGAGAGCGAAGTGGCTGAACTTCTTTGACGCCGACGATGTGCTCGGTTACCCGCTGAAACCGCTTAGTCCCTCATATGGCAACGCGGTGAGTGAGGATATCGAGATCAACGTCGGCGGGCTGCTCACGTCGTGGAATCCGATCTCTCATACCGAGTACTGGACCGACAACGACTTCACCAAGCCCGTCGCACGTCTCATCAGTGATATCGTTGTTGCAAACCAGACTAGTCCGTAGGCATGAGACATCTCAGCGGCTGCAAAGGAAAGCGTCAGTGAATCCTGAATCTCCTCACCCTATACAGAAACGTCGGCACCGAATGATGGTGGCCGTCGTTACTGTGGTCATTTCCGTCATTGCAGCAGCAGCGGCGCTTGCGAACGTGCCGATGGTCAGGGATCATCTGTGTTATGAGCACCGCATGAATAGGTTTTGCTCGATAGCCCAAATCGGCGAATCCGAAGTGAGACTATTCGCATGGCATCCGGAGGTGAAGCCATCCGACCTGTCTCGTTCCCATCCGAATCTGCATCGAAACGCGTTGATCCCTCGCGGCGCACCGCCAGAGATTCCACCCTACGAACAACGGACATACGGCAGCGGCTTCCCGAGCGGACAACGACAGTGGCTATACTGGGAAGCGCGACTGAAGTCTCGTGTGCCTCCGGGCCGCTCAATCAAGTTCATCGTCAATTGGACGACGTATGGGCAAGGCGGTAAATCTGTCGCGGGCGGTGTTGTTGAGGGCACGTGGGGTGCTGATGACCCGACAGCCCTTATTACTGGCCCTGTCGACACCGTTCCAATCGGAGCTGCCGGTCAATTCCCGCCTGGTCACTATGAGGTCGTTCTAAAAGTGTATGGCAATCAATTGGCTGAGTCGGAAGTTCGCGGCGGATTCGATATTGACTGATGCTTAGACCGTTAGTCCCTCTTCTTGGCGCGGGATTTCGGTCGGGAGTCGAGGATATCGCCGATCCATGTAAAGGCGGCAACCGTTGTAGGCAATCCGAGGGTCGGCATGCCTAACAGGACCGCATGTCTGATCTCCTCAGGCGAGGCGCCCGCCTCAAGCGCCTTCCTGACATGAGAATGGACAGCCCCTTCTGACCGGATCCCGATCGCCATCCCGAGTTGGATCAACTCCCGCGTCTTCGCCTCCAGTGGACCCGAGGCGTGACAGGCCCCTCCGAGGCGCTGGTACGCTGCATGGACCTCCGGGAATAGTTGGGTGAACTGCTGAAAAGGGATCGGCAGCTTCTGCTTCGGCATTGTTGTTCTCCTTGTGCGGCTTGCTATGAGCCGTCTCATCTGTGGGACACCTATCGTCTGCGACACGCATAGCCTCTCCGAACTTACGCGCATGATATCTTCCCATTCGCCATGTGTTCAAGCGATATGATTGGTTCCGGGGTAGGGAGGCCGACCAGCCGAACAGACTACTTGTTATGAAAAATGTACTATAATAATCGTAGATACGCGCCGAGAAGCCGAGGCTATGCCGGTCGTTGGAACGGAGTTGCCACATGGCTGCCGATCCGCCGCGAAAATACAGGCCACTGATCTTTCAGATCTTCAACATCAACAAGATCTTCGGCCGGCTTTCTATTCGGGCCAAGTTGATCATTGCCTTCTGTCTGTTCGGGGTGGTTCCGGTCGCCGTGGTGGGCGTGTACGGGGCGGTACATTCCTTCCGCCTCCTGAATGCCGCCACCCAGGATCGTTTGAAGAGTGGGGTTGCCTCGAAGGCTGAGGAGGTCGCGCGATTTCTCAAGGAAGTGGAAGGGGATGTCGTTTTCCTCAGTCAACTCCCCACCCTCCAGGCTCTCATCAATCTCCCGCCTGAGATCAAGCAGGAGAGATCCCTTCTTCTATCCAGTCTTGGTCAGGAATTCCTCTCCGTCTCTCAATCCCATAACAGCTTCTATCAGATCAGGTACATCAATGAATTAGGGAAAGAGATGGTTCGGGCTGAGTTCGATGGGCAGCATCACTACCTCGTCCCACCGGGCCGCCTCCAGGACAAAGGAGATCGGTACTACTTCCGAGAGGCCATGGCCACCCCACCGGGCACTATGTATATTTCCCCCATGGACCTCAACATCGAACGAGGTGTCGTGGAGGTTCCTCACAAGCCCGTGGTCCGCTACGCGGTCTCATTAAGAGATGCCCAGGAACAGCCGCGCGGCATCGTTATCGCCAATCTGTACGCCTCGCAGATCCTCGATCCGATTCTCGCCCTTCGAGAGCAGAGGGGGGAGGTCTCGCTGGTCCGCTCCGATGGTCTCTATCTCTCGCGTTCGACAGGGATCCGGCCCATCGCCAACGCGGTAGGGCCGGGGGAGCCTCCCTTTCCAACGTGGTTAGTCTCATACTCGGAACGACTCCAACCCGGCCAAAAAGCAGCCCGCCCAGTTCCTGCGGAGTTCCTCTCGAAGGACTTCCCGTCGGTAGCAGCGACAACGATCCTCTCAGGACAGACTGGGATTGTGGTCCAGTCAGGCCTCAAGGGGAGGATTGCGGCCTTTGCTCCCATCTTTCCCAACCGGGATCGTCACGGGGAGTTCTGGGTCGTCCTCCATAGCTATTCGAAAGCAGAGTTTCTGTCCTCCACCCGCTCCCTTCAGGTGCTGGTCCTGGTGCTGGGCGGGGTGGTGTTGTTTATGGCTGTCGGAACAGGTGTGGCCGCCGCCAGACATTTCACACGCCCGATTACCGAGTTGATCCGCGGGGCCAAAGCCATCGCGCAGGAAGATTTCGATCGACCCATACAGATCGAGACTAATGACGAGTTGGAGGATCTGAGTCATCAATTCAATCGGATGGCCATCGACCTGAAGCAGCGCACGATACAGCTTCGCGAGGCGAGGGAGCGTGCCGAGCGAAAGGCGCAGGAGACCCAGGCGCTGCTTCAAATCCAAACCGAGATCATGGGCTTGCCTTCCCTTCCCCGGATCCTGCAGCTTGTGGTGGATAAGACACGCGAGATGCTGAAGGCGGATGTGGTCGTTCTGTGTCTCGATGAACCCGGGGTCGGGTACAGGGTTGGGGCGACGAGCGGCGCGCCGGAGGTGCTGCGCCAGAAGCCTGGAACGGTCCTCGATATGGCGACGTGTCCGAAGGTAACGGACCCCGAGGCGAGCTGCCCGGTTGTTGCGCATGAGATCCCTCTACCCACCCATATTGCGGTACCGATGCGAAGCGGTAATCGGGTCGTCAGCGATCTGTGTGTTGGGTATCGAACTGTGCGTGCCCTGAATCAGGATGAGACGGAGCTCTTGAGCGGGCTGGCCAATCTAGCGGCTGTCGCGATCGACAACGCGCGGCTCCAGAGAGAAGTCCAAGCACTGGCCAGGCTGGAGGAACAGGAGCGGATTGCAGGCGATCTCCACGACGGGATCATCCAGTCGATTTACGCCACAGGCCTCAGTC
Source organism: Candidatus Methylomirabilis oxygeniifera (assembly GCA_016190285.1). Taxonomy (GTDB): domain Bacteria; phylum Methylomirabilota; class Methylomirabilia; order Methylomirabilales; family Methylomirabilaceae; genus Methylomirabilis; species Methylomirabilis oxyfera_D. The sequence continues at coordinate 3,569 of JACPQW010000207.1, forward strand.
TTGAGGAGTGTGTTCGCCTCGCTGAGGAGGATCCACAACAGATTCTATCCATTGTGGAGACCTCGATCCGCAACCTGAACACGGTGATCCGTGATGTCCGCAACTACATCATCGGCTTACAGTCGGAGGGGCTGCAGGCCGCCGGCCTCAGCGGCTCCCTCGCCGACTTGGCGCATGGCCTGTCGCTGAACGGATTGATCGATGTGCAGTTAGACGTGGAGCCGGACATCGACGCGGTACTCACGCCCGAGCAAACCGGCCACCTCTTTCAGATCTGCCGCGAGGCCCTGACCAATGTCGTCAAGCACGCGGGCGCCTCAAAGGTTCTGCTGACCCTCGCGAGGTCCGACGGACAGCTTCGCCTCAGGGTTGAGGACGACGGTCGGGGATGTGATCTGACTCGATGCTCGGGTTCCGGGCACGGACTTCGCACGATGGAGGAGCGGGCGAAAAGGTTAGGCGGTGTCCTGCGGGTAGAAGGAACCGAGGGCCGTGGGACCCGGGTCACCATGGAATTCCCACTGAAGCGTGGGGAGCGGCTGAGATGAAACGAGACACGATAGGAAAGAAGATCGGCGTGCTCATTGTGGACGATCACCCGGTCGTCAGGGTCGGACTACGGTCGTTGCTGAGCCGTGAACCGACCATTGAGGTGGTAGGTGAAGCGGGAACGGCTGCCGAGGCTGTGGCTCAGGCGGCGCGGCTGCAGCCGGACGTCATTATCATGGACGTGCGGTTACCCGACAGCAGCGGGGTTGATGCCTGCAGGGAGATCCGGAATGCCGATCCACGAGTGCATATCATTATGCTGACCTCCCACGCCGATGAGGACGCCGTCTTCAACTCGATCATGGCGGGGGCCGCCGGCTACCTTTTGAAGCAGGTCTCGGGACAGGACCTCGTGCAGGCCATCGAGACCGTCGCAACCGGACAATCACTGCTTGATCCGGCGGTTACGCACAAGGTTCTGGAGAAGATCAAAAGGCTTGCGACGGGTCGAGGTATCAGTGAGATCTCCCAGCTTTCGGCCCAGGAGCAAAAGGTGCTGGCCCTCGTCTCTGAAGGCATGACCAATCGGGAAGTCGCGCGTGCACTCGGACTGAGCGACAAGACTGTCAAGAACTATCTTTCCCACGTCTTCGAGAAACTCAACCTCTCCCGCCGCGCAGAGGCGGCGGCGTTCTTCGCCCGCCACCATATCAAGTCGCCCTGATTTCCCCTCTAGGGCCATTTGGTTCTAGTCGTACTAGGGTCACTAATCTACTTTCTCTTCCCCATCCCGCACTTGTCCCCCGTCGTCCTCCCTCGCATACTCTAGGCATGAAACGATCTGTGATGGTTGTACGGGTTGTACGGGCTGATGGGAATCCGAGTATACGCCGCGAGCGCGGGTGATCCTCAGGAGGCAGATTGCCATGACCAGTTGGGCAACGTGTTTACTGACCCTGTTGACCGTAAGAGGCATCCTAAAATGGTTCGTGTGGATGGTGATTCAATGACTTCGCTGCTTCGTCGCTACCCATCGGTGAGCCCTTCTTATGCCTGTGATGCGAAGTGCTGTCTGCCGCTGCGAGAGGGGCGGGCTGGACCGCTGCCGTGCGAGACATGGCCTAACTGTACGACAACTGCACAACAGGAGTGTTGGTTGTCAACCGAAACATGTACAGCAAGTGCCGTGCTCCTGGGGTGGTCATGACTTCGCTCTCTGAACATTCTTCACTTGAAGGCGCCCAATGGAGAACAATTGTCACACCACAAGAACCGGTTGCGAAGGAGTGGGGGATCATGATTGTCCACGGCCCTGCAAGGCGGTTCGTCTTTGCAATTCGCACGTTGCAGAGAACAGGGCAGGCTATCGCAGGGGCACAAGATCGTTTGGCCTGGCTTTTGCACTATCTCGGCCTCGTGATCTTCAGGGCATTCCCGCAGCGCCGCCGAACTGCTTTACTCTTCTGCAAGGCAGTTGCTGTGATAGAGGCGACCGTATGACATCAACGGCATTAATCGGGTTGAGGTGTCCGATCCACCTCTCTCACCAGGGGGCATACGATGAGGAAAAGATTCGACTCAGAGCTCAAGACCCTCGGTCGCAAAGGGATCAATAGCGGGAATAGGCCTCACGTGTCGTACCCCGCGATGTGTGATCGCTACCTCGTTGAGGGACACGCGCGATGACAGGGGTCTTGCATCCCCTCTGCGTGCACCTGCCCATCGCCCTGTTGTTCATGGCCTTTATGACGATGGGGTATTGGCTGGTCAAGGGGCTGGCGACGTCGGTCTTCGAGAACCGGTTCTACAGCCTCGCGCGTTTTAATACCGCTGCCGGGGTGGCATTTGTCCTCCTGTCCATCGCGACTGGGATCCGGGATGTGCAGGCAGGCTATTGGATCGCGCTCGACTCCCCGCTGGGGAAGTGGCTCTACGTCAAGGTTCTCCTGGCGCTGCTCATGGTGATCATCTATAGCGCCTTCCTCTGGCAAAGCCGCAAGCAACCGCAGTATCTGCAAGAAGACCCGAAGATTATGACGTGGTGCCTGACGACGCAGTTGGTGGGCTTTATCCTGGTGGTCCTCGTCACTGCACTCGGGACGATGCTGGTGTTCTATCCCCATGTCCTGGCGCAACTTGGCTGAGAAGACGACCTGTCGTGCGTCGAGCTGTTCTGTCCACACGGTTGTAGACGAATTGGTGCATGACATGTTGGTGCATGACATGAAAGGAGTAAGCGCATGACTCGCAAGCCTGCACAGATCGTGGTGCTCGGAGGAGGGTTCGGCGGCCTGTACGCGGCCATGACGCTGCAGCGGGAGTTGGCCGGATCCGGCGCGGCCCAGGTCACCCTTGTGGACCGGCGCAACTATTTCACCTTCACCCCGTTCCTGCCGGAGGTGGCGGCAGGCACCCTCGGCCGGGCGCATGTCACCTACCCGTTCCGGTTCCTGGCCCAGAAAGGCCGGTTTCACTTCATTCAAGGGGTGGTTCGGACCTTTGACCTGGCTGAGCGCGTAATCCGTACAGACACGACCACTATCCCCTATGATCATCTGATTGTGTCCTTGGGCGGCGCGCCCTCTTTCTTCGGTAATCCCCACATCGAGGCGCACGCGCTGACGCTCAACTCTGTTGACAAGGCCCTGGCCATCCGAAACCATATCATCCACCTCTTTGAGCACGCCGTGGTCGAGTCCGATCCGCTCCGCCGCCGGCAGCTCCTCACCTTTGTGGTCGCCGGCGCCGGACCCTGCGGGGTCGAGGTGGCCGCTGAACTGCACCACCTGATCCGGACGGCCCTGCTCAAATACTATTCCGTCGACCCGTCTGAAATCAGGATCCTGGTGGTCTGCAAGGGCGATCGGATCCTTCCTCACTTTGCCCGTGAGATGGCTGAGACCGGTCAGCAGACGCTGGTGAAGCGGGGGATTGAGGTCAAACTGTGCACGCAGGTGACTGGGGCAAGCGGGGAGCACGTGGAGTTCAATCATCAGGAGATCATCCCCACGCGGACCCTCATCTGGGCCGCCGGCGTCACCCCCAATCCCGTCTTGGCCCAGCTCCCTGCGCCGAAGAGCCGACAGGGCGGCATTGTGGTGGATGAGTTCCTCAAACTCTCGGAGTTCCCTGAGGTCTACGTCATCGGGGATGGCGCCTCCGTCTTGGACCGCCGCAACGGCCGACCCTATCCCGCCTTGGCGCCGGTGGCGATCCGCCAAGGGATCCGGGCCGCGGGGAATATTCTGAATACGCTGCAAGGGAGAGTCCGAGAGCCCTTTCGGTTTGACTTTACCGGCAATATCGTGGGACTCGGGTGCGGGATGGCCCTGGTCAATCTGCTGGGCCTGAAGTTTCATGGTCGGCTTGGGTGGTGGTTCTACCGGATGGCGTACCTCCAGCGATTGGTCAGTTTCAGGAACAAGGCGTCACTGGCCCTCACCCTGGCGCTGAATGCGATCTTTGATCGGGATATCTCCTGTGACACGTGGCCCGAGGCTGACCGAAGCATGCAGTGCGAGAGGGGGATTCGCCCGCTCTCCCCGATTCAGGGTCACCGATCATCTCCTGACCCGCTGTCCGACTGCCCGCGATGCGGCGCTCGGGCCGCTGGGGCACTCTGACGGTGATTCCCCGACACGCTTCGCTGCTCTCCATGATGGAATTGCCATCTGGGCATTGTTTCCCAAGAAGCGGGATGATGGAGGGAGCAAGAGATGGCAGGCTTGATAGGGCATGGTAGCGAGGGTGAGGAATCTGTTCAGCAAAAAAGTCGGGTTGGGCATGGGGGCCATCATTGTGCTGGTGGCCGGCATCGCCCTCTTTATCTCACGATCCGGCGACGCCACGCAGCCCATGCGCTTCAGCCACAAGGCCCACCTGAAGGATGCGAAGTGCAAGGCCTGTCATGCCGATTATGAGAAACAGGCGGCGGCCGGGATGCCACGGCTGGAGCACTGCGTCGACTGCCACGATGGGACCCAATCAAAGGGGGCAGAGGACGTGAAGGAAGAAGAGAAGCTGGCCCACTACGCCGAGAAGCAGGAGGAGATCCGCTGGGTCCGGCTGTACCGGATCCCCGACCACTCCTTGTTCTCTCACAGGCTTCACGTCGTCAGGGGGAGACTCGAGTGCAAGACATGCCATGGCCCTATCGAGGCGAGCGAGACCGCTCCGCGCAGGCCTGTGCAAGCGATCAGCATGGACTGGTGTATGTCATGTCACAAGGAGCGGCATGTCACTAACGACTGTAACACCTGTCATCGTTGATCCAGGGGATGATGGATGCAGGCTGAGCGCATGATGACAGGCATGGACGACTGAGAAGGGGTTGAATCGTCGCGATTTTCTGAAGCTCTCGACTGCCACGGTCGGGGCACTGGCGCTGCCGGGGTGCATGCTCGATGGGCTCATCGAGAGCGAGAAGACCCAATCGCCTTGGCCGCCGGGTCCCGAGCAATGGATCGCCTCCGTCTGCCAGCAGTGTCCGGGTGGCTGCGGCATCAGCGTGCGGGTCATCGACGGCAAGGCGATCAAGATCGACGGCCTCGCGTCTCACCCGATCAACCAGGGCCGCCTGTGCGCCGTGGGACAGTCGGGCCTTCAGACGCTGTACGATCCTGACCGCATCAAGGGGCCGATGAGGCGGCTGGGCGGGAGAGGCTCGTCACAATGGCAGAGCCTGAGTTGGGACGACGCGATCCGGATGGTGGCCGGGAAGCTGACCGAGATCAGGGAGCGCGGCGAACCTCACACCGTGGCCATTCTGGCCGGACAGGCGCGCGGTCTCATGGACCGACTGCCGGCCAGATTTCTGGACGCGTACGGGTCCCCGAATTACATCCGCACCGGCGCTGACGGGACGGCCAAGGCCGTCCTGTTTACCCAGGGGATTGAGACGCTGGTGGGGTACGATCTCGAAAATTCCAACTTCATCCTCTCGTTCGGCTACAGCCTGCTCGAGACAGGCTGGTCTCCTGTCCTGGCCCACCGGACGTATGGGTATCTGAGGCAGGAGCGGCCGGGGGCCAAGGCGACCATCGTGGTCGTGGAGCCGCGTCTGTCGGCCACGGCGGCGAAGGCCGACAAGTGGATTCCCATCAATCCGGGGACCGATGGGGCCCTTGCGCTTGGGCTTGCGCACGTCATGGTTCGGGAGGGCCTGTACGATGAGGCGTTCGTTCGGGAGAAGACGTTCGGGTTTGAGGATTGGCGCGACGATCATGGCGTCTCTCATCTCGGCTTCAAGTCCCTCGTCTTGAAAGACTATAGACCGGATGCGGTGTCCGCGATCACCGGTGTGCCGGCCGGGACCATCGTCGAGTTGGCCGGACGGTTCGCCCGTGAGAAGCCCGCGGTGGCCCTTGCTGAACGTGGGGCGAGCATGCACACCAACGGCCTCTATACCCGGATGGCCATCCATTGCTTGAATGCGCTGGTTGGAAGCCTTCAGGTTCCCGGCGGGGTGGTGCTGCCAGCCGAGGTGCCCTCTGCGCCATGGCCCACGGTGCAGGGCGATGCCGTCGCGAAAAAGGGACGATCGATGCCGCGAATCGATCAGGCCGGCAGTCGTCGTTTTCCTCTCGCGTCCCACGTCGCCTCGCAGCTTCCCCACAGCATCCGTCGGGGTGAGCCCTACCCGATCAATGCCCTCTTCTTGTACAACACGAATCCGATCTATGCCTATCCCGATACCATGGGGTTCGCCCAAGCCTTTGATCAGGTTCCGTTCATTGTGAGCTTTTCGCCATACATGGATGAAAGCGCGGCGATGGCCGACCTGATCCTTCCCGATCACACCTATCTGGAGCGGTGGCAGGACGATCCGATGCTGCCGGTGATGAAGAACCCCGTCTTTGGGATCAGGCGGCCGGTCAGCAAACCGCTCTACGAGACGCGACACACCGGCGACGTGCTCATTGGCATCGCCAAGGCGATGGGCGGCACGACTGCGGCGGCGCTTCCGTGGGACGACTTCGAGGGGGTCATGAAAGGCGCCGCGAAAGCGATCTTCCAAAGCGGCAGGGGTACGCCGTTTCTTGGCTCACCCGCCGACGGTCAGCCTGCGGCATCGCCGGCGCCGAAAGCGCGCTCCGCCCGCTTCAGATCGTTTGAGGAGTTCTGGAAGGCGCTGGTCGAGCGCGGAGGATGGTGGGACCCGGTCTATCCCTTCGACGGTCGTCGCAGTCTCTTCAAGACCGCGTCCGGGAAGTTTGAGTTCTACTCGCAGCACTTACGGCGAGCCCTGGAGCGCGCCGCGGCAGAAGAGTCGGTGGACGATCTGCTCCAGAAGTTGGGTGTCGTTGCCCGGGGAGATCTGGCGTACCTTCCGCACTACGAGCCGCCCCGGTTTGTCGGTTCAGCGCAGGACTATCCGTTTCACCTCAACACCTTCAAGGGAGCGACCTACGCCGGAAGCCGCGGCGCTCGTCAGCCGCACCTCCAGGAGATTTCCAAGAGCCCGGTGGGCCGACCATGGGATTCGTGGATCGAGATCAATCCGAAGGCGGCCAGGCAGCTCGGGATTGCGGATGAAGACTGGGTCTGGGTGGAGTCATCCATCGGCAGGTTCAAGACGCGAGCGCGCCTTTATCCGGGGGCGATGCCTGATGTCGTCAACATGCCGCTCGGTCAGGGGCATACGGCGAATGGCCGATGGGCGCGGGGGAGAGGGGAAAATCCCAATCGGATTCTCGGTGCGGAGTGGGATCGGATGGCCGGATTCGTCGCCTGGTATGCCACCCGGGTTCGGCTCTCGAAAGCGTGAAGGAGGAGTCAATGCCACGATGGGGGATGGTGATCGATCTGGATAAATGCGACGGCTGCCAAGCGTGCGTGGTCGCCTGTCGGGTGGAAAACAACGTCCCCGTCGCCGGACCGGAGGAGACCGCCAGGGGCCGAGCGATCTCCTGGATTGAGGTGCCGTCGATGATTGAAGGAGAGTATCCGAATGTCAGAACCCGCTTCATCCCGCGACTCTGCATGCACTGCGACAACCCGCCCTGCACGGCGGTGTGCCCCACGGGATCCACCTACAAGGACGACGAAGGCCTGGTGGCGCAGATCTATCCTAGCTGCATCGGCTGCCGCTACTGCACCAATGCCTGCCCGTATACGGTGAAGTACTTTAACTGGACGACGCCCGAGTGGCCGGACCAGATGGATCATTTCAATCCGGATGTAGCCGTGAGACCCGTGGGGGTGGTCGAGAAATGTACGTTTTGTCACCATCGCCTGCAAAAGGCCAAAGAGCAGGCGAAGATCGAGGAGAGAGAACTTCGGGAAGGAGATTATGTTCCGGCCTGTGTCCAGAGCTGCCCGACCAAGGCGATGTACTTCGGCGATCTGGACGATCCCGAGAGTACGGTTTCGCGTTTGGCGAAGAGCACCCGAAGTTTTCGGCTGCTCGAGGAACTGGGTACGAAGCCGAAGGTGTACTACCTTACGGAGGGAGAGCGTTATGACGGAAGGAAAGAGTAGCCACCAACGGGGTGCGGTCCTTTCAGGGCCGGGCTTGCGGACCGAGACCAGCCATAGTCGCTACGCGGCTCACTTTGAGGACGCGGAGTTGGACCTGATACAACCGATCCTCACGACCGGAAGGGGGTTCTACCGAACCGCTTCAGTATTGGGCGTGGTGGCTGCGTGGGGACTCTTCGCCTGGCTGTATCAACTCTGGTATGGCCTTGGCACCACGGGGTTGAACCGGCCGATCTATTGGGGTCTCTACGTGGTGAATTTCGTCTTCTTCATCGGCATCAGCCACGCGGGGACCCTGATCTCCGCCATCCTTCGATTGTGCCAGGCAGAATGGCGACGCGCGATTACCCGGTCGGCTGAGATGATGACGGTCATTGCGCTCTTTTTCGGGATAGGAAGCGTAGTCCTCGATCTCGGCAGACCCGACCGCGTCCTCTTAATCTTTCGGGATGGCAACATCCGATCCCCATTGCTCTGGGATATGATCAGCATCACGGCGTATCTGACCATCAGCAGTATCTACCTCTACCTCGCGCTGATCCCCGACATCGCGATCCTGCGGGATCGTATACCCAGACGCCGTTGGCTCTACCGTCCGCTTGCGCTGGGATGGACGGGAAGCGAGCAGCAGCAGCGGTACTTAAAGGTCACCATTGGGGTGATGTCCGTCCTCGTGATCCCGGCCGCGCTGCCGATCGATTCCTGGGTGTTTGCCATGATCATCCAGCCGATGTGGCATAGCACCATCCTGGGGCCCTACTTTGCGGGGGCGATTTTCTCAGCCATCGCCGCGCTGCTCATCGTCATGGGGGTGATCAGGCGGGCCTACCATCTTGAGGACTACCTCAAACCGATCCATTTCACCAATCTCGGCCTGCTGCTCGTGGGAATGTCGCTGATCTGGTTCTATTTTACCTTCGCTGCCCATCTGACCGTCTATTACGGCGGCGCGGCGAAAGAGCAGACGGTCTTCTTCAGTAAGCTCTTCGGCTCGTATGCCCCGCTGTTCTGGGCCACGATGGCTACCAATGTCGTGATCCCGCTGCTGATCATCAGCAACAGGAGGACCCGGACGGTGACGGGGACCATCGTGGCGGCAGGGGCCGTGACCGTCGGGATGTGGCTCGAGCGCTTAACTATCGTGGTCCCCTCATTGGCCAACCCCCGTCTGCCGTACGCCGCGGGCGTGTATCACCCTTCATGGGTGGAATGGTCGATGACGGCCGGTTTTCTTGCGATGTTCATCCTGGTGTACATGCTCTGCAGTAAGCTGTTTCCCATCGTCTCGATCTGGGAGATCCGTGAGGGCAGGGAGACGGCGTTGGCGGAGGCTCGTGAACGGATCGAGGGCTATCTCCCGGGTTGGGAGGTCCTCCGGGCGAGGCCGGCCCGAGATGATCGAGCGCTTCAAAATTAGAAGTCGAACCCCCGTGGAAGCGAGGGGTCCGGTTGCATATCTCTTTGGGAGGAGGATTGAAGGATGAGAATGCCGGTCAAACAGATGTTCTTGGTCGTGGGCGCAGTCACGCTTCTGTCGGTGGTGAGTCCGATGTCCGCCGGATCGGTCTTTGGGGCCGACCTGGCAAATGCGAAGAAGGTTTACAAGGACAAGTGCCTGAAGTGCCATGGAGAAACAGGGAAAGGGGATGGGCCCAAGGCTGACACTCTGGAGACAAAGGCCGCCGACTACACCGACAAGAAGAAGATGGCCAAGTTCACCGATGCAGATTTGATAAAGATCACAAAGGACGGCAAGAAGCCGATGCCGGGATACGCGACGAAGCTGAGCGACCAGGAGATCGTCGACGTGATCGCGTACATCCGGACCTTTGCCCAGCCATAGATGCTTCCGCGCTTTCTTCACCCCACTGGAACGGAGATGAACCCTCACCCTGACATCGCCAGTACCCTCTCTGTGAAGGGGCGTGAGCAGCATTTCTTTTCACTGCCATCCGACTGGGTTGCATGTAGATCTTATCGTCGTCCATGTAACTATCTTTACATTCTTGCCTGTGAACGGGGTGTACACGGTGCTGAGAGGGAATACGCCCACTTCAGGGATGTCCCCGTTTCTCAGCGGTTACTCGATGAAGAGAATCGAGTCTCTCGTTCTGGCATAGGTCTTGAATGCTGAGGCAAAGACCTGAGGCGCAGAACGCAGGTCCGAAGGAAAGGGACCCTGGAGGGTCAGCAAAAAGGAGAACACACGATGAGATGGAGGAGGAAGGAATAATGATGATGAGGATAAGGCTGAACAGGTTTTCTGGTTTATGGGCGTGTCTTCTGGTCGTCGGATTGGCGGCCCTATTTTCTGTGGGTCCGGCGACGCGCACCGCTGAGGCGCAGCCAGAGTACTTCAGTACCACGGGCTTGGGCAAGTGCGCCGGCTGCCACGCACCACCCACTCCTTCCACATGCAACGGGTGCCACTCTCATGGCACGCATCCGAGTAGCGCAAAGAACAGCATCAACGTGGCGGGCGCCACCAACAAGGCCTCGTACGCGCCCGGAGAACAGGTGAGTGTCACCATTACGGGCGGTTACCAATCCGGATGGATTCGCGCCATTCTCTACAATCAGACGATGACAGAACTTGCGCGCAGTACCGGGACGGCCACCGGCGGCATGGGCGGCGGTGCGGGCTATCCGATTACGCTTACCGCGCCCGCGCCGACCACGCCGGGGACCTACACATGGAACGTGGCGTGGTACGGTAACAAATTTGATCTGACCGACTCGCAGGGCGGCACCACCTTTTTCGGTCCCCGCTGGACGCCCGATCCCAACAATGCAAACCACGGCCGAGAGATCGTCTCGACCAACAGCTTCACGGTGGCCGCAGCGGCCGCGCCCGCCATTCAACTGAACCCGGCGTCTCTGGCCTTCGGTACGGTCACCACCGGGAGCACCGCTACGCTGACCACTCAGATCCAGAATACCGGAACGGCCACCCTTAACGTCACCGGCATCGCGCCGGCGGCGGGGACAAGCAGCGAGTACACCTTTAAGCCGGCCGCCCCCCTCACGATTCCCGCCGGGGGCAATATCGTGCTCTCCGTCACCTACACGCCGGTGGACGCGGGCACGGACACCGGATCGCTGGCGATCACGAGTAACGCCGCGACCTCGCCGACCAGTCTGGCGCTCACGGGGACGGGCAGTGTTTCCACGCCGCCACCACCCACTCCGCAACCGGCCATCAGTCTGAGCCTCGCCTCGCTCGACTTCGGCACGGTCACAGTGGGCGGCGTGCCGGCTGTTCGGACGACCCAGATCCAGAATACCGGAACGGCCGCGCTCAACGTCACCGGCATCGCGCGTGCCGCCGGGACGAGCGCCGAGTACACCTTCACACCGGCGGCGCCTTTCACCGTCGCTGCCGGCGCCAACACGACCCTCACCGTCACCTACACGCCGGTGGATGCGGGCACGGACACCGGCTCGCTGGCGATCACGAGCAACGCTTCGAGCTCGCCGACCAGTCTGGCGCTCACGGGGACGGGCAGCGTCTCCGGGCCGCCGCCACCCAATCCACAACCGACCATCGGCCTGACACCGACCTCGCTGGACTTCGGCACGGTTGCGGTGGGCGGTCCGTCCGGAGACCTGACGACGACGATCCAGAACACAGGAGCAGCCTCGCTTGAGGTGACCGGCATCGCCCTGTGCGCCGGGACGAGCGGCGAGTTCACCTGGTCGCCGGGCATGCCTCTGACCGTCGCGCCGGGAGGCAACACGACACTGAACGTGCACTATACCCCTGTGGATGCGGGGACCGACGCGGGCTGTCTCACGATCGCCAGCAACGATCCGGCCACGCCATCGGCGAACTTGGCCGTCACCGGGATCGGGAGTATCCTGCCGCCGCCACCCAATCCACAACCGGCCATCAGCCTGACACCGACCTCGCTGGACTTCGGCACGGTCGTAGTGGGGGGCTCCATCTCGAAGACTACGACCATCACCAACCTGGGCACCGCTCCGCTGGACGTCACCGGCATCGGCTCGTGTAACGCGACCAGCGCGGAGTTCACGTATTCCCCTCTGGCGCCATTTACCCTCGCCCCGGGCGCCAAGCAAACGCTGACGGTCAGCTACGCGCCTACCCAAGCGGCAACGGACACTGGGTGTCTGACGATCGCAAGCAACGACCCGGTGACGCCATCGCTCCCGGTGAACGTGACTGCGACCGGGGTCCTGCCGCCGCCGCCAGGAGGTCTGGACGTCGAGATCAAGCACTTCTATGTGACCGAAAAAGTCCGGATCGGCCAGCAGGTCAAATTCAAGCTTGATATCGACAATGAAGAAGATTCGAGCGGACAGGCGCCTGCCACCCTGGTGGGAATCCAAAACGGCGTAGAGGTGTACAACCAGACAATCACCGTGTTCGTTGAGCCGGAGCTGGAAGAAGCGACCTGGTCGTTCCCACCCTATACGCCGACGGC
>JACPQW010000203.1 GCA_016190285.1 Candidatus Methylomirabilis oxygeniifera
CCGCGAGAAAGAGATTGACCGTGAAGCTCAACAGGTTGATGGCGATCCCCTTCAGATTGTCGACAATGAAGCTGCTGACCGCCCCCAGTCCGCCCAGCAACAGCGCGTTCAGATCGAAGCCCAGACGCGTGAAGGGCAGACTCACGCGATCCCACAGGGCCCGACCGGCCATAACCGCCGGGTGGGACGCGATCCCCGCCAGTCCCTCCTGCTGATAGACGCGTTCCGCCGCCTGATAGAAGCCTACCGCTTCTTGCGTCAGCACCCATCCACAGAGAATGGCCGGGACCATCACGGCAGCAATGACAGCGATCGTCAGTAAGAGGGCTGTAAGCCCGGACTTGCCACCAAGCCGGTGTAACAGGCGGCGGTAGACCGGTTGAAAGACAACGACCAGAATGGCTGCCCAGAAAATCGGGGACGCAAAGGGAACGATAATCAGGTAGGTCAGATAGAGGAGCAGCAGCAGAGATCCATAGAAGAACACTACGGAGACGCCGGCTCCGTTCCCGCTCCATCGCGCAAGCAGTCCCTCATCTTTCTTGTCAGCCATTGTCGCCACCCTCTGAGTCTATTCGGCTCAATCGAAGAGTTCCGGATCTGCATTGTCGTTCCGGATACAGGCGCACGCCATCTGCGCAGTATTCCTCGCCATGCCGATTCGGCCGTATCGATCCAGCAGGATGATGCCGACCTCGGCGCCGATCCTGGCCGTCAGCTCACCGACGGCGCGCCTGGCCGCCGCCATCGGATCTTCGCCGTTCTGAAGAAATTCGAGGGCCGTCTTTGCAAGCGCCAGTTTGATGATCGCCTCCCCATCGCCGGTGCAACTGGCCGCGCCACGCTGATCGTCGGCGTAGGTCCCGCAGCCGATCAGCGCGGAGTCGCCCACGCGGCCGGGCGCCTTGAGCAGCAGACCGCCCGTCGACGTGGCTGCGGCCAGGTGTCCGGTTCGGTCGAGGGCGACGGCACCGACAGTGCCGACACTCTCGGCATTATCCTCTCGCATGGTCGCCCATCTGGCGCGCTGGCGCTTTGTGATCAGCACGTCGACCCCACACTCCGCGATCCCGACCGCCGCGGCGAACTGTCCGGCCCCCTCGCCCACAAGCAGCACCGGCCCGCCCGCCTCCATCACGGCTCTCGCAAGCATCACCGGATTGGCGATCCGCTTCACGGCGCCAATGGCTCCGGCTGCCAGGTTTCGGCCGTCCATAATCGAGGCGTCAAGCTCGATCTCTCCATCACGATTCAGACAGGCGCCTCGGCCGGCGTTAAAAGCCGGGTCATCCTCCAGCGTCTTGACGGCCTGCTCGACAGCCTCCACCGCAGAGCCTCCCGCTGTGAGCAGTTGCAATCCATTCGTAACGGCTGCCCGAATACCCGCACGCCGTACCTCAACCAAGTCGGGCGCCACCTTTCCCGCTCCACCATGAACGACGATCACAGGACCAAACGATCTGGCGGCCATCAGTGTCACCTTTTTACTGTCCCTGTTTTACTCGAAACGCCTCAGCCATGGCGATCCGCTCCAAGACCGGAGGGTGAGTATACAAGAGCCACACTATCGTTCGCGGCGGATCGATATCTGCCAGATTCGACCTGGCCAGTGTCACCTCGGACGCGATGAAGGCCGTGGGGTTACCGCTGAGATGAAGCGATTCTCGGTCGGCTTCTCGTTCGAAGGATCGCGAAATAGCCATCTGAATCGGCGTCGTCAGGATGGTAAGGGCGAGAAAGAGGAACAGCAGGAACGGCAACGATACGGGGTCGGCCGGATGAATAAAGCCGAAGCGTCCGGAGTCGGCCGCGGCATGAAGAAGACGAGCGATCAGCCACAGGGCCCCCAGCGCCGAGACCGCACTGATAGCCATCCCCTTCCAGGTGTGGTGTCGCCTCCAATGGCCCAGTTCATGCGCCACGACCAGCTCTACCTCCTCAGGGGTCGAGGCGGTAAGTAGGGTATCGTACAGAACGATCCGTCTCGACGGTCCAAGCCCTGTGAAGTAGGCATTGGTCTTCGTAGTCTTACGGCTGGCATCCATCTCCAGGATCGGCCCTACCGTAACCCCCGCCCGATCAGTCAACGCACGGATACGCTCCACCAAGCCTTGATCCTGCACCGGTCGGAACGTATGAAACAGCGGATCCAGGAGGATCGGAGACAGCTCAGCAAGCAGGCTCGTCACAAGAACGACGACAACCCATACCGGCAGATGCCAACGGGCTGGATCCCATCTGATGAAACCATAGAGCAGCATCAACAGCGGGAGCATGACTCCCGCGTTAATCAGCGCCCCTTTTGTGTAATCCCACGCCCACGCGGCAAACGTCTGACGAGAGAGGCCAAACATATGCTCGCGAAGGAAACCGCCGTACAGGCTGACGGGAAAGGTGACCGCATGATACGATAGAGCCAGCACGAGGCCGAATACCACAATGGTCAGCCATACGCGCCCGCCCGCAACCGAGACGCTGAAATCGCGAATCCTTGCAGACAGTGGGCTCAGGGTCAGGAGCCCAAACAGGCCAAGGGTCAACGCCATTCGCACACCATACAACAGATATCGCCCCCGGGCATACGCTCGCCCGTTGGCTAACTCCTCAGCGGTAAAATACTGTCGAGCCTTATCGGCGAAGGATACGTGCGGGCCCGAAGGCGGGGTGTCGCCTCCAAGCGCCTGCCGTTCAAGTGAGATCGTCGCCCCGGCAAGCGCCAGCACGAACAACAGACGTGACCATTGCGGTAACATGCAATACGGACCTCGAGAAGGGATCAGCCGGTCAATTCAACAGGCCGAAAATCTTGTGCAGCTCGATGCGGGCCGCAACATAATTCGGCTCAATCTCCAGAGCCTTCTTCAGCTCTCTGATCGCCTCGTCGTACCTCCCCTTCCGCACAAGGACTCGGCCCATATTCATGTAGGGGTAATGACGAGGTTCGTATCGCTTCGCCACCATGGCCTTCTCGAGCCACGGGATCGCCTCATCATACTCCCCCTTCTCAATCAGGTAGACACCGATATCGTTGTACGGATTGCCGAAATCAGGGTCGACCTGGAGGGCAGCCTCGCACTCCTTGATGGCCTCGTCGATCTGTCCCTGAAAGCTGTACGCCCACCCCAGGAAGGTGTGAGCCTCGGCCGTCGCATACAGCTCGATAGACCGCTTGTAGGCCGCGATTGCGCCATTCAGATCCCCACTCGTCTGCAATCGATATCCTTCTTTGAAGTAGAATTCCGCCAGCTCAAGTCGTCCCGGATCAGGCATGGTGTTCACCTCTCTTCCCTCAGTCGCAGCCACTGAGAGAACCAGCCGCGCACTTTCAGTCACGATTTCATTCTACCACGTGAACGGGTCGTGCTGCGTCTTCAAATGAGCCCCCTGCGCTCAGCCGAGTTTCTTGTGGAAGCGGAGAATGCTGGTCGTGATCAGGACAGCCCCGATGGCGGTAAGAACCAGCAGATGGGTCCAGAGATACGAGATCCCGATCCCCTTCAGCATGATCCCCCGGACAATCTCCACGTAATAGGTGAGAGGAATCACATACGCAATGCTCTTAGCCAAGGGCGGCATTCCCTCGATTGGGAAGAGCACGCCGGAGAGATAGACCGACGGAACAAAGATGAAATACGCGAGCTGCATGGCCTGATGCTGGCTCCTGGCGATGGTGGATAACAGGATGCCAAGACCCAAGG
>JACPQW010000205.1 GCA_016190285.1 Candidatus Methylomirabilis oxygeniifera
GTCTTTCTGACGATCTCAGCGACCGATGCCGAGATTGAGTCTTTGATTGATAAAATCCCCTCTTGTTCGTCGCGCGATTACGGGCAGTTATTCGGTGATCTCTTCAAGCGGTACGATGGGGACTTTTATAAGATCGATCCGTTTCTTTTCAGCCCGGCCAAAATCACCATTACCAACGCCGCCAGCGGTCGAACCTTCAGGGCCGGGCGCTTCAATGCCGAACTGCTCCAGACCTCCCTCCTCGGGTAATCACAAAAGCGCTGTCATACGTTCCGCGTTTATTGCGTGCAGCGCCCCGCATTCATAATAGACGCAACGAACGCTGCACGCAACGAACGCAATCGACGCGATGAAGATCGGAATCCTGGCCGATAGAAAAGGGTGGCACGTCGAGGCCCTCGCGAAGGCGCTGGCGCGGCGCGGCTGCCGGGCCGACTTTCTGCCGATTACACGGCTGGTGGCGCGTGCCCCAGGCGGTCCGCTTGTCACGATCAGCGACCAACCCCTCGAATCGTACGATGCGCTGCTGATCAGAACGATCCCGGAAGGGTCGCTGGAGCAGATTATCTTCAGGATGAATGCGCTGCACCGGTTGGAAGCGGCCGGGGTCAGAATCGTGAATGGGCCGAGTCCACTGGAGCGGACCGTCGATAAGTATTATACATCCAGCCTGCTCGCGTCGTGCGGCCTGCCGACCCCGCGGACAATAGTAGCCGAGGGGTTCGACGAGGCGATGGCGGCATTCTGCGAATTTGGTGATGTGGTGGTGAAGCCGCTCTTCGGCGCCGGTGGGAGAGGGATGGTGCGAATCAGCGACGCCGATGTCGCCTATCGGGTTTTTCGCGCGCTTGTTCTGACTCGGAGCATCTTCTACATCCAGGAATTTGTCCCACATGGCGATTACGATCTCAGGGGTCTGGTGATAGGGGATCGGGTGGTCGCGGCCATGCGCCGGAGGTCGGATGGGTGGCGGCATAATGTCTCCCAGGGCGCGCGGCCGGAGTCGATCGTCATGGATGAGGAAGCGACCAGGCTCTGTCTCGAGGCCAGTCGGCTGCTTGAGACCGATTATTCCGGGATCGACCTGTTGAAGACTGATAAGGGGTATACGGTGGTGGAGGTCAACAGCATCCCCGGTTGGTCCGGCCTGCAGCGAACTACCGAGATCGATCTCGCACAAGCGATTGCAGACCATCTGCTGGGTCTGTTAGGCCGTCGACCGGCGTAGGGGCGACCCGCCGCTACATGCGAGGTCCAAGGTGCCATTGAATCTCCTATCCCCTACACCCTATCCCCTACACCCTGATCAAGTTGCCCTTGCCGCCCAGCTCGCCTGCCTCCTGGAGGTGAGCGCCAACAAGCCTGGGAACGTCACCCCGTTCGCCGACTTCGCCGACACCCGCTACACAGACTTTCTGGCCAGCTCCGTCATCCTGGGCTTGGCCTTGCGGAAGGCCGCGACGGTCGCCACCGGCTCATTGGTCCTCGACGCGGTTCGAGAGACGAAGCGGCTGGTCGGTCGGAACACCAACCTTGGGATCGCGCTCCTCTTCGCCCCGCTGGCAAAAGCAGCTCTGCGCAGAGGGCGGCGATCGCTACGATCCGGCCTTCGGAGTGTGCTGGCCGCCATTACGCCCTACGATGGGCAAAGGGTCTATGAGGCGATCCGCCTCGCGGCCCCCGGGGGGCTCGGAGACGCGGATCAGTTCGATGTGAGAGAGAGGCGCGGCAGGATCCCGCTCCTTGAAGCGATGCGCGTCGCAGCCGATTGGGATTCGATTGCGCGCGAGTATGTCACCGACTTCAAGATCACCTTTACTATCGGTGTGCCGTCGCTCGATCGGTCTCTCCAGGAGTCCGGCGATCCGAGGTCCGCAGTCATTCAGACCTATCTCACGCTGTTGTCTCGGATCCCGGATTCCCTGATCGCGCGCAAATGCGGGATGCACGAGGCGGACCGGATCTCACGGGAAGCGGGAAAGATCCTGGCCATCGGTGGGGCGTTCACGCAGGAGGGGCGACAGAAGCTTCAACGCTGGGACCGCGCCCTGCGGCGAGACGGCAACCGTCTCAATCCTGGAACAACGGCCGATCTGACCGCCTCGGCCCTCTTTGTTGTGATGCTGGAGAAAGGGACCGAGTTCATGCTGGGATCGTGAGCGACGGAGGCTGCTCGAGGAACCTGCTAAGCGAGTCCGAGGGGTCCCCGGCTAACGGCCTGGAGCCCGAAAAATTCAATCAAGTGGTCGGCAACGGCTTTTTTCTGCTTATCCACCGTGATCACATGGTAGCAGTCATCGAGTAAGATCAGGCGCTTCTGTATCGAAGCGATGCCGTTGTGCACCAGCTCGCCATTACGAGGGCCGGTGATGTCGTCTTCGCGGGCCTGAAGGATCAAGGTGGGCGCCGTCACCTCACCCAAACGACGACGGACGAGCGTGGAGAGCCGGTCTATATTGGTCAAGGTCTTCAACGGAAAGATCGGATACCCCATCGTGGCTGCCAAAGGGGCACTGATCGCTTGGTCGGCAGCATGGGTCATGCGAGTCCACACACCCATGATCCATCGACGCAGGAGCGAAACGGAACCATACGACGCCCGCTTGTGGGCCTGAAGCCGTCTCTCCTTAATTCCAAAGGGTGGACCATCCTGGTGGAAGAGGAGATAGCCCAAAGGAGCCACCTCCATAACAAAGGGCAAGAGTGCTCTGGTCCAAGGCGTCTTCCACCCATCATAAAAAAAGGTGGGCGAGAAGACTCCAAGTCCATCAACATTCACGGTCAGTGAGGAGTCCAACGCCAGGAGTCCTCCCGCGCTCAGGCCGGCCACATAGAGGCGGTCGTACCGTTCGCGTACGAAGGCAAGTTGCGCCTTCACGTGCGCGATCCAGTCCTCCTCGGACGTTCTCATCAGGTCCCTGAGCCGCGTACAGTGGCCCGGGAGGGTTGTGGCATAGACGTCCCATCCGTGGCGCGCCAACCGCCGTCCAAGGTAGCCCATCTCGACCGGTGTCCCTGTGACACCGTGAATCAGATA
>JACPQW010000210.1 GCA_016190285.1 Candidatus Methylomirabilis oxygeniifera
GACTCCCTCCCCATCGACCATTCGTTGCACGACATCGATGAGCACCCACCGATGTGAATCCTCAGGTTCGGCGCGCGCGGCCCATGTCACCAGGCGCAACCGATCGTCATCGTCGAATTCGTAGATCTCGACATTGGAAAGAATACGACCGGGCAGCACCTGATACACCCGGATAAATTGCCGCCCATCGCGCGACCAGAATCCCTGTCTGGTATGCAGGGCTTCCGGTTTCGAGATCGCTTGGATGCGGCGCATATAGGCGAGCCGATCCGTGGACGGAGCGATCCATTCCTGAATTCCTACCACCGCGATCATGAGAAGGATGCCGGTCACGGTCACCGATACGCCGATTCGCAGCGGCGAGGTGCCCAAGGCCTGCATGGCGATCAGTTCGTGGCTGCTTGCCAATTCTCCCAGGCCGATGATACTCCCCAGTACGGCGGTCGCCGGCGCCAGTTCGATCATCCGGCTGGGAACTGTCAGAAGGACGTTCAGGAACGCGTCGCCCAGCGTGTAGGTGCCGCGGCCCACCGAGTCCAGCTCGTTGACGAACGCCATCAGGCTGAAGACCGACAACAAGACGGCCATCACAAGGGCATAACCCCTGATCACTCTGAACCAGATATGGCGATCGATCGTACTCATGGGTGTATTGTCCGTCTCCACAGCAGGCTTGCAACCAGGATCGCTAAGAGAAGATGGACCCACCAGATACCGGGAACGGCGCTCACGACCCCCTTCTCAACCCACGTCTTTGCCATCATGGTCAGATTATAAAACGTCGCATAGCACAGCACCGACACGAATAACTTGGCGTACTTGCCCTGGCGCGCCCTGGCACGACTGAGAGGGAAGCCCAACAATCCCATCAGCAGGGCAGCCACCGGGGTTGACAGTCGCCATTGAAACTCCGCGATATCCTTGGGCAAAACTGAGTGCGCTAATTGCCAGGTTGGGGCGGCTTTTCGCCGGTACTCCTCCGAAAGGGCCTGCGCTTTCTCCCATTCGAGAACCAGTTCGTCGGATGTGGCCTGTCGGACCGCGCCATGATCTCGAGAGAGCTCGTAGATCTGCGCTCCGGAACAGACCAAGGTCCGAGCGGCGCCCGCTTCTACAGCTTCAGGGTAGTGAGCCTCCTCCGCCCAAATGAGCCGAACCCGATCCTCCGAACGATACTGAATAAAGACCTCCCGCATTCGACCGCTGCTCTGGGCGCGCTGTTGAAAGAACAAAACGGTGCCGGAGGAGTTTTCGTAGAAGTGACCCGGCTGCATATCGTTCAGATCGACGTCCGCAGCCGCCTGGCGCTCCAGACGATAGCGGTTTTCGTTGGCCCATGGTCGGACATAGATGGACAGAAAGGCCACGATCCCCGCCACGATGAGAGAACCCGCAAACACGATACGTATGATTCGTGACGGACTGACACCGGAACCGAAGAGAGCGGTCATTTCGGAATCGGTGTAGAGACGACCCAGTGTCACGACAACCGACAGGTGCAGCGCAATCGGCAGCAAGAGCTCCAGTGCCACCGCAGCCCTGACCAGGACCAGCGGCAGCACACTTTGGAAGGGCATGATGCCGTCGGCCACCCGATTGAGATAACGGACGGCAGTAAAATTGGCGAACAGCAATAACAGCCCGCCGCAAAATATAACGAGCGGCTTGGCGATCTCCCGGGTCAGATACCGATCGAGTAGCAACATAGGCATCCATGAAATGTCACAGCTATCGCTTTCAAGATGTGATATGGTATCGTACTGCTACCGGATTGCACAAGTCCGCTTTTCTTCAAGATAAGGTCGAATGCCACCGTCATGGCATGGGTGGCGTGGGTTCGCAGGAGGAGATTGTCAATGAGGTGTATCATATTGAGTGCAGGTCAAGGCCGACGCCTGCTCCCGCTCACGGCGGAGGTTCCGAAATGCGCTCTTCAGATCGGGGGCCAATCGATCGTTGAGCGGCAGATCGCCCAGTTGATGAAGTGCGGCATCGACCAGGTGACCGTGGTCGTGGGTTTCGGGGCCGACAAGGTGGAGCACGTCGTACGCAGTCATTTCAGGCCAGACCAGGCCGCAACCCTGTATAACCCCTTTTATGCCGTAAGCGATAATCTGGCCAGTTGCTGGCTGGCCCGTCACCTGATGACCGAGGACTTTATTCTGCTGAACGGCGACACGCTGTTCGAGCCGGCTATTCTTCAATCTCTCGTGGATACGCCGCCCAGACCGGTCACGCTCGTCATAGACCGTAAACCGGCGTATGACGACGACGATATGAAGGTGATGGTAGAAGGACGTAAAGCGCTAAGAATCGGAAAGACCTTGAGTCCGGAACAGTCTCATGGAGAGTCGATCGGCATGACGCTGTTTCGCGGAAGCGGGCCGGGCCTCTTCTCCGATGCTATTGAGCGTGCGGTGCGAAAACCCGATGCCCTGAGGTGGTGGTATCTCTCGGTCATTAACGAAATGGCACAGACAGGTCTGGTCTGGACCTGTCCCATCGAGGGTCTGAAGTGGGCCGAAGTGGACTGTCTCGCCGACCTCGAGCATGCCAGAAAACTGGCCGTCTTGTGAGCGGAACAGTCCGGCAATCCGAGACCGTTTACGAATCGTTGCTTCCGGCCACCGTCTGAGCCAACTCCCAATCACTGATCGTATCCACGTCCAGCGCAGCCTCAGGAAATGGGAGCATGATGACGTCGATCGAGAGGTTGAGGCGCCGCGAGAGCCCGGCGAGGGCCTGAGGAAGCGACAACCATCCGAAGACAAACCTCAAGACCGACATCCAGCCCAGCATCGAAATGAGTTGGACCGGTTTCTTGCGCAGGCCTTCGACCTGGCTCCAGAACTGTATCAGCGAACGGCCCCGTGCGGTCAATACCGCATACAGGTTACATCCGCAGACCCCACCGTCCTGGAACTTGAGTACGGTACGCCGCATCGTCGGGTAGGCTGTCGCGACCAGATCGTGTGCGGCCAATCCGACCACGACATCGGCATTGCCGGCCCGTGCTGCCGAACAAAAGTAGTCGATCACCCGGGCGTTGAGGAGGGCATGGTCCGCCGTCACCAGCAGAACCGGATGGTCCTGGGGTAACGACTGCATGACGGTGTACGCGCTGACGCTGGGCGTCGCACAAGCCTCGTGCCATGCTACCGCCTCGGAAACGACCAGACCGCGAAGCTCGTTGTTCATCTCCACTGCCTGCCACTGAGGCCCGCACAGGATACGATCTCCGATCGCTTGCGCCTCAGCCAGAGCGCCCAGCACGCGGAGGACCATGGGGACGCCTCCGACAGGAACCAGCGCCTTACACTGGACTCCCGCCGCGCGAGCCACCGGGTCGTCAGGCGCACGGTCTCCGGCAAGCACAATCGCGGTAAACAGCCGATCGGTATTCATCCCAATACCGCATGCGCCAGCGTCGCGCCCGTGGGCTTGAACGTCTTAGACCCCTCACCTCCATCCTCTCCCCACAGGGGAGAGGAGTCTCTCATTATTAACCCCTCGCCCCCATTTGGGGGAGAGGGCGAGGGTGAGGGGAAACTTTCAAACCAACGTCTTTTCATAGATCCGGTAGCGCTTATAAGGCACCCCCCCTATGACGACCAGCATATTACGCATCGGCATGTTGTCCTCCAGGATCCAGGACAGCTCAACCTCTCGGACGCCACGCCTGATTCCGTACCCGCGCACCGCATCGATCAGCATGAAGGCGAGCGCGGTCCCCAGCGCCCCTCTTTGAAAATACTTGCGTACGCCCATCAGAGCGACGCGGGCCGTAGTCGGACGCCGGACCTTGAGCCGCCACAAGAGCTTGAGCCAGCCGAACGGCAACAAACGCCCATCAAGATCGCGTATCGCTTCATTGAGATTCGGAAAGGCCACGATCATGCCGACCGGCGCCCCGTCGATTTCCGCGATCTGTACGCACTCATCCTCAACTAACAGCCGCAAGCTGTTCCCCAGACCCTGGAACTCCTCCTCTGTGAAGGGAATGAAGCCCCAGTTTGCAGACCACGCGTCCTCGTAGATCTCTTTGAGAATGCGGAGTTCTTCTCTCATTGACGATCTGCGCAACGGCCTGATTCGAACATAGCCCGCAGCTTTCTTTACAGCGGCCTGCATGAGCGCAGGGGGCGTGAAATCGGTAGCCACACGGTAGGCCAACAGGTCTTTCAAGCCCTGGTATCCCTCGGCCGTGATCCGATCGGCATAATAGGGGCGGGCATGACCCATCATAATCATGGGCGGCGTATCGTACCCCTCCACGAGCAACCCGCACTCCTGGTTGATTGAGAGGTTGAATGGGCCTCGGATGCGTAACATCCCATGGTCGCGCAGCCAGGTTTCCGCCGTACTCAACAAGGCGTGAAACGTTTCCGCATCGTCCTCGGCTTCAAGCAGGCCGAAGAAACCGGTAGCATCCCGATACTGCGCCTCGTGTAGTGTGTCAATTTGGGCGCTGATTCGCCCGACCGGCTTTGTCCCGCGGTAGGCGAGCCAGAAACAGGAGCGCGCGTGCGCGAAGTAGGGGTTATGCGGAGAGAGCTGCTCCCGCCGCTCGATCAGCAAGGGGGGAATCCACGAGGGATCGCCGGCATAGATCGACCACGGGAGACGAATAAATCGGTGAAGATCCCGCGATCTGTTTATCGGTATAATGCGTACGGATTCACGAGTTGCTTGTATGGCAGGGGATGTCCCTCCGGGGAGAGTTGTAGAGTTCTGATCGGACACTACGCCACCCACGCGGGAGTCGATTTATTCGGTGTTAACAAACCGTACAGTCCTCTTTCGTTTTTTTGTTGCACAAATACCCTCAGTTTTGTATATAATACGCGCTGACTTTTAGGCGCTGGTGGCGGCAGAACCGATAACCGTCTTCAATAGTCACTATTATGCACGTTTAGTAATGGCGTTCAATACATTAAATATGCTTCACGAGCCGACGCGGCCGGCGCCCTCGTGCGCGTAGTCTGTGCAGAGGGGTCTCGCAACGGCTCGTTACTGTAACCTCGATATGGCGGCTTCCTCCGGAAGGCTTGCGGCGGCAGTGATCTGCCGCTTGTCGTTTGGCGTGCGCTGCGCAGTACGCGGTCTTACCGGTTGCGGTAGTGACGAGGATCATGAGCCTGTTCGGCTCCTCATTGGCCGGTACGTAAAAAACCTTGCCAGCGCTGAGAGGTTGAGTTATCGGGCAACTTCGTTGTGGGCACAGGGGGTATAAGGGGGATGATAACAGGACCGACGCCGACTGAGAATACCCTGCCGCTTCGGGTTACCGGCTTTTCCACGCTGGCCGAGGCACTGGATTACGCAGCCGGGGGGGAGACTGGATGTAATTTTTATGGAGACCGTGGCGAACTGTACGCTGTCCTGCCGTATGCCGATCTTCGAGAGCAGGCGCGATTACTGGCGCGTCGCCTTATGGGGCTGCGCCTTGAACGGGGCGCGCGCGTAGCCATCGTTGCGGATACCGGTCCGGATTTTCAGCGCTTCTTCTTTGCGTGTCAGTATGCCGGCCTGGTGCCTGTTCCGCTGTCGGCATCGCTCCTTATAAGCGGTCGCAAGCGATACGTCACCCAACTTCGGGCGCTTCTGGCGAACTGTCGTCCGTCCATCGCGTTGGCTCCACCTGAATTTTTCCCATTCCTCAGTGAGGCTGCCGATGGTCTCGAGTTGGTCCACGTCGGTACGGCAGACGCATTTGACAGCCTACCCGAATCCTCGGAGGAGTTAGAGCCGTTGCGTTCCGAGGAGATGGCCTATCTTCAATATACCTCAGGGAGTACACGGTTTCCCCGCGGGGTCATGATTACCCAGAGCGCGGTCCTTGCCAATCTGGAGGGGATCCTTCAACAGGGTCTTCAGATTCGCTCGGGAGACCGCGCGGTATCCTGGCTGCCTTTTTATCACGATATGGGGCTTGTGGGATTTGTGCTCGCACCGATGGTGGGCCAGGTATCCGTCGATTATCTGAAAACGCAATCGTTTGCCATGCGACCCCGGTTGTGGCTGGCCCTGATGACACAGGCGAAGGCCACGATCTCTTTCAGCCCATCCTTTGGATATGAGATGTGCGTGAGGCGCCTTAGGCATGATGAGGCCGGCAGATTTGACCTCAGCGCATGGCGCGCTGCAGGGGTGGGCGCTGAAACCATTCGGCCCGGCGTCTTAAAGGATTTTGCAGATGTGCTGGCGCCGAGCGGATTCAATCCCAGCGCATTTGTGGCCTGCTATGGCATGGCAGAGGCCTCCCTTGCTGTGGCGTTTGCGCCGATAGATAAAGGTATTGCCGTTGATCGGGTAGACCGAACCCTGTTAGCCAAGTATGGAGTGGCATCTCCCCTACACGAGTGTGAGATCGGATCGGACTCGGATAAAACGAGCATAAGCCAATTTGTCAACTGCGGCGTTCCACTTTCCGGAATTGACATTGAGGTGCGAGACGAACAGGGCCATGTTCTGCCTGACCGTCACGCGGGCGTCATTTTCGTGCGAGGCGCCAACATGACCTCCGGCTACTTCGGCGATCCCGAGAAAACTCGAAAGGTCTTGTCTCCGGACGGATGGCTCGATACGGGAGACCTCGGATATCTTGTAGATGGCAGCCTCGTCATCATCGGCCGAAAGAAAGATGTCATCATCGTGCATGGACGAAATATCTGGCCTCAGGATTTGGAGCATCTTGCCGAGGAGTTGCCGGAGGTCAGACCTGGCGACGCATGCGCATTCTCGGTGGAGACCCCGGACCGGACCGAGATGGCGGTGATGGTTGTTCACTGCCGTGAGCTGGATGCCGTCAAGCAAGCCGATTTTGTCCGCCGGCTGCAAGGACTCATCCGTGAGTATTTTGCACTCGACTGTTTTGTTGAGCTTGTTCCTCCCCGCACCCTGCCGCGCACGTCCTCCGGGAAGCTCTCCCGTTCGAAGACCCGGGAAGAGTTCTTAGGTCGCAATGACGCGGCCCGACTCTTTCACGGCCGAAACGGATCCGGTCACATCAGTCTTCCGCAGCCCGGTCGGCAAGCGGACTCATGCGCGGCGTCATCGCGCTGACGGGAGCGACCGGATTTATTGGAAGCGCCCTGGCTCGAAGGCTGACAAAGGAAGGATGGCAGGTACGCGCGCTACACCGTTTACCAACCCCGCCGGCATACCTGACGGGCATCTCGTTGGAGTGGGTACGAGGGACGCTCGATGATCGCGATAGCCTTGAAGGCCTGGTGGGCGATGCCGATGTTGTGATCCATTGCGCCGGGGTCCTGCGCGGTATTACCGAGGCCGACTTTTACCCGGTCAATGTGGAGGCAGTCTCACGGCTGGCCTCTATTGCTGCGAGCCGCAGTCCTGTCCCCCGATTTCTCCTGATCTCATCCCTGGCAGCTCGAGAGCCCGAATTATCGCCCTACGCGGCCAGCAAGCGGATGGGAGAGATCGCCCTATCGAAAGCGGGCGACCGGCTGCCGTGGACCGCACTTCGCCCTCCAGCGGTCTATGGTCCAGGTGACCGCGCATTGCTACCCTTGCTTCGTCTGATGTGGCACGGGATAGCCCCCATACCTGGTCGCCAAGATGCCAGATTCTCCTTACTCTATGTGGAAGATCTGGCGGAGGCTGCGATGCAATGGCTCTCCAGCGACGTCTCGGAGAGGTGCGCGTTCGAACTGGACGATGGCCACCCTCAGGGATATACGTGGCGTGAGGTGACTGAGACCTTCGAGCGGCTCAGGGGAAGACGGGTACTGCGTGTTCAGGTTCCGGAGCTGATGTTGAAACTGGCTGCCGAGCTTAACAGGATGGCGGCTTCCGTGATAGGATACTCCCCGATGTTGACCCCGGGCAAAGTACGGGAGTTCAGGCACCCGAACTGGGTCTGCGATAACGCGCCGTTTCGCCGGGTCGTCAACTGGACGCCGACGGTGGAGCTGGAAGAGGGGCTGCGGCTGACGCTTGGCCTCCATGGGTAGTAAACTGACAACTAAAACTTAACACTGAAAACTTCATAGCTTCATAGCTTATAGATGACCCACTACGAAACGATACTTCCACAGATCTACGAGATTTTGAGACCGTTCGCGCAGGATGGGCAGACCCTCTCCGACGAGACGGAGCTGGTAGCCGATCTGGATCTCGATTCGATGAAGGTCATGGAGATCCTGCTTGAGGTGGAGGAGCGGTTCGATATCTCTATTCCCTTAAATGTCATCCCGGACGTCCGAACCATCAGAGATTTTGCCCGCCAGATCGAGCAATTGACGGAGCGGAAGTGACAGCGCTTCTGGAGAAGTTCCGACAACTCGCCGACGCCCGTGAGGCGTTGACACAGTTAAGCCAGGATCCCTTTCGGGTGACAATTGAACGGATTCTGTCGCCGACGGAGGCCCTTGTCAACAGTCGTCCCATGATTCTGGCCGGAACGAACAACTACCTCGGTTTGACGTTCGATCCTGAGTGCGTAGAAGCGGCAGTCCGGGCCGTGCAGGAGCAAGGAACGGGCACGACGGGATCCAGAATGGCAAACGGCAGCTTCAGCGGACATCTTGCATTGGAGAAAGAGCTGGCGGAATTCTTCGGGCGCCGGTGGTGTGACGTGTTTTCAACCGGCTATCTGGCCAACCTGGGCGTTATTGCGGCGCTCACCGGGCCTGGCGACGTGATTCTGATCGATGCCGATTGCCATGCGAGTATTTACGATGGATGTCGGATGAGCGGGGCGGAGGTCATTCGATTTCGTCACAACGACGTTGCCGACCTCTATAAGCGCCTCGCGCGTTTGAAGGAGCGAAGCACGAACACGCTGATCATTGTGGAGGGTCTCTACAGCATGCTCGGCGATCGAGCGGCGCTGGCGGAGATTGCGGCCGCAAAACGCGAGTTCGGCGCGTATCTGCTGGTCGACGAGGCCCATTCGCTTGGCGTCTTGGGGGAGCGGGGCCGTGGGCTGGCCGAGGAGGCCGGCGTCGAAGACAGCATCGATTTTATCGTCGGAACGTTCAGTAAGAGCCTGGGCGCCACCGGAGGGTTCTGCGTCTCGGATCATCCTGAGATTGACCTGGTCAGATATGTCAGCCGTCCGTACATCTTCACCGCGTCGCCTTGTCCATCGGTCATCGCCTCTACAAGAGTCGCCTTGCACAAGCTTCGGACTCAGCCGGAGCTGCGCGTGCGGCTTTTGAACAATGCGCGGCGATTATACGATGAGTTAAAGGGATTGGGATTCAGGCTGGGCCCGGAACCCAGTCCGATCATTGCGGCCAGATTCGGCCAGAAAGAAGAGACGATCGCCTTCTGGAACGGTCTTCTCGATCAAGGCGTCTACGTCAACATGATATTGCCGCCGGCCGCTCCCGATGGCGGAAGCCTGCTCCGGTGCAGCGTGAGCGCGGCGCATACACCGGACCAGATGGACCGCATTTGCCAAGCCTTTGCGTCCGTCAAGATGGCTCTGTCTCTCTAACGTCGCTCGAAGTCATTGGCAGAATAAGCCGGCGCTCTTCCGTAAACCGTGCAGGTGGTATGCGCACCCTGACCGCTCCGCCACCTTCCTGCACGCAGTGTGCGAGGGCGGACTTCATACCCTCCGCACAAGGCGCAAATAGGAACCGAGTCCAGAGTTCAAGAGAGGAGATACGGCAAGCCGTGTCTCCTTCCGCTCATTCCAAAACCGGAAGAGCCGGTATGTTGTCGGGAGGGAGAATTATTTGATGGCGCGAAGCTTAACTATTGGGCCGGATCGTATTCACGATGACAGTGATTGCTACGTTATCGCCGAGATCGGTCACAACCACCAGGGCAACCTGGAAAAGGCCAAGGAGATGTTTCGCGTCGCCAAACAGTGTGGCGTGAACGCTGTCAAGCTGCAAAAGCGCGACAATCATTCACTATACACGTGTGCGCTATACGACATGCCTTACAACAACGAACACAGTTTCGGCATGACCTATGGCGCACATCGCGAGGCATTGGAATTCAGGTGGGAGGAGTATCTTGAGTTGAAACGCTATGCGAACGAGCTATGCGTGACGATGTTTGCCACGGCCTTTGACTTCGTTAGCGCCGACTTTCTGGCAAAACTGGATATGCCGGCCTTTAAGATCGCATCCGGGGACTTGAAAAACACACCGCTTCTCGAATACGTAGCCGAGATCGGCAGACCGATGATCGTCAGCACTGGTGGGGGCACCATCGAGGATGTACAACGCGCGTACGATACGATTATGCCCATTAACCCACAACTGTGTCTTCTGCAATCGACGGCGAGTTACCCGGTAGAACCTGAGGACATGAACTTGCGCGTGATTATCACCTTCCGTGAGCGATTTCCGGATGTGGTGATCGGACTCTCGGACCATCAGAACGGGATCGCTATGGCCTTGATGGCGAATGTGCTGGGCGCGCAGGTGATCGAAAAACACTTCACTCTCAATCGCGCCTGGAAGGGAACAGACCACGGTTTTTCGCTGGAGCCGATCGGCCTACAGAAGCTGGTGCGGGATCTGCACCGGGTACGTGCCGCCTTGGGTGACGGAAAAAAACAGCCGCTTCCCAATGAGGAAAAACCATTATTCAAGATGGGCAAGAAGCTTGTAGCGGCCCATGATTTGCCGGTCGGCCATGTCTTGACAAGGGACGATATCGCTATCAAATCGCCGAATGACGGTGTGCCGCCTTACGAGCTCGAGAATTTCATCGGACAGGCGCTCCATCGTCGCCTGAAAGCAGACGAGAACATCTCGTTCGAAGACCTGGCAAGCGCCAGAGGATAATGGACAGCGCGACGATGTTCGAGACCCGCTCCATTGAGGAGCGTATCCGTGAGATACGCTTAGTAGTCTTCGATTTCGATGGGGTATTCACCGATAATATGGTGTATGTCTTTGAGGATGGTCGTGAGGCGGTGCGATGCTTTCGTGGCGATGGCATTGGACTGCAACGGCTCGAACAACGTGGGATCGCAACGCTCATTATTTCTACGGAGACGAATCCGGTTGTCTCAGCACGCAGCCGAAAGCTGGGGATTCGGTGCCTACAAGGCTGCAAAGATAAGCGTGCAGCGCTTGAAACCAGTGTTCAGGAGATGGGCCTATCCCTGACACAGGTAGCTTTTGTCGGTAACGATATCAATGACTTGCCTTGCCTCATGTGTGTCATGCTCCCTATTGTTGTCCAGGATGCCCATCCGGATGTGATACCCCATGCGCTGTATCAAACGAAGGTACGCGGCGGCCAAGGGGCGGTGCGTGAGATCTGCGATCTATTTGAGCGTGTCCTGGCGCCACCGCAACGGGAGTAACCTCTTGGATGGCTCACGACCTCTTTAGCGTACAGGAGAAGGTTGCAATCATCACCGGCGGGCTTGGGCAGTTGGGTCGGCAGTTTGGCCTGGCTCTGGCAGACCGGGGAGCCAAAGTCGTCATCTTTGATATCCGGGTTGACGAGCAGTGGGTCGCCGAAAGGTTTGCAGGGCGACGCAACGACGATAACCTTATGTTTGTGCGGGTAGATATCACGCAACGACGCTCGATTGAGGACGGCTTGAGCCAGGTCAATGCGAAGTGGGGCATGCCCCATGCGCTGATCAATAATGCAGCCTTGGATGCGCCACCCAATGCGCCGGCAGAGGAAAACGGACCTTTTGAGCACTACCCGGAAAGCTCGTGGGATAAGGTCCTCGAGGTCGGCGTGAAAGGCGCCTTCCTCTGCTGCCAGGTCGTAGGAGAACAGATGGCTGGAGCCGGCCGTGGCTCGATCATCAACATCGGCTCCATCTATGGAATGGTCTCCCCTGATCAGCGCATCTATGAATATCGCCGCACAGGCGGAACACCGTTTTTCAAGCCGGTGGCCTATTCCGCTTCAAAATCTGCGCTTCTCAACCTGACCCGCTATCTTGCCACATATTGGGCAGGCAACAACGTACGGGTCAATACGCTCACCCTTGGCGGGGTGTTCAACAACCAGGATGAACAGTTCCTCGCAAACTATTCTGCGCGAGTTCCGCTGGGACGCATGGCGCGCGAGGACGAATATAATGGAGCTATCACCTTTCTGGTCTCTGACGCTTCATCGTATATGACCGGAGCAAACGTCGTTATTGATGGCGGGTGGACGGCCTGGTGAGCCACAATGAAGACGAGCCTCTTCCCAACAGAGATTCCGAACTGGATTGATGGTCAGCAACGTCCCGCCATCTCATGCGAGTGGTTTGACAAGCTGAACCCCGCCGATGGTCGGCTGGTGTGCCGCGTGGCCCGGTCACTGACTAAGGATGTACATCAGGCGGTCCAAGCCGCCAAGCGGGCTCAACCCTCCTGGGCGGATACCCCGCCTGTTCAGCGTGGACTGCTCCTCCATAAAATCGTCCTTGGAATGGAGGCGCGACAGCGAGAGATTGCGCAAACCGTCGCGTTGGAAACCGGCAAATCATACAGAGATGCATATGCCGAGACCAGTGGAGCGATTGCGCTGGGGCTGTTTTATGCCGGCGAGGGACAGCGGTTGTATGGTCGTACGACAACCAGCGGGATTTGTGACCGATTTGCCATGACCATACGCCAGCCGATCGGTGTCGCCGGTCTGATTGTGCCTGCCAACACCCCGATTGCCAATCTGGCCTGGAAGATCTTTCCGGCCTTGATCTGTGGCAACGCCGTTGTGCTGAAAGCGGCAGAAGATACGCCGGCGACCGCCTGGATTGTCGGCCACATCACTCACGAGGCGGGTCTGCCTGCCGCCCTGCTCAATATCATCCAGGGGTATGGAGAAGAAGCGGGTGCGCCGCTCGTGGAACACCCTGACGTAGGGGTAATCAGTTTTACCGGCTCGACCGCGGTTGGACGTGACATTCAGCGGGTTGCGGGCGAGCGTTTGGCGAAGGTATCACTTGAACTGGGCGGCAAGAACCCGTTCGTCGTGTGCGACGATGCCGATCTGGAGAACGCAGCCAAGTGGGCGTTGCTTTCAGCCTTCAGCAATGCCGGACAGCGTTGTGCATCGGGGAGTCGGATCATCGTCTTTGACGTCGTCTATGATCAGTTTCGCGACATGGTCGTGAGTCGCGCGAAGCATCTCAAAATCGGATCGACTGATGATGATGATCTTGGTCCCGTGATTAACGAAGCGCAGCTTAACCGTATGCTCAGCGCGGTCGAGGGGGCGCGTCAGAAGGGCGCCTCCATTCTGACCGGAGGGTACAGGCTGACCGATCTAACGCACCGCGACGGCTTTTATATGGCGCCCACCATGATTGAGAACGTGGGGCCGCATGATGACATCTCAACAACAGAGTTGTTCGGTCCGATCGCCTGCCTGTATCGCGTCAAGGACTTCGCAGAGGCCCTGGCCCTCGCGAATGATTCTCTCTATGGATTGACAGCCTGTATCCATACCCGCAACTTGCATCGAGCGATCCAGTTCACACAAAAGGTGCAGGCCGGGGTGGCTATCGTGAATGCCGGAACCTATGGGAGCGAACCCCACATGCCTTTTGGCGGTCTGAAGCAATCGGGCAACGGCTCACGCGAGCCCGGTACAGAAGCATTGGACGTATATTCACACTTGAAAGACGTCTACATCAACATCAATCCTCATGAGGTGTAGCCAGATTGATGTCGCAGGTAGCTGAGACGCCCAGCATTGTCGCCCTGATCCCGGCGCGGGCCGGTTCCAGGCGGGTGCCGGATAAGAATATCAGGCTGTTCGCCGGGCATCCTTTGATTGCCTATACTATTGCGGCCACACTGCAAAGCAAGATCTTCTCGGCTGTTGTGGTTTCAACCGATTCTGAGCGATATGCGGACATTGCACGGTACTACGGTGCTGAGGTACCATTTCTGCGACCGCCGGAGTTTGCTGGTGAACTTTCCCCGGATATCGAATGGGTGGAGTACACGCTGAAACATCTCCGGGATGATGATCGAGTCTACGATTGCTTCAGCATCTTACGGCCGACCAGCCCGTTTCGCCACGCCGAGACTATCAGGCGGGCTTGGCAAGAGTTCCTGAAGGAGGAAGGAGTGGATTCGCTTCGAGCGGTGGAAAAGTGCGAGAGTCATCCCGGCAAAATGTGGGTTGTTCGGGGCAATCGGATGACGCCGCTCCTACCCCTCAGCCCGCCCGAGCAACCATGGCACAGCAGCCAGTATCAATCGTTGCCGGAGGTGTATGTCCAAAATGCCAGCCTGGAGATTGCATGGACGCGGGTCGTGTTTGAGGAACGTACAATTGCGGGAAATGTCCTCATGCCTTTCTTTACACAGGGCCACGAAGGCTTTGATGTGAACCAACCGATTGACTGGCGGATGGCGGAAGCGCTGGTGCAAAATGGTCAGGCGAAGCTGCCCCATGTCCCCCATGCCCCATATATATTAGAGGATCACGGATGGCCAGGATAACGCTCATCCCGCTGGAAGAGTTTCAGCGTATCCGCGCTGCCACCATTAGTAAATTTGATAGGCTGGCGTTGATCGCCGATATGTGTCGAGCGAATACTTTGGCAACTGTCAAGCGAGCCGGTTCCGGCCACATCGGTTCCAGTTTCAGCGCTATGGACATTGTTGTATGGCTGTACTATGAAGAAATGAATACCGTGGCTGTCGGCCTCGATCATCCTGATCGTGATATTTACTTCTCCTCAAAGGGCCATGACGTGCCAGGCCAGTATGCGGTCCTCTTTTCCCTGGGTATACTCCCGAAAGAAACGTTCATCAACCTGAGGAGGCTGGCGGGGACGTGCGGACATCCCGATGTCGGTACCCCCGGTATCGAAGCCAACACGGGGTCGCTGGGGATGGGGATCTCTAAGGCTAAAGGCATGGCGTTCGCCAAGCGCCTACAGGGAGATCAGGGACGCGTTTTCGTAATGAACGGCGACGGCGAAATGCAGGAGGGGCAGGTCTACGAGGCGTTACAGACGGCGGCTCATCAGCGGATCGCTAATATCAGTTTGATTATTGATCACAACAAGGTGCAGTCGGACAAGCCTGTCCGTGAAATCTGCGATCTGGGCGATCTGGAAACCAAGTTGCGGACTTTTGGATGGCACGTGGTTCGTTGCGATGGGCATGATTTTAGGCAACTTGAAAAGGTTTTTGCTGAGTTCAAAGCGATCACCGACACACCCAAGGCCCTCATCGCTGATACCATTAAGGGCCGCGGTGTGTCGTTTATGGAACATCCAGCGGCATTGAGGTCTGGCAGTGGCTTGTACCGCTGGCACTCCGGGGCTCCGGATGACGTATCATTTACGGATGCCTATCAAGAAATCATGACGCGGATCCACGCACGTATGGCCGGACTGGAACTGTCACCGTTGACACTGGAGGAAGTTCCCCAAGAAGATAAAGGAGCCACAACTGTTTCCCGTGAATATGTCGCCGATGCCTTTGGCCGGGCACTGCTGGACATCGCGGCCGAACGGGAAGACCTCGTGGTGCTGGATGCCGATCTCGCCGCAGATTGCCGTGTTCGCGCCTTTGAGTGCAAATATCCTGAACGTTTTATTGAGAACGGGATTGCCGAGCAGGATATGGTCTCGATGGCGGGTGGGCTGGCGCTCCAAGGGCTGCTGCCCGTGGTGAATACCTTTGCGGCTTTCCTGGCTGCACGGGCCAACGAGCAGGTCTATAATAATGCATGCGAGCAGACCAAGATTATCTATGTCTGCCACTACGCTGGCTTGATCCCCGCCGGGCCTGGACAGTCGCACCAGAGCATCAGAGACATTTCTCTTTTTGGGGCCTTGCCAAACCTTGTGGTTATTCAGCCTTGTAATGCTGCTGAAACACGCATGGCTGTTCAGTATTGTGTCAAAGAGGCGAAGGAAAGCTGCGCGCTGAGGCTTATTATTGGTCCCTCGCCGCGCGCCATCGAATTGCCCACGAACTACATGCTGACGCTTGGGTGTGGTATCACGTTGGTAAGTGGAAGCGATGCCGTACTATTCGCGTATGGACCGGTCATGCTTCACGAGGCATTATTGGCTGCCGACACCTTGCGCGAGAACAACTTCCACCTGAAAGTGGTCAACATGCCCTGGATCAACCGGGTGAACACTGACTGGCTACAGGAGGTTATTGGTACGTGCCGAGCTATTTATGTGCTGGAAGATCATGCGCAGGTGGGGGGATTGGGAGACACGCTTCTCAATGCACTGGCGGCTTCTGACCTGAACCTTGGCCGGCATTTCCAGAAGCTTGCCGTCGAGGGATACCCGGCATGGGGAACACCGTCAGAAGTACTGAAATATCATGGTTTAGATGGAGATTCTCTCGCCGCAAGAATATTAAAGAGCAGCGACCGTCGATGGTTGAGCTAGCAGATGAAGCCTTTCTTGATCATTCCAGTCGAGAACCAGGTCCGCGAGCTGGACGCCAAACTGCTCGTAACCGTCCTCGCCGCCCAAGAAGGCTGGACGAGCGTGATCGGATCGAAATGGTCCATACACGAACGGATCGGCCGTTTCCCTCCGAGCATCTACATCGCCAAGTCCTTCATTCAGCGAGATGTAAAAATGCTGCAGATCATGCGGAGCATCGGCCACTACGTCATCGCGTGGGATGAAGAGGCGCTCGTCACCTTCCCGCCGGAGATCTATTACGCCCGGCGCGTGGGCCGGGGCGCCCTCAAATTCGTAGACTTGCTCGTAGCCTGGGGCGAGGACAACCGCGATCTTTTCTACGGCCACCCGGAGTGCCGCCATGAGACAGTACACGTTCTCGGCAATCCGCGCGCAGACCTCCTGCGGCCAGAGATGCGTGAACTCTTCCAGGACCGGGTAAACGGACTACGGCGGGAGTACGGTGACTTCATCCTTATCAATACGAACTTTAATGCGGTCAACTGCTATCTCAATACCTGGAATCTTCTGTACATGGACCATGGTGAATGGGTGCGAGGATACGGAGCCGTCGGGATGCCGGAAGAATACGTCAAAGGACGCTTTGAGTATAAGCAGGCAGTGTTCGAGGCCTACCAGGCGCTCATCCCGGCGATAGCGCGGGCGTTTCCAGGCCGTCGCATTGTCCTGAGACCTCACCCATCGGAAAACCACGACCTCTGGCGAAGGCTCCTTGAAGGGCACGCGAATATCTGTGTCTGTAGTGAAGGTAACGTAGTACCGTGGCTCATTGCCTGCGACTGCCTTATCCAAAGCGGCTGCACAACCTCGGTAGAAGGTTTTCTTCTCGGCACGCGTATCGTATCTTTCGTCCCCGTTGAGGGCCAGCGCTACGAGTTCCGGCTTCCGAATGAGCTGGGGATGCAGTGTCGTACCGTAGATGAGGTTATTGCGGCTATCCGCGATCCCGATACGGATCGTGACCCAGGTGGCGCCAGGCGCCGCCTCTTGGAACGTGTTATCTACGGATTCGATGGCGAGTTGGCGTCCGCCAGACTGCTCAAGCTGCTGCCGAGCCGCTCGCCTTACGCGAGCGTATCTCACATTCCATCCCGCCTCTCCGGCATTGTTTCGGCTGAGAGGCGAGCTAGAAAAAAGCAAAAACAACTGCGCGCCGGCGACCCCCGCTACAGTACGGACTACATGCGGCAGCGTTTCCCGCACTTAGAAGTCTCAGCCCTTCAGGAGCAGGCGGAACGATTGCGGAGGATCACCGGGGTGTCGCGCTCGATAGAGGTGAGGCGCCGGTATGAGGACATCTTCGAGGTCCGGCCGGCATGAAGCGACCCGTGAATGACCTGTGAGGTAAGGACATGCCTCTCATCAAGCGAGTGAAGAAGACCGTTGTGCGAGCGTGGCGCGGCAACCCTCCCTACCAAGAGAAGAGACGCGGTGGCATGGAGAACCGATGGGGCATGATCGCCGCTGAAATCTCTGCCGGGGAGAGTACGCTTCTGGACCTGGGCTGTAACCTCGGGGTCTTTACACGCAAGGCCGCTGAAGCCGGACTGATCTCTCTGGGCATCGACACTGACGCCGGAGTCATCAAAAAGGCGCGCGCCCTCCACGAGGGCGTCCCGGGTTTGGGGTTCATGATCATGGATCTCAGCCCCCGTGAGATCGCTCGGCTGCCTGAGTTCGATGTGACTCTTTGCTTGTCGGTCCACCACTACTGGGCCAAAGAATTCGGCCTTGAGGTATCCTGGGAGATGATGAGGACACTGCTGACCCATACCCGCAGCAAGCTCTTCTTCGAGCCGGCGAGTATTCGTTCCAAATATAAAGAGAGCGCTCCAGACATCGTAGATCTGGATCGGGACTCCATCATCGAATCCAATGTCACGGCCCTTCGTCGGATCGCCCCTGCCGCCTACACGGTACGCTACCTAGGTGAGACCCCATGCATTGGGAAGGAACCGTTTCGCCTCCTCTTCGTCGCGGAGCGCGGGTGATCGAGTTTGCTCGTCTGCCCAGAGGACAACGCCTCACAGCCTACGGGAGCCGGCAAGCGCTGCAGGCGCTCGAGGCAGCGGAACGTTGCCTCGGCTATTTCATTCCAGCATCCAGGAGTTTTCGGCGCTTCCGGCAAGTCGGAGACTGGCTCATCAGCGAGGATCTGCTCCTGAACCGTCTCCGGCCGTTTGGCCGGCGATCTTCCCACGCCGACCCAGATGTTCCAATCATCCCACTACAGGGTACTTTCTCCGCACTCCGGCTCTGGCTCAGCGCGCCGCGAATCGAATCCTGTAGCAGCGCCGTCGCAGTTCTCCTCCGCTCACGCCTGCGCGCCTTCTACGGTGGCCCGGAACCTATGACTCTGTGGATCGCACTCGGTCCTTTGGATGGCCAAGACCTCCATCGGGCTCATTTCGCCCGAGAACAGTTCGGCGGTACCCCCGGTGTGCGAGTTCCGCGCATTATCAACGCAGACCTGGAATCACAGCCGCCCTACATTTTAGAGGAGGCTGTCACAGGTCGTCCCTTTGGTCTCTCTTCAGACTGGTCGTTGGTCTCAGAGCAACTGTTGCCGGCCCTCTTCGCCTACTACAGCCGAAGCGGCGTAGAGCAGCAACCTGCTGCGACTCTCTATGACCGGCAGCATCTCTTCAAGGCCGTCGCCGGACTCCTCGATGAGAAGGATCAGAGCGTACAACCATTCCTGGAGGAGGTCGAAGCGTGGCTCGCCTTTGGTGAACTGACCGTTCCTGTTGCGCTCGGTCACGGCGACCTGGCGAAAAGTAATCTCATGGTAGGTGGAGATCGTACCCTCTTCGTGCTCGACTGGGAGCGGTGCAACACCCAGCCCCTGGCCGCCGATCTCATCAAGCTACTCCAGCAGCATCCCCCACTGCGTTCATCCGTTGACCATTGGCTTTCTTGCGTGACCGACACGCACAGGGGCCTGCCTCCTTCCGCACAGATCCGACTCGCGGCTCTCGCGAAGTTGGCGACGTATACGGCGTGGCAAACGCCCACCGATCGCGGCGCGCTCGCCCAATCGAGTCGAGCCCAGAAGGCAAAGAAGGCGCGCGTGTGGCTTCGCTTTGCCTGGAGTTTGGCGTCTGGATGATCGGTGACAACCTCAGTCCAATTCGAGCCATCCCGCTTCACTCCCCCACCATCAAAAGGGCATCGATCTCTGAAGGATTGACCCTGAGGGACTGCTAGCACCATATTATTAATGATAGAGAGTGTGTGGTGCCTTCGGTTTCCTTAACGCGTACCGTACGCGCAGTGCCGTAAGCCCGACGGTGGTTGGTGTTGCCATGGCGGACTATGCCGAAGGGCGACTTGGTGAGGCCGTGAGGCCAGGTGCTCGGCCGATTGCGAAGCGCATTATCGCGCTCTTTGTCGCCAGTCTGCGGGGCGGTGGAGCCCCGCGACAGACGGTTACCCTCGCGAATGCATTTGCCGCGCGCGGCCACGTCGTTCACCTTGTGGTCATCCAACCCAAAGGCTCACTGCAAAGAGCAGTCTCGCCCCGCGTACGGCTCGTACGACTCGAATCCTGGCTGCTCCGCCTGCCGCTGGTCCGCAGTATCCGCCGCCTTCAGGTGGTGGCG
Source organism: Candidatus Methylomirabilis oxygeniifera (assembly GCA_016190285.1). Taxonomy (GTDB): domain Bacteria; phylum Methylomirabilota; class Methylomirabilia; order Methylomirabilales; family Methylomirabilaceae; genus Methylomirabilis; species Methylomirabilis oxyfera_D. Next base: position 19,969 of record JACPQW010000210.1, read on the forward strand.
AGCGTACCGGCCTTGATAGGCTATCTGCGCGTAGAGCGACCCGATGTTCTGCTCGCCGCAGCGAGCCATGTTCACCGTGCCGCGGTATGGGCGCGTCTCTTGGCGCGTACGGATACGCGGCTCGTACTGCGCGCGAGCAACCATCTTTCCGGCTCAGCCTGGAACACCAAGAGGTGGCCGCGACCGTTGCTGCCGGTGTTTGCTCGGCTGTGTTACCCATGGGCCGACGGCGTCATTGCCATTTCGGACGGCATCGCGCGCGATCTTTCGAGGGTAACCGGGATCCCGTGCGAGCGGATTGCCGTCATCCCCAATCCGGTTGTCACGCCCGAACTCGAGGAGAAGGCGCGCGCATCCCTGGACCATCCCTGGTATCGGCCCGGCCAGCCGCCCGTGGTCCTCGGTGTCGGCCGCCTCGCCACTGCGAAGGACTTCCCAACCCTGCTTTGCGCCTTTGCGAGGTTGCGCGCGCGGCGCCTGATCCGATTGATCATCCTTGGTGAAGGAAAGCGTCGGCGAGCGTTAACTGCACTCGCCAAACAACTCGGGATTGCCGATGACTGTGAACTGCCTGGTTGGGTGGATAATCCTTGTCCGTATATGGCGCACAGCGCTGTGTTTGTGCTCTCCTCTGCCTGGGAGGGATTGCCTGGCGCGCTCATCGAGGCGATGGCCTGCGGCTGCCCCGTCGTCAGCACCGATTGCCCCTCCGGTCCCGCGGAGATCCTGGAGGGCGGTGTGTACGGACCCCTCGTACCTGTCGGCGATGCCGCCGCACTTGCGAAGGCCATCGAGTCGGTGTTGGGTAGCCCGCCAGAGCGCGAGCGGTTGCGAGCGCGAGCACGTTACTACAGCGCCGATCGCGCGGCGGAGCAGTATCTTGAGGTGCTGCTCGGTGTTGCCGGCACCCCTCCATCTCACGAACTCGCGGCAGGGGCGGTGTGGCCCAAGCTTGGGGGCTCACCAACCGGGAACGCCACCTCGGTACGTCCGCAGCCTGGAGCACGCGTTGGCGTCCTCTGTTCGTGGTAGGTTCACATGCGTGTTGGCTTTCTCTTCAACCACTACTCGACGCATCAGATGCCGCATGCGGCGCCCTACGCCTATGAGCTGTCGCGTCGGCACCCGGAATTCGAGGTCATCATCGTCACCGCGACCGAGGCCGAGGTTGATATGGCCAGGTCGATCGGAACGCTCTATCCGGGGCATCGCTGCAGACTCCTGCGCCTGTACCCGACATGGTGGTATCGGCTGATCGATCCCCTCGTGTCATTGTTTGTATTCGGCCGTAAGGACCGCATCCTCAAGGATAATCTTGACCTCTTCTGCAGTCTTGACGCACTGGTATCACCGGAACGACACTGTGGGCGACTGCACACGTTGTATGGGTTACAGGATCTGAAACTCATCCACACGCGGCATGGGGCGGGCGATCGCGAAGGGACAAGGGATGAGGACGTCACGCTGTTCGATTTCGTACTGTTGCCCGGGCAGAAAAACGTCGACCGATTGACTGCAGTCGGGTGCTTGAAACCCGGACGTTACGCCGTAACCGGATACCCTAAGTTCGAGGTGATTCGCGGCTGGGGTCGCGGACGACGTCGGTTATTCGACAATACCAACCCGGTCGTGGTCTACAATCCACACTTTTATCAGCCCCTCTCCTCGTGGGCCAGGATGGGGTATGCTGTTCTCGACTTCTTTGTGGCCAATCCGGATTACAACCTGATCTTCGCGCCGCATGCGGTATTGTTTGCGCGTCGTTGGCGTCACCACGCCTCACTACTCCCTCGATACAAAGGGGTCCCCAATATCCTCATAGATACAGACAGCCCTGCCTTATCGGACATGACGTATACGCTGGTGGCCGACATCTATCTGGGAGACGTGAGCAGCCAGATCTACGAGTTTCTTCTCGAGCCAAGACCCTGCATCTTCCTCAACGCGCATAGGATTGCGTGGGAGAACAACCCCCACTACGCCCATTGGCGCTTCGGACAGGTGATCGATGATGTTGCACGCGATCTCGGTCCGGCGCTGGCTGCCGCTTCGGACACCCATCCGCAATTCCTGCCCGTACAACTGGCAGGGTTTACCTATACCTTCCATAACGAGTCCGGAAGCACTGCGGCCCAACGCGGCGCCGATGCCATTGCCGAGTTTCTGACCAGCAGCTCGCGAACCGTCACGGCTCTCAGTGCGGCCTGAGCGCCCCTTTAGCGGCGCGATCGCAATCCGCGTTCTTGGGTGTAGTCGAGTCCTTGACTTTCTCGGTTCCCGAGTGCAACCTTCACCATCATTGAGCATCGTCCGGGCACGCCGCCCTTCTGGGGAGATCGCGGCTTTCATGCGCTCACACGGCTTCGAACTCTTTGACTTCTACTATCTGCACGACTATTATCGGACCAACCGGCTGATGCTGCGGAAGTATCAGATTATCCCTGACTCGCGGTCGGGCCAGATCGCGTATGCCGACGCTATCTTCTTTAATGTACTCCTCGCTGGCGCCGGCACCCCTCCATCTGACGAATTTGTGGCAGAGAGTACAGTCTAAGGATGAAGGTTCGCAGTGAGAACTGAGTACCGGGTCGAACTCGCCGTCGCACATCGGTGTGCAGAGCGTCAGGCAGGCGCCGAAGCCCGCCGCCTGCCTGCGCAGGATATCCGAACGATCCCGGAGTGACCAGCCTTGCAGCACAGCAAACCGACCCGTAGTCCAAAAAAAGGGGGGGTAGATGTGTGGTATTGCCGGATGTCTTGACGCGCGCGGCGCGCGCGGCGCCGATTCGTTGGCGGCAACAGGCGAGGCGATGGCGGCGACCCTGCGCCACCGCGGGCCGGACGGCGCCGGCGTATGGATCGATCCAGCGGTGGGGATAGCGCTGGCGCACCGACGGCTCGCGATTCTCGACCTGTCACCGGCGGGGCGCCAGCCGATGGTCTCTTCCTGCGGGCGCTTCGTCCTGACTTACAACGGCGAGATCTACAATTACGTCGAACTGCGCGACGCATTAGTGGCGGCAGGACGACCGTTTCGCGGGCACTCGGACACAGAGGTCCTGGTCGAGGCGTGCGCTGAGTGGGGCGTTGAAGCCACGCTCAGACGGCTTCTCGGCATGTTCGCCTTTGCCGTGTGGGACCGCACCACCCGGATGCTGATGTTGGCGCGTGACCGGATCGGCATCAAACCCCTCTACTGGGCCCGATTCGGTACGCTGTTGCTGTTCGGTTCCGAACTCAAGGCGCTGCGCGCACATGATGGCTGGACCCCAGAGATCGACCGAGACAGCCTGGCCGCCTTCGTACGTTACGGTCACGTGCCCGCCCCCTATAGCATCTATCGCGGGGTCAGCAAGCTGTTGCCTGGGGAGTTGTTAGTGGTCGGCCCGGATGGAGAGCCCAGGATCTCGAGCTATTGGGACCCGGCCAGGATCGTTGCGGCGGCCCAGTCCGAGCGGCTCGACATTAGCGAAGCGGAGGCTGTTGACGACCTCGAATGGCTACTCGGTGACGCCGTCGTCCGCCACATGGCCGCAGATGTACCGCTGGGGGCATTTCTGTCCGGCGGCATCGATTCGTCTCTGGTTGTGGCCCTCATGCAGGCCCACAGCAACCGGCCGATCAATACGTTCACCATCGCCTTCCGTGAAGAACGGTTCAATGAGGCCGACCACGCCCGGGCGGTGGCGAACCACCTGGGCACCGCCCATACTGAGCTACTGGTGTCACCCAGAGATGCGCTCGATCTCATTCCCGAACTGCCGCGCTGGTACGACGAGCCGTTCGGCAGCCGCTCACAAATCCCGACCATGCTGGTCTCGCGGTTGGCGCGGCGCCAGGTGACGGTAGCGCTCTCGGGCGACGGAGGCGACGAGCTGTTCGGCGGCTACAAGCGCTACTATGCTACGCTTGCCGTAGCGCGGAAGGCCGGGTCAATGCCGCGGCTGCTGCGCGACCTGGCAGCGAATGCCGTGGATGATCTGTTTCCCGCCGTCAGAGCGTTGCATGGCATCGTCCCGGCTGCCATCCGGCCCAACCTACCGCTCAACTGGATGACGCGGATTACCGCCGTCGCACGCGCATCCGGCGATGTCAACGCGCTGCATCGCCAGCTACGGAGTTTCAATGTGGAGCCGTCCACCCTCCTGGTACCCGGGGCTGTGGAGCGCCCTGCGCGCTGGCAGACGACCTCGCACGTGGGCGCAGTGTCCGACCCTATGGAACGGCTGGGCTATTTCGAACTGCTGACCGTCCTCGTCGACAGCATCCTCACTAAAGTGGACCGGGCGAGCATGGCACACAGTTTGGAGGTGCGAGTGCCCATCCTGGACCACCGTGTCGTCGAATACGCCTGGCGCCTGCCGCCGGCGCTCAAGTTCGGGACTACCGTCGCGGACAACAAACCTCTGCTGCGCCGCCTTCTCTACCGCTACGTACCGCGCGATCTCGTAGACCGCCGGAAGCATGGCTTCCAAAGTCCCATCGCCGTGTGGCTTCGCAGCCCGCTCAGGACCTGGGCGGAGGAACTACTCGACGAACGGCGCCTGAAAGAAAATGGGTTTTTCGAGCCCGCTCTCGTGCGCCGATGCTGGAACGAACATTTGAGGGGAACAGGCGACCACTGGAAACTACTGTGGGACGTGCTGATGTTCCAACAATGGTATGAGTATTGGGTGATCGGTCGTGATTGCGCATTCGATCCAGCCGGTGCGTAGTGACGGGCCGTTACGTGTCAAGGGGCGCAACGCGCCACTATGAGCTCGATCGCTCGATGATAGCGGCAGGCTGCCAACCTGATACAAAGGGGTCCCCAATATCCTCATAGATACAGACAGCCCTGCCTTATCGGACATGACGTATACGCTGGCGGCCGACATCTATCCGGGAGACGTGAGCAGCCAGATCTACGAGTTTCTCCTCGAGTCAAGACCCCGCCCATGACGAGTCCGGAAGCGCCGCGGCTCAATGCGGCGCCGATGCCATTGCCGAGTTTCTGACCAGCAGTTCGCGAACCGTCACGGCTCTCAGTGCGGCCTGAGCGCCCCTTCAGCGGCGCGATCGCAATCCGCGTTCTTGGGTGTAGTCGCATACTGCAAGGGCGGCCAAGTACCTCCTCCACCGGATTGTTATCGAGAATTACCGATTGTACGATATAATACACCCTATTCCGTAAATCCCTTGTTGCGCCTCGACAGCCTCAGTACGAACGGAGAAGCCGTCCATCTTTTCAATGCCCATACCGTTCGCCTTGAGTGTATCAACGGGTGAGCGGAGTTTGCGGGACAGGCTCTAAAATCACATGTAATGTCCACTCTCTTGCACGAGCCTGGCGTGGATACGAAGGAGTAATGGCGGTGACAGTACCACGAGGGCAGAATTGTGGCGATGCTACAGCGATGTTGGCCGGGAAGGCTTTCTTTTTAGTCATTTCAGTGCCAGGCGGGTTTGTGCCACCATGCGGTTTTTAATTACGATCGTCCGGATGTATCCCCGACGGAGCGTACTCACGTTCATCTCGCTGCTGTTCGCCAGCGTCGCAGAGGGGGTCGGGCTCCTCATGTTGCTTCCGATGCTCAGCGTGGCGACCGACGAGCGGACTCAGAAGACTAGTTCCCACCTGTTCGGAGCGGAGCAGACTCTGAGGCAAGCGCTATCAGCCGTGGGGCTGACGCCGACTGTCGGTACGCTGCTGATTCTTATCATCCTCTGTGTGGCGGTTAAATCGGCCTTCACCCTGTTGGCGAAAATCCAGGTCGGGTACACCGTTACGCACGTCGCCACCGGTCTGCGGCTCTCTCTGCTGCAAACCCTGCTGGCTACACGATGGGAGTATTACGTGCGGCAACCAGTCGGGAGTTTAGCCAACGCGGTAGGCACTGAGGCGATGCGGGCGGCACTGGCGTATCTTGAGGGCGCCAAAGGCGTCACCTTGTTCATTGAAGCCATCGTATATGCAGGTGTGGCCTTTGTTGTCGCAGGGAAGGCGACCTTGACGTTTCTGTTGCCCGGAATACTGATCCTCTACGGACTCAACTACCTCGTTCGTATGGCGCATCGGGCGGGAACCCACCAGACCCGATTATTGAAATCCCTTGTGGCCGGCTTAACGGATAGCCTCCAATCCATTAAACCACTCAAGGCAATGGCTCGGGAAGAGCTGATCGGTCCATCGCTTCAGTCCAGTACCAGGCGATTGAACCGGGCGGTCCAGCGAGACGTGCTGAGTACGGAGGCCCTGAGCTCCTCTCAAGATCTCGGGTTAGCGATCGTCGTTGCTGTCGGGTTATACCTGGCTTTGAGTCGGTGGAATATGCCTCTGAATGCCGTAATGGTGATGGTTCTTCTTCTCGCTCGAATGCTGACCTGCCTTGCCAAGACGCAACGGCAATACCAGAAAATGCGAACCTTTGAGAGCGCCTTCTGGTCATTGCGAGCTGCCATTGACGGCGCGAACCGTGATCGCGAAACGGAGCCTGGAGGTCTGTCTCCCCACCTTGAGAAGTCCATTCGCCTGGACAAGGTCAGCTTCGGGTACGGAAAGCACTGTGTGCTCCGGAATGCGTCGTTGACCATCCCTGCGGGATCATTCACGGTGATCATAGGGCCATCAGGGGCCGGCAAGACGACGATCGCCGATCTGCTCACTGGTCTGTTGCGCCCGCAGCAAGGCCGCGTCTGGATCGACGATCTGCCGTTAGAGCATATCGATTTAAGGCAGTGGCGGCGGATGATCGGGTACGTGCCGCAAGAGCCTTTTCTCCTTCATGACACCGTGCTGCAGAACGTGACGCTTGGCGATTCCGAGCTGAACGAGGCCGATGTCGAGGCGGCACTGCGTGCCGCCGGCGCCTGGGACTTTGTGATGGCACAACCTTCCGGGATTCACAGCTCGGTCGGGGAACGCGGCACCGCACTCTCAGGAGGTCAGCGGCAACGCATTGCGATCGCCAGGGCGTTGGTGCATCGGCCTAAGCTGTTGATCCTGGACGAGGTAACCAGCGCGCTTGATCAGGAGAATACGGCGACGATTTGCCACACGCTACGCGACCTTCGCGGCCAATTGACGATCGTGGCGATCTCACATGAGTCTGCCGTGGTAGAGAGCGGCGACAGGGTCTATCGGATACACAACGGCGAAGCGTCTTTAGTCACCAACGGCTGCGATTCGGATGTGGTCTTCAGCGGGTCGGTGAAGCACTCTCAAAGGTAAACTTAAGAATCAAGAGTAAAGATTGCGATCCGTCATTGCGAGCGACCAACGGGAGCGCGGTCAATCGCTGTTCTTGGGTTACGAGCCAATTCTTGACTAAACCGACGTGAGCATATAATATAAAGCGCTGTTTTTAACCCGGCCTTCCGAACGTGTGACCCGGTGTCGTGGCAACAGCGGGGCGGCGGCGCGTATTCCGAGGAAGCATATTCGTTTTACGTAATGACTATTTACGCCCACATACTCGGAGAGGCTCCAGCCAAACTGTGGGGGCTTTCATCCCGCGAGCGTTACCGGCGCGTACTGGCGCCGGTAGGCGTCACCGCGATTGCGGATGATCTCTCCTCGCTGAGTCCGGACGATTCGGTGCTGATCGTTCGAGGGGATTATCTCTTGGACGGCCGTATCCTCCAGGGCTTGGTCAAGTCATTACATATCATGATTGAGGCGCCGGCCGGACCATCGCGTGCGGTCATCGCCGCGCATGTGCCGGCCGACCTGGCAACGGCGGCGAGGGCAGTTCTATCCCTGGAAAGGGGTGCGGCACTCCCGCCATCCGTCCGCGTCGAAAAACTCGAAGACCAACTGGCCTCGTTTGATGCGCGGTTGCGTAAATCGGAACCACCCTTTGCAGAACCGATCAGGGCCGATACGAAACGAGCGTTGGAGGAGCGCCTGTTCGCCAGTTCCTATAAGGGCGTAACCGATCTGGTCACGAAATGGGTGTGGCCTTCTCCTGCCCGATGGGCCGTGCATGTGTGCGTAGCCGCCGGGTTAAGGCCGAACCATGTGACCACCATCAGTATAGTGTTGGTGTTGGCGGCTGCGGTCCTCTTCGCTGAAGGTCTCTATGGATGGGGACTGGCAGGCGCATGGATCATGACCTTTCTTGATACGGTGGACGGAAAGCTTGCCCGAGTGACCGTCACCAGCACCAGGTTTGGTCACCTGCTCGACCACATCCTGGACTTGGTGCATCCACCGTTCTGGTACCTGTTGTGGGGGCTTGGGTTGCAGTCATTCTCCCCGGGTATTCCGGGGCTGACCCTGAGCTTGACTATATGGGTCATCTTTATTGGATACATCGTTGGACGCCTTGTTGAGGGTATATTCAGGAAGTGGCTTGGTGGGTTTGTTATCTTTTGCTGGCGACCCTTTGACTCTTACTTCAGACTGGTGACAGCCCGGCGTAACCCGAATCTGATCCTTCTGACCATGAGCCTGGTCTTTCGCAGGCCGGATCTGGGGTTAGTGGCTGTCGCCGGATGGACCGCGCTCTCATCTCTTCTGCTGTTGGTGCGCCTCGGTATTGCCGTGTATGCGCGCATGCATGGACCATTGCGATCCTGGCTGGCCGACGATACCGGGCGTGCCGGCAACGGTTCGCTTGCTGTCAGGCTGTTTATCCATCAGGTTCCCACTCCGTAAGTCGGAAGTGGCAGGAGACGCTTTTATGCCGTGTTGCGGGGTATGATGCCAGCGCCTGCGAAGAGTGAAGTCGGTGGTGCGTCCGGCGCTTGCCTGTCGTGGGATAGCCGCAGTGCGAGACGGGTCGGCATACTGATCAACCCGGAGAGCGGAACGAATCGAGAGGGTCTTCAGGCCTTTCTACACGTCCTGGACCAGTATAAGCCGACGATCCACCGATACGTGGTCGGCCCGGCAAGTGTGGTCGGCGCTCTTGCGGCAATGGCTGCCCAGCGAGTGGATGTCTTGGCCGTCTGCGGTGGAGATGGAACCGTCCAGGCTGTATTGACCGCCCTGTTACACAACGGACCCTTTGCCGTATTGCCCTCCATGGCGCTCATTGCGGGGGGGACCTCGAATATGACTGCTGCCGATGTCGGCGTAGGAGGCAAGCCGGCGCGGGCATTGCGGCGCCTGTTGGCATGGTCGGAGGGCAGGGGGCCAACCGGCCGAGTTGTGCGGCGGCCGATCCTGCGGGTGGATGGCGGGGCGGGCAGCGCGCCGCAGTTTGGGATGTTTTTCAGCGCGGCCGGCATTGTCGAAGTCACCCGCGCTCGATGGGTGACCCGTCGGCAGGCTAGATCGAAACCGATGCGCGGCGCCCTGGGGACGTCTGTTACGGTCGGCCGGTATCTGCTGGGCCTTGCGCTTGGGCGTCGAGTTGTCGAGCCGACTCCGATCGCGGTCCGCTTAGACGGTCGGTCATGCAGTGCGAACAACTACCTCGCGCTTTTCATCACGACCTTGGAACGGTTAAACCCTGGGATACGACCATACTGGGGTGAGGGGCGTGGTCCACTCAGGTATACGGCGGTAGCCTATCAACCGCGGAACCTGCTTCTGGCTGCGCCTTCACTTATCCGTGGCAGACCCAACCGATACCTGACGCCCGAGTCCGGGTATACGAGCGGGAACATCCATGAGGCCGTGTTGCAACTCCAGACGGAATGTGCGCTTGATGGAGAAATACTCAGGAGCGTGTCGCCCCGCGCACTCGCGGTGACGTACGGAGGGGAGGTTGACTTTGTACGATTATAAACAAAAGACGCCTTCTACTGCCTTGGAGGGAGCAGCGTCATCGGCCCCCGCCCAGCAAGAAAACCAGGATTTTTCCCGCCGGGAGATCAAGAAGCTCGTTCAGGATCTGTTCGCGCCCAAGCCTGCGCTCTATTGGACCGACTTTCTGGTCACGGTGTCCATCGGGTACGGCTGTGCCGCAATCTACCTGACGGCGCCGGCCTTCTCGCTGCTTCAGGTTGCCGCAATGTTGTTGTCCGGACTGGCGTTGTTCAGAGCTGGCATCTTTATTCATGAGCTTGTTCATAGGGAGGAGGCCTCCATGATAGGATTTCATATCGCTTGGAATCTTCTTGTCGGAATGCCTCTGCTCATGCATTCATTCCTGTATAGGAATCATCTTGACCATCACCATCCACGCAAGTTCGGAACGCCCGCTGACGGTGAGTATCTGCCCTTGGCCTCAGCCCCACTTCGAGAAACTGCGCTGTATTTCGCACAAGTCCCGGTCCTGCCGATCATGGCCGCCTTCCGCTTTCTGATCCTGGTCCCGCTGTCGTTACTGAATCCTCGTTGGCGGCGATGGCTCCTGGAATGCCGGTCATCCTATGCGATCGACCCATACTATCGGCGCACTATTCCATCAACGGAGCGTCAGGATCTCTGGGTGGTGCTGGACCTGCTGGGCTTTTTCTGGGTAGTGGGTACTCTTACCCTGATTCTAAGCGGTGTGAGCACATGGAGAACGATCGGGCTGCTGTATTGTCTGGCCATCGGGACGATCGGCCTGAACGGGATTCGCACCCTTGCTGCGCACCGGTTGATGAATGAGGGCGGCAACATGCCGTACGAGGAGCAGGTTGAGGAC
>JACPQW010000213.1 GCA_016190285.1 Candidatus Methylomirabilis oxygeniifera
ACGTACCCCCAGCGATTCGAGATCCGATGGACATGCGTGTCGACGCAGATCCCCGGCTTTCTGTAGCCGACCGTGACGACAAGGTTGGCGGTCTTCCGGCCAACGCCGGTGAGGCTGAGGAGTGTCTCAATCGTATCGGGGACGCGTCCGCCGAATCGAGTGAGCAGGTCCCGGCAGACCCTGCGAATGGTTCGGGCCTTGGTCTTGTAGAAACTGACCGGGTAGATGGCGTGGGCGATCTGTCGTTCACTCAGTGCGAGCATCGTATCGGGTCGATCCGCAAGCCGATACAGCCGCTCCGAGGCTTCACCCGTGATATGATCCTTGGTCTGCTGGCTCAGGATGCAGGAGATCAGGACCCGAAACGGATCGCGGGACTCCTCAGCAATCTTGCCTACAACGCCAGGCTCCCACATGCTGATCGCGTTCCGGACATGCTGCAGGACTTTTGTGATCTGCCGGTTGGTGACCAATGGGCTGACCGTACTGGAAAGGGGATGTCAAGAGGTCAGAGAATTGGAGGTCGAGGAGTTCTTGATGATCTGGATGACCTCTTCAGGATTATGAGCCGTCTTGAGTAGTGCGAGGTCGTCCTGCGAGATCTTCCCCTCGCTCATGACGGGATCGCGGAGCCACTCCTGTAAGCCGCGCCAGTAGTCGTCGTCTGTCAAGATGACCGGAAACGGCTTAATCTTTCTGGTCTGGATCAGCGTGATCGATTCAAACAGCTCGTCCAGGGTGCCATAGCCACCCGGCAGGATGACGAATGCAATGGAGTGCTTCACGAACATGACCTTCCGAACGAAGAAGTGTTGGAAATTCACAAGGCTGGTCAGGTATCGGTTGGGTTCCTGCTGCTGGGGAAGCTCGATGTTGAGGCCGACCGACACACCACCAGCCTCGTAGGCGCCTTTGTTTGCCGCCTCCATGGCTCCGGGGCCCCCGCCGGTAATGACGGCATACCCGTGCTGAGCCAACAAACGGCCGATTTGCTCGGCCATCGCATAGGCGGGATCATCTCGTCTGATATGCGTCGATCCGAAGACAGAGACGGCCGGGGGAATCTTCGCGAGCGCCTCCAGCCCGTCGACAAACTCCGCCACGACGCGAAAAATCATGCGGATGTCTTGCGCAGCCAGGCGGTCAAGGGCAAATGGGAATTTCATGTCGGATTCGATTCCTCCTTCGCTATCCCGTAGTAAATTATGATAACACATCATATCATGGCCGGATAGCGACTACGAGTGGTGAAAAGACCACCTGACCGTTGACAAGACGTCGAAATTTTGCTGATATAGAGTAGCCATAGAGTTAGAGTATAGACATACACCCGACTCCCTGCGTTCAGGCTTTGGCGCCAAGGCGCAAGGTATGGTAAGATCGCACTGAGGCATGGCAAGGGCGTACGCCTGAGGAGAGTTGATGCTCGATATTCGCTATCGGATTGATCGCATGAAGGCATTACATAACCTGCGGGAAGGCGGCCTCACCGACACCCAGGCGCAGCAGTTGGACGAGCTGTACCGGGCCCAAGATGAGGACGGGATGCTTGCCCTCCTGGAGGGGGCAACGCTGTCGGAGGCGGCGAAAAAGAAGCGTGAAATCCTTAAACAGGCTAAGCTGATCGGCGAGCGGCTGACCCAATTGAGCCGCGTTATCCCGCTCCCCCACGAGAAGATCCAAGAGCTGTACCCGCAGATCCGCGACATCAAGCTCGCATACGAGCGGTTAACCACAGAGGCCGAACGATTTATGACGCGGGTCTGACGCGCTGGAATCAGACGGACCCGAGAGATTGGAGGAGGCAGATGGAGGCATCAGTCGTCATATACGGGAAGGATACCTGACCCTACACCTCGGCAGCCCGTGAGGACTACGCCAAGCGGAAGGTCCCGTTTACCTACCTCAATGTCCAGAAAGACCCCAAGGCGCTGGCGCAGATGTTGGAGATGTCGAAAGGCTCACGCGATGTCCCGGTCATTGTCGAGCAGGGCAAAGTCACCATCGGTTTTGGCGGAACCTGAGCAGTCTAGAGGCGCCGACGGTCGTCGGCGTAAGTGAGAACGGGGTATGAAACCTGAAAGGTGGCGTCAGCTCAACCTCATTTTGGGGATGGCCATGCTGTTGGCCTCCATGTTCGCGATGAGGTATGTCACAAAGCTGATAATCTGGTTGGGATAACCTCTGTCGCTTCAGGTTTCGCCTCCCTCGTGGATCGATATGCACAGCACCGTCCTTCCGATTACCCTGATCCTTCCTTCGATGTCGCGCTCGCAACAACCCCAGTTCAGGCCGCGTGCTCAATGGTCGCTTGGTACTGGATGCGCTCAATCCAGCGCCACGTCCGATCCGGAGCCTGGCCCACCAAGCTTACTCCTCGCTCCAGATCAAAGGCCGATAGGAACTCTCGGACCGTAAAGCCGCAGGCCTCACAGCGCCGATAGTAAAACCTCCTATCGCCCTCTTCCTGTAACGGCCCCATCCGCGCCATCCGGCCCCAACAGCACCGGCTGGGAAATGGCGGAGAGATAATCTCATAAGGAAAGTTGTTGCGCGCTGCATGATCGGTCGAATACTTCACAATCGTTGTCATGTGCCCCCTCCGTAGGCATGGTGTCCTTGTACAACCCAGTGCCACTCTTGACAATGGGTGTTCCCTCGATACTTCTACACGAAGTATGGAGCAGACGCGGGGCCATGGATATCGGGAATTGGCGGATTTGTCTGTGGGATTTTACGGACTCCGGTATCGGCGGTTGTCCTACACCCTAACCCCTCTACCCTACTTTTGAGGCTCCAACCACGTGATATAGCGGGCGATCGATTCGGGTGGGGTGAGGGCCGGGCAGCCCTCCCACCGCTCCAGCGCCTCGATCCCGTATCGGATCACACCCAGGTGATCCGACTCACCCGGCTCCAGGCGGGGATTGTCGCCGAGCGCGCGCCGCAGCTCTGCGATCGCCATCGGCGTCCCGGTCAGGAAGCGCCACCCCGGGCCTACCCGGAAGCGCCTGGCATAGGCCCTGAGCACCTGGGGCGTATCGTGCGCGGGATCGACGGTAATCGAGTAGATGAAGAGGTCGCGTCCCAGGCGCGCTCGGAGGAGCTTCTGTACCAGGACCAAGTGTGCAGTGGTGAGGGGGCAGTCGTCCAGGCACCCGGTGTACATGAAGTTGATGAGGACGAACTTGTCCTTGACCAGGTCGTCGTAGAACCTGACCGCCTTGTTCTCATGGGTCCGGAGGACGACGTTGGGAAAGCGGCGCCTCCTTCGCCGTTCGTCGGCGGTCATCTCCCGAACGCATGTCACCGCACGTCCCCCCCACCCGTCCCCTGCCCCGCGGCGGGGGGAGGGTGAGGGAGGGGGTGCAGGAGAGGTATAACC
>JACPQW010000209.1 GCA_016190285.1 Candidatus Methylomirabilis oxygeniifera
GTCGCTGTCCCTATTTTCTGACGTAAACTATGAGGTTTCATTACAACCAACAAACGATTAATATGCACTTCACGGAATATCCAATTTGAAACGCCTCATATGCGGTCCGAGGCTGAATTGCTGGAAGCTGATAGCTGACCGCTGAGAGCTGATTTATGAAAATCGACGTCGTCATCAAGGTGGGCGGAAGCCTCGGCCGGTGGGGCGGGCTGGGGAAGTTGCTTGATTCCATCGCGCGATGGAAGGGCGCCAGCAAGGTATTGGTGATTCCGGGCGGCGGGGTCTTTGCCGATCTGGTGCGGGCAGAGGATCGCCGAGTACGGCTGACTGCGCACGCCGCGCACCGGATGGCTATCCTGGCGATGGATCAGTACGGTCTTGAGCTTTGTGACCTCGCCTCACGGGCTGCGCCGGCCTCCAGCTTGAATCAGGTCATGGAGGTGATCCGGAGCGGCCGAATGCCGATCTACCTTCCCTCACGGTCCCTCGCACGCCGGGATCCTTTTACTCCGTCGTGGCGCGTGACCTCGGATTCGATCGCCGCCTATATCGCCGGACGTGTTGGGGCTGATGCCTTGCTGCTGCTGAAGCATGTAGACGGGATCTTCGCGCGGGATCCGAAGATCGAGCCGTCGGCGCCCCTCTTGCCGCGCATCACGCGCTCACGCCTCCCGCGTGACGGCTGCGTGGACCGCGAGTTTGCCAGGTGGCTGAATGGGATTGACTGCTGCTGGATCATCAATGGGACGCGCCCCGCTCGCGTCAAGGAGTGGCTGGAGTGCAGGAAGACGGTGGGAACGTGCGTGGTCACGCGGAGCGCGAGGCGAAAGAAACAGGATTGAGGGTAGAGGGGAGCCTAGGGGGTCGGGAGTAGCTTCCTTCCTGTGCTCTTTTCTTTCTCTTCGTCCCACACCCTACACCCTACACCCTTTATCCTGTTTTTGAGGCGTGCCACCAACGTCGTAGAAATGGAGCCGCTTCGCTGTCCTCCCTCACAGGCCGCAGTTCGTACACCGACAATGTCGGCGCCGAGCGCCAGGGCTCTAGAGAGATCCGCCTGCTGCAGTGAGCCCGCCAGGGCACAGAAGAGCCCACGATCGTGGCACTGCTGAATGAAGCGGGCGATGGCGTCCTCCGGGAGGCACTGGAAGAGGGTTCGCCCATCTTTGATAGCGGTATCGATGAGGCACCCTTCGACAAACGGGGCAGCGGCCTCAGGAAGCTCTAGCGGATCGAGCGAACCTACCAGGGCCGCATCGGCATAGGCGCAGGCTACCAGACCCGCTGTGCCGTTCGCCATCCGTAACGCGCTACTGACGACATCGAGCAGGTTGGCCGCCTCCGCTCCTGTCCTGGCCCCAAGCAGTCCCACTTTGACGAGTCGAACCCCGCAGGTGGCGGCGCCCAGACCGGCAAGCGCCACAGTTCCCGGCAGATTCGGGACGTCGCCGATAGAGGCGCTGACAGGGGTAGCACCCCGGACAGTTCTCACGATCGCCGCGATGGTCTCCGGCCGCCCGGCGCCCAGCGATCCCTCAGCCGGGTTCTTCACATCGATGATATCGGCTCCGCCGGCCAACGCGGCTGCGGCCTCTTGCTCGTCCCGCACACTGATCATGAGCTTCATCGCGCCCCTCCGAAAGCTGTGCATTCACGTGTGACCGTTGTCTTGTATCGGAAAGCGCCAGAGGGTGTCAAGCAAGAAATGCGCAAGGAGTTCTAGCTGTATCAGGTTGTCTTATCTGGTCGATTATTGTATAGTGAGTGTATGGCGCGCTTAATTTCGACAACAGTTCGTCTCGAAGAGGAGGACATGCGGGCGCTCAAAAGGGCCAGAGCGGCAGGTCACTCCGCCTCGGAGCTTATTCGCAAGGGTTTGCGCGTGGTGGCGTCACGATACTACACGGGGCGGCGTGCGCCCTCGACACGTCTATTCGAGTCGACCGACACCAAGCTGGGAGACGAATCTGAGCTTTTCCGGGATCTTGAGGGGTGATTCCGCCGGTCGTGGCCGATACCGGTGGCCTTCTGCGAGCGCTCGCCTGCACTGCAGGCGGCACACCAACCTTTCCTGAGTACGAGCATGTTCTAACCTCCGCGAGTCTGATCATTGTGCCGGCACTCGTACTGGCCGAGGTGGATTATTTTCTTCGTGAGAATCGGCAGGCCATGCGAAAGCTTGTCGCGGAGATTTTCGATCCGGGGACGCGGTACGAGTACGAGATCCCCCTCCCATCCGACATTGTTCGAGCACTGGAGCTCGACGCCAGATTCAAGACGCTGAGGTTAGGATTGGTCGATGGGACCGTCATTGCCGTTGCTGAGCGACGACGCGTCTACCGCGTTCTGACGACGGATCGTCGAGATTTCGGCGCAATCCGCGTGGGTCCGCGTCTTGGCCGCGCACTTGAGTTGCTGCCATGAGGCGGAAACAACGACAAAACGCGGCTAGGCTGCACTTTCGCCTGGGGTGGGGAATTACAGTCTGACTCCGTTTTGGGCATGGGGGCCCTAGTCTCTCCACCGACTCTGGGACTGGAGACCACGCGCCTCTACTGGTCTGCCGTTGACCCATTTTTGCTTGCCGACCTTACCTACCTTCGCTATAGTGGCAGCGTTCAATAGTGCAGCTATCAGCCGTCAGCTCTCAGCATTCAGCCGTAGGTCGGGTTAGCGCAGCGTAACCCGACAACACTCGGCTAACCGCTCTCTCAGAATAGCATTTTCGTCCGCCGTGGTGCGGCCGCGGCCGCATGGGGTGTTACTCAAAAATTAGCGTTCAGCAATCAGCATACAGCCGTCAGCTTCCGACAAAGCAGGAGACGGATCAGAAAAGCTGAACGCTGACAGCTCATAACTTGGAGTGATGATGGCATACGACGATCTGCGGGCCTTTATCGCGGCGCTGGAGCAGCGGGGACTGCTGAAGCGGATCAAGACCCAGGTCGATCCGATTCTCGAGATCACCGAAATCACTGATCGAGTCAGCAAGCGGCTCGGTCCAGCCCTGCTCTTCGAACGGGTCAAGGATTCGTCAATGCCGCTCCTGATCAATGCCTTCGGCTCAGAGGCGCATCTCTGCCTGGCGCTACAGCGCGCCTCGCTGGACGAGCTGGCCGGGGAACTGGAAGGCCTCTTCGAGATCAAGAGTCCGGAAGGATGGCTCGAGAAGCTCCGGATGTTGCCGAAGCTCACAGAGATGGCGAGCTACCTGCCCAAACGAGTGAAGGATGGCCCGTGCAAGGAGGTGCGCATCACGAATGAGCCCTCGTTCGACCTGTTGCCGGCCCTCAAGTGCTGGCCGCTCGACGGCGGCCGGTTCGTCACGTTCCCCCTGGTCTTCACCAAAGATCCGGACACCGGCACGCGCAACTGCGGCATGTATCGAATGCAGATCTTCGACGAACGGACCGCGGGCATGCACTGGCACATCCATCACGGTGGGGCGAGACACTACCAGAAAAACCGGCGGCTGGGACGCCGCACCGAGGTCGCCGTGGCGCTGGGGCCCGATCCGGCCACGACACTATCGGCCATCATTCCGGCGCCAGACGGGATTGACGAGATGCTGATCGCCGGCTTTCTGCGGAAGCAGGCCGTCGAGCTGACCCAGTGCGAGACCGTCGACCTGGAGGTTCCGGCGAACGCCGAGATCGTGCTGGAAGGGTATGTCGAGCCTGATGAGCTGCGTCTGGAGGGGCCGTTCGGCGACCATACCGGCTTTTACTCCCTCCCCGACTATTACCCCGTCTTTCACCTGACGGCCGTCACCCACCGCCGGGATCCGATCTACCAAACCACTATCGTAGGCCGCCCGCCCATGGAGGACTGTCACATGGGGACTGCCGTGGAACGGCTGTCCCGCCCCCTCCTGAGAAAACAGTTGCCTGAAATCGTGGATTTCCACATGCCGTTCGCCGGGGTCTTTCACAACCTCGTCATCGTCAGTATCGACAAAGCGTACCCGGGCCACGCGCGCAAGATCATGCACGCGATCTGGGGCCTCGGCCAGGCCATGTTCTCGAAGGTGATCGTCGTCGTAGATAAGGATGTGAACGTCCGTGATCCGGCCGAAGTGACCTGGAAGGTCCTGAACCACATCGACCCGGAAC
>JACPQW010000211.1 GCA_016190285.1 Candidatus Methylomirabilis oxygeniifera
AGAATCCGCTGTACACCCATTTTGAGACGCTCTGCCGGATCTTCCGAAAATACGACGTCAGCTTTAGCCTGGGCGACGGCCTGAGGCCAGGTTGTACCGCAGATGCCTCCGATGCGGCCCAGTTCGCCGAGCTTCGGACATTGGGCGAGCTCACGAAGGTGGCATGGGCCCACGATGTCCAGGTGATGATCGAAGGACCTGGACACGTTCCGATGGATCAGATCGAAATGAACGTACGGATGGAGCAGGAGATCTGCCAGGAGGCGCCGTTTTACACGCTGGGTCCGCTGGTGACCGACATCGCGCCGGGGTACGATCACATCACGTCGGCGATCGGCGCAGCGATTGCCGGCTGGCACGGTACCTCGCTGCTCTGCTATGTGACACCGAAGGAACACCTCGGCTTGCCCACACCGGAGGATGTGAAACAGGGATGCATCGCGTATAAGATCGCGGCCCATGCGGCCGACATTGCCAGGGGCCGAAAAGGCGCGCGCGATCGCGACGATACGCTCTCTCGTGCCAGGTTCAACTTCGACTGGGACACCCAGTTTGCGCTGGCGCTCGACCCCGAGACGGCGCGCACGATGCACGATGAGAGCCTGCCGATCGAGGCGTTCAAGCGCGCAGAGTTCTGTTCGATGTGCGGCCCGAAGTTCTGTTCGATGAATATCTCGTCGCGTCTTGGTGATCTGGCCGATTGTCCATGAGCTATCCTGACGGGAGAGAGGCATCATTGCTCACATGACGCGCGCAAGATCGAAGGGTCCAACCTTCTGGGGAGGCTGTTATGGCTTCGCCTGGGTGGCGCTGCTGCTCGTCCTCTTTGCCTTCATGCTGGCCGGTTACAGCGATGTGTGGGGGGTCAGGGGGATGCTCGGGGCCATGGCGTTGCTGCCAATCTCGAGCCTGGCCTATCCGGTTGTGGCCTGGTATTATACCGGCGCGTTCCCCTGGGTGTGGACGGTGGGGCTGCTGGCCGCGATCGGAATGGGTAAGGTGATTCTGTCCGATTGAGGGGCGTGTGGGATGCAAGAACCGAGATACGATGCGTTGGTCATGATCTCAACCAGCGAGATCGATGCGAACCTGTACTATGCGACTCGGTTTGCCGCACCGGACCCATTTATCTTCATCCAGGCGGGCGCAGAGAAGATCGCCGTGATGAGTGACCTGGAGATGGACCGGGCCAGGAGCCAGGCGAGAGTGGATACGGTACTGTCCTATAGCGTGTATGAGCGCAGGGCGAGGGAAAAGGGTACCGACGCACCATCCTTGCTGGATGTCCTGGACCTCGTGTTGCGGGAGCGAGGCGCTCACCATCTGCTGGTTCCGGGTAACTTCGGCATCGAGCACGCCGATGGCCTGCGAGCAAGGGGTTACATCGTCGCGGTAAAACGTGAGCCGTTCTTCGAAGCGCGGCTGATGAAAAGCGAAGAAGAGATTGAGGCAATTGCCGCGACCCAGCGCGCCACCGAAGAAGCTGTAGATGCGGCGATCTCGGCGGTTCAGGCAGCCAAGGTGGAGAGTGGCGGATTCCTGTATCTCGACGGTGAGTTGTTGACCGCCGAGGCGCTGAAGAAGATCATGCACGTGACGTTGATGGAACGAGAATGCGTAGCCCAACATACGATTGTGGCGCCAGGCCTGCAAGGGGTCGATCCCCACCATAGCGGAAATGGGCCCATCAGGGCAAACGAGTCGATTGTAATCGATCTCTTCCCGAGGTCCGAACGAAGCCGTTACTTTGCGGACATGAGCCGGACCGTGGTGAAGGGGAAGGCATCACCGAAACTTCGGGCCATGTACAGGGCGGTTCTCAACGCCCAGGAATGCGGGATGGAGTTGATCAGGGACGGGGCCGACGGACGCGCCATACACACCAAGGTGAATGCGGTGCTGGAAAAAGACGGCTTCACTACCGGGGTGGTTGGCGGTCGGATGCAAGGGTTCTTTCACGGCACCGGTCACGGGGTTGGCCTCGACATCCATGAACCTCCTCGTATCAATAAGACGGGCGCAGTCCTGCGAACCGGCTATGTGGTCACCGTTGAGCCGGGGCTCTACTATCTGGATGCAGGGGCCATTAGGATTGAGGACCTCGTGGTCGTCACGGGGGCTGGGTGCCGGAACCTGACCAACTTCCCGAAAGGGATCGGCGAGCTTGAGATCGACTGATGACGCATCTCGCCCTTCCAGCATTTCAGGCGGTGCAAGAGTTGGCAGTCGGAAGCCTGTTCTGCCTGAACCTCCTGCATTCGCCCCTGATCAGGCGGAGTTTTCTCCAGACCTGCGTCCTGACCCTGGTGAGCGTGCTTGGCGTGGGGATCTGGGTCAGTCCAACACCAGCCTCAATGATCTTTTTCGTTCTGCTCCTGCTGTATGCGGGGTCTCTCTGGATTCCGGATGGGCGATGGCCGAGGCGGATGCTGTGGGCGAGCCTGGCGGTCGGAGTGGTTGCAATGCTTATCCCATCGCTCCTGCTTGCGAAAGAATTATCCATCTTACCGCAGGTAGCCGCCCAGATCGTCACCACCCTCACGTCAGCCCTCCTTCTGGGCTCAGCGCTGACCGGTATGCTGCTTGGGCACCACTATCTCAGGGACCCTAAGCTGCCGGTAGCGTTGATCCGCCGCCTGGCCACTCTCTTTATACTGTCCACCGCGCTGCAGGGCCTGTTGCTGATCGTGAATCTTGGGTCGCTCTACCTGTTTGGGGGGGGCGAAGCTATGGCCAGGATCGGGCTTCTCTCGACCTCATACCTGGCGGTGTTTCTTGGTCGTGTGGTTGTCGGGACCCTAGGTTCGTTCGTCGTCGCGTGTGTGATCTGGGATACCTTGCGTATTCCAAACGTCCAGTCTGCAACCGGTTTCTTCTACATCGCGATTCTCACCGGCACAATCGGGGAGTTTCTGGGGCGATTCCTCTGGCACACGACACTCATCCCATTGTGATACGGCGCGATCGTTTCTTTGGGCTTCGTGAGGTTTCTCTCTTGTGGAGTACGTGACGAAGTGTTATATTACAGGTGGAACCCGGTATAAAGGTATGAGAATGCGTAAGTCATTGGCTCAGGACATTTTGGATATTCTATATAGCGATCCGAGCACACGCCGGTCGCATAAGGATGCCCTTAGCGATTGGATTCTCGATAGCCAGCCCCACGGGTCCCCGCTTGATGGCATTGCCATGATTCAGTACCTGGCCGAACACCATCCGGATATCCTCGCACGGCTCAAGATCAACACCCACGTCAAGGAAGAGATCGCTCGCGTTCTGGACGCTATCGGCCACAAGTAACTCACACGCAACGACACGCCGTATCATCACCCTGAAAGTCCCCCCTAGCCGGTCATTGCGAGGGAGTGCAGCGACCGAAGCAATCTCACAGTATTTAGAGTGCGGCACTGTGGGCGAAGAACGGTGAGATTGCCACGCTCCCGATGGTCGCTCGCAATGACGAGACCGGTGCTATGATCTACGTGATCGGTGATATTCACGGTTGTCTGGAGCCGTTGGACCGCCTCATGGCTCAGCTCCGTCTGTCAGAGACGGATGAGGTGGTTTTCCTGGGAGATTATGTTGATCGGGGACCGGATTCAAAGGGAGTCATTGATTATCTGCTGACCCTCCGCGGGCAGGTTACCTTTCTCATGGGTAATCATGAGCGTATGTTTCTAGATTTTCTTCAGGGAAAAGAGCGGGCTCTATTTTTGTATAACGGCGGGACCGCTACATTGGAAAGTTACGGTGGACTCAGCCGAATTCCCGCCGCTCACTTGGGCTTTCTGGATCGCTTGCGTCTGTACTACGAGACGCAGGATTGTGTTTTTGTCCACGCGGGGATCAGGCCTGGGATTCCATTGCAGGAACAAGACCCCAACGACCTCTTGTGGATCCGCGAGGAGTTCTATGCATACTCAGGTCGCTTCTCGAAGACAGTCGTGTTCGGCCATACCCCCATGCGAGAAGTTCTGATGGACGAGGACCGGATCGGCATCGATACGGCCTGCGTCTATGGGAACAAGCTGACCTGTCTGATCCTTCCCTCACGTGACGTCATCCAGGTTTCGAATTCCCTCGATCTCCAGTCTCGCACTCCGCTGTCACGCCATCGCTACTGAAACACAGTTCAAGCAAACCTGTCACTGATAAATTAGCCTTCGCGTAGATTCTGACGAAATCATCCATCATGAGGTTGTGCGGGGCGTCGTCCGTCCGGATACAGGAATACTATTGACATGCCTATAGGATTTATTATTATTCACTGAACGAAGACGCTGGGCGCATGTCGGAACTCTGATCAGTTTGGATTCAATCTCTAAGCGTACACTTGGCCTTCTAAGATTGTCGCCTGGAGGTAAGATGGAATCATCGAGATGGTATGTGCTCCGCACCCGCTCCCGACATGAGAAACGGGTGCGGGCTCAGGTCGATCGCCTGGGCATGGAAGTATTCCTCCCGATCATCGGACGGCGGAACCGGTGGAAAGACCGTACAGTTCAGGTCCAACTCCCACTTTTTCCCGGCTATTGCTTTGCGCACTTTGCCTGGAAGGATCGGTTGCGGGTACTGACCGCCCCCGGTGTCGTAGAGGTGCTGGGTGTAGGCGGCCTGGGCATACCGATCGCGGAGGCTGAGATCGAAGGAGTGAGACGCCTGGTTACCAGTACTCTTCCCGTTGATCCGTATCCCTTCCTGGTCCCGGGGATGGCGGTCGAGGTTCGGCGCGGTCACCTCAAAGGGCTCCGTGGGTTCCTGATTCGAAAGGCCTCCAGGGTACGCCTTGTGATCGCGGTCAGCCTCATTCGCCAAGGCGCGTCGGTTGAGATCGATGCCGACGACGTTACCCCGGTATGACGCAAGCTTATGGACATAAAAACCCGCACCCCCTCACCTTCATCCTCTCCCCAGAGGGGAGAGGAGTCCTTTACGGTTGCGACGCGATCCCCGGTAGATAGCCCCGCCCTTTCACACTGGAAGGTTGTTCAGCTTCGATTTGCCATCATGTCCGACCGCTTCATCGAGGTCGGATTGTATCTCCTGATTATCCTCACCCCCCTGGCCTTCGGGACCGTCGAGCCATGGTCGATCGCCCTCGCCGAGTTGGGGATCTACGCCATCGCGCTCGTGTGGGGACTCGCCATGGTGAGCGCCGGCGAAATCCGTATCGAGCGAACGGCACTGAACCTGTGCTGGCTTGCGGTTCTGATCTTTGGGTTGTTGCAGGTGATCCCGCTTCCGTTTCCCATCATTCGCATTCTCTCGCCGAAAGCCGCCACGCTCTACGAGCAGATGGAGTTTGACAGCCACCTCGTGGCCTCATGGCATACGCTCTCGCTCGTGCCGTACGCGACCAGACAGGCGCTGATGAGGCTCCTGGCCTTGGCGCTCCTCTTCTGGGTCGTCGTAAACCACCTGCAGACCCGTGAGCAGGTCGATCGACTCGTTCGCGTGGTGATGATGACGGGATTCGGGCTTGCGCTTTTCGGGATCATTCAGCATTTTTCCGGGAACGGCAAGCTGTATTGGGTTCGAGAACTGACCCAGGGCGGCAGCCTCTTTGGACCCTATGTCAATCGTAATCACTTCGCCGGTTACATGGAGATGGTGATTCCGCTGACGATCGGCTATATTGTGGCCAATAGGCGACCGATATCCGATGACGCAGGAGGCTGGCGCAGCCGGTTGCTGCATTGGGGCACGCCGCAGGCGAGCCGATCCTTGCTTGCCTTTTTTGTGGGGATTATTATGTCTGTCGCCCTGCTGCTGACGGGATCACGAGCAGGGCTGTTCAGCTTCTTCTGCTCCATCCTCTTCATGGGCCTCCTGCTCTCCGCCCGGCGATTGCGCAGCAGGCGGCTATGGGGCATGCTGGCCTCATTTGTGGCGCTGGGGCTGACGTATGCCCTCTGGCTGAACCCGGACAGGGTCCTGCAGACCTTTGCGATTCTATGGCGAGGGACCGACGATCCCTCCCTCCAGGGTCGCATCCTCGTCTGGCAGGACACGTTGCGCCTGGGCCATGACTTTCGCTGGAGTGGTACGGGTCTTGACACCTACATCTGGGCTTTTCCGCTCTACAGGCAGCCCCTCATCGGCCAGGCTGTGTACGACTACGCCCATAACGACTACCTGCAGGCATTCGCGGAGGGGGGATTGCCCTTGGTGGCGATCTTCGCGCTGGCATTGCTGTGGGGCGGGACGCAGTTGCTGAACGGGTGGTCCCAGCATGAAGGAACGCACACACGGGGGATCGGACTTGGTCTGCTGGCCGGGCTGGTAGCGATGCTGGTTCATAGCGCCTACGACTTTAACCTCCACATCCTGGCGAACGCCATCCTTTTCGTTCTCCTGTTGGCGCTGGCGTCCAGGGTCCTCCTCCTCAGGCGTTCACGGGTTGATGGCCGGTGATTGCGTGCGGCGTCTATTGCGTTCATTGCGTGAAGCGTTTATGGCGTCGATAGCGTCTATCGCGTGGGTCGCGTCTATCTCGTTAACGCTCCAACGCCATAGCAACTGTGTTCCATGTCAAGAGGGAAAAGCGATATTCTCTCGCCACGGGCTCTGATGCGTCACCATGGGGCGTTCAGGATGATCAGCAGCTTAGGCAGGCAGTCACGCCCCCTTCGTGTGGCCGTCCCGTCGTCTTCGCGAAGTCGTGCACCTGCCGCGGGTTGACCACCACCACGGGCCGGCCGGCCGCCGCGAGGGCGCCGACCAGGGGCATTTCGAGTCCCCCGGTGGCTTCCAGCACAATTAAGGCGGGCACACGTTTCTGCAGGCGACGGCAGATCGTGCTGATGCCGCGTGCATCGTTAGGGGTA
>JACPQW010000212.1 GCA_016190285.1 Candidatus Methylomirabilis oxygeniifera
AAATCACAGTATGTAACGAAATATAATTAAGTATATGATGGATATGTAAGAGTTTTTAGCAGTGCGGCGGAGAAACTGTGATGAAGGTCCGAGTACGTTGTTTTGCGGCAGTTCGTGAGATTGTCGGGGTTAGTGAGCTGGTTGTTGAGTTGCCGGAGGGCAGTACGCTGGATCAGCTCATACACCAGCTTCAGTCTCAGTTCCCCAAGTTGCAGGCGCTGACCGGATCACTCCTGTTTTCGGTCAACCGGGAGTATGCGTTTGCGGATACAAAGCTGGCAGCGGGCGATGAGGTTGCATTCATCCCCCCTGTGAGTGGAGGAACCGATGTTTGGAATTACTGATCAGCCGCTCTTGCTTGAGCCGCTTGTGACTACCGTAAAGCGGTCGAGCTCTGGAGCCGTCGCAACCTTCCTGGGTGTGGTGCGTGAGCAGACGCGGGGCCGGCAGGTTCGTCACCTGGAGTATGAAGCGTACCCGGAGATGGCGATTCCCAAGATGCGCGAGATCGCCGATGAGATCCGCAGGAAGTGGGAGGTAGATGAGATTGCAATAGTGCACCGGATCGGGCGTCTACAGATCGGAGAGGCGAGCGTCGCTATCGCGGTCTCTGCGCCTCACCGCCGGGAGGCGCTTGCCGCCTGCGCCTACGCCATCGATCGCCTGAAAGAGATTGTGCCGATCTGGAAGAAGGAGGTCTGGACGGATGGCGAGGAGTGGGTCAGGCCCGGTATTCCTCAGCCTCGATGATGCGTCCGGCGATGGTCCTCCGCAGGTGGGTGGTGTTGACAGGCGTGTAGCGGGTCAACTTCTTCAGGGCGCTGAGCTGGGTCCAGAGGGTATCCCCCTCCTCCATCGCGGCCAAGCCCTCCTTGGCCAGCAGCTCGATCCTGGCGAAGGCGTCGTTGATGTAGACCTTGACCATATCGGATTTCGATTCCGCTGCGCCCTCCCCATCCCGCTCTACCGACTTCAGAGCCCGGAGCAACGCACTCTCTATCGCAAACAGCTCGATCGTCAGATCGCTGAGTATTCCGAGAATCTCCTGCTCATCCTGAAGATGTTCACGATACTTCTGAGCGGCGGCCCCGGCAACCATCAATGCGATCTTCTTCGCTGACTGGAGCAGCCGAATCTGCTCGTGAAGCGGTCCGCCATACCCCTCCTCCTGACTGCTACTATAGCTGAGCAGGTCACCCACCAGCTTCTGGGCCGCCGTGAAGAGCGGCAGGCGCCCCTGCAACGCCCTCCGGAAGAGCGTTGTAGGAATCAACAACCGATTGATCTCGTTGGTTCCCTCGAAGAGTCGGTTGATTCTCGCGTCCCGATAGATCCGCTCGGCCGGAAAGTCCGCGATGTAGCCGTAGCCGCCGAAGATCTGGACGGTCTCGTCAGCGACGTAGTCCAAGGCCTCAGAGGCGTAGACCTTGTTAATGGAGCACTCTACGGCGTACTCTTCAACCCCCTTGGCGGTTTCGAGCCCCGCCCGTTCGTCATCCTGGTCGATGCGTGATACGACCCGCTCAATCAGGCCGGCGGTGCGATAGAGCATCGATTCGGTGGCATAGGTTCGAATCGCCATCTCGGCGAGCTTTTTCTGAATGAGGCCGAAAGAGGCGATCGATTGTCCGAATTGGGTTCGCTGTTTCGCGTACCTGACCGCTTCGCGCAGGGCCAGCTTGCACAGACCGAGGCAACCGGCCCCGAGCTTGAGCCGGCCGATGTTCAACAGGTCAAAGGCGACCTTGTGGCCCCTGCCGATCTCGTAGAGGAGGTTCTCGACGGGGACCCTCGCATTCTCCAGAACGACGCTTCTAGTGGAGGTCCCTTTGATCCCCATCTTTTTCTCTTCCGGTCCCAATGTGACGCCAGGCGTATCCTTGTCGATGATAAACGCGGTAAACTTGTCGCCGTCCACCTTGGCGTACGTGATGTACAGATCGGCAAATCCAGCGTTGGTGATGAACTGTTTCGTCCCATTCAGGGTGTAGAACGTCCCGTCAGGCGAGAGGACTGCCTTCGTCTTGGCGCTGAGGGCATCGGAACCTGAGCCTGGCTCTGTGAGGGCGTAGGAGCCGACCTTGGCTCCGGTTGCGAGCAGGGGCAGATAGCGGGCCTTCTGCTCGGTATTACCGAACCAGGCGATCGGGAGCGATCCGATTCCCGAGTGGTCCAAGAGCGAGATAGCAAAAGAGCCACCCTCACTCATTTGCTCGGCGATGACCGTAGAGGTGATCAGGTCCAGCCCCAAGCCGCCGTACTTGGTCGGGATATCCACCGACAGCAGTCCTATCTCCCCGGCCTTCTTGAAGAGTCGCAGCGTCAGTTCCCAGTCCTGGTGCTCGATCCGCTCAGCTTGAGGTTTGATCTCAGCCTCGATGAATTCCTGAGTCAGCTTTCGCATCATCTGCTGTTCCTCGCTCAGATCTTCAGGCGTAAAGATCTCCTGCGCCGGCGTGTCCCGGATGAGAAAGCTGCCGCCCGCCATAAATTCATCCTTTGCCATCGTCATCTGGTCCTCCCGAAAGAGACAGGGTGTAGGGTCTGGGGTATAGGGTTTGGATGGAGCTGGAGTAAGTTGAATCGGCGCATCTTTTCCCCTAGAGCCTAGACCCTCTCGAATATGCCAGCGGCGCCCATCCCTCCACCGATGCACATCGTGACCATCCCGTAGCGGGCTTGTCGTCGTTGCATCTCATACAGCAGTGTCGCCGTCAGTTTCGCGCCGGAACATCCGAGCGGATGACCCAGGGCGATGGCGCCGCCGTTGACGTTCACTCGCTCAAGGGGCAGTCTCAGCTCGCGAATGACGGCAAGCGCCTGGGCGGCAAACGCCTCATTCAGCTCGATCAGGTCGATCTGGTCAAGAGTGAGACCTGCAAGTGTCAGCGCCTTCGGAATCGCCTCCACCGGTCCGATCCCCATCAGATCCGGTGGCACACCGGCTACGGCGAATGCCCGGAATAGTGCGATCGGCTTCAGACCCAACTGCCGCGCCTTCTCTCGTGACATCACCAACACCGCAGCCGCGCCGTCACTGGTCTGGGAGGAATTGCCTGCCGTGACGGTACCGTTCTTATGAAAGACGGGAGGAAGCTTGGCCAGCGTCTCGGCGGAGGTGTCGAATCGAACTCCCTCGTCGGTATCAAAAATTACCTCGTCGGTGGCGATGCGGGGCTTGTCTGCCACGCGGAAGGCCTTCTTTACCACGGTGAGCGGGACGATCTCGTCCTTGAATCGTCCCTCCCTGATGGCGGCTGCCGCCTTGAGGTGGCTCTCGAGCGCGAATCTGTCCTGATCTTCCCGGCTCACCTTGTACGCCTGAACAAGGTTTTCGGCGCTGTTGCCCATCGAGATGTAGATAGCCGGGTAATGCTCAGCAAGGTAAGGATCAGGCGCGTAGGTATTTCCGCTCATTGGGACCAGGCTCATGCTTTCGGCCCCGCCGGCGATGATCGCGTCGGCAAAGCCGGCCATGATCCGCTCGGCTGCTATGGCGATGGTCTGCAGTCCTGAGGAGCAGAAGCGGTTGACCGTCTGTCCCGGAACGGTGTGCGGCAGTCCCGCCCGCAACGCCGCGACCCTCGCCATATTCATCCCCTGTTCCGCCTCCGGAAAGGCGCAGCCAATGATCACATCCTCGATCTCTTCAGGCGCCAAGACGGGCGCACGCTTCATCAGGTCGGCGATCACAGTCGCCGCCATTACAGTAGGAGGGGTACCGCAAAGCGTACCGCGCGGCGCCTTACCCACCGGCGTTCTCGCCGCCGCCACAATCACCGCCTCTCGCATGCCTTTACTCTCCGCGTGTCATTGCCCCGAAAATCTCTCGGCGTCATTGCGAGCACCCGAAGGGTGCGTGGCAATCTCACCGTTCTGTCCTCTTGAGTTCTGGGACTGGGAGGTGGAAACGGTTGGATTGCTTCGCTGCGCTCGCAATGACAGAATGTTTCTGAAGCATCTGTCAGTTTCTCAGCGGTTTGCCGGTCTTCAGCATATGCTGCATGCGCTCCTGAGACCTTCGCTCGCCGCACAGACTCAGAAAGGCCTCCCGCTCCAGATCCAGAAGGTACGCCTCGCTGACCAGGGTCCCGGGTACCACATCGCCGCCTGCCAGGACGCCGACCAGCTTCCTGGCGATCAGTTCGTCGTGGCCGCTGATATGCCCCCCACACTTCATATTATATAACTGCGTAGAGGCCGCGGCTATGGCACGCGTCCCCAGAACTTTGATGTCATCTCTCGGCTGAGGGGGGGTATATCCTCCAGCAACCAATCCAAGAGCCACCTGCTTTGCGTCGTGCAGCAGGCGATCCTGGTTCATCGTAAAGTCGTCCGTTCGCCTCAGATAGCCCAGCCGCTGTGCGTCTTTTGCGCTGGTAGAGACCTTGGCGAAGGCGATCGTCTCAAAGGCGTGGCGGACAAACGGCAGCAGATCGACCTCGGCCCCATCCGGGATCCCTTCCAGACTCCGGAGCAACATCTCCTTACAGCCGCCCGCGGCGGGGATGACGCCGACGCCTGCCTCCACGAGTCCGATGTAGGTTTCAGCGGCAGCGCGGATCCTGGCGGTGTGCAGGCAGATCTCACACCCGCCGCCGAGGGTCATCGAAAATGGAGCTGCGACCACCGGCTTCTCGAAAAGCTTGAGTGCCATGTTGGCGTCCTGGAAGGCCCGTATCATCAGCTCGATGTCGTCCCAGTTCTCCTCCTGGGCCTCGAAGAGGATGGCCATCAGGTTTGCGCCGACGCAAAAGTGTCTTCCCTGGTTTCCGATCACGAGGGCGTCAAATCGCTCGGCGCACTGCTGTAAACTTGTTCGCATCATCCGGAGGATATCAGGGCCGATCGTGTTGTTCTTGGAGTGGAACTGCAGGCAAGCGACTCCATCTCCCAGGTCGAGGAGCGACGCACCGGGATTGCGGGTTACTACCTGTTGCCGCTCATGCAACGTTCGGAGGTGAATAATCCCGGATCGCTCCGGAATCTCAACCTGTTTGGCCGTCCTTAGCTCAAAGACGAATTGCCGTCCCGCCTCCCGGCGATAGAAGCTGTGCGCGCCGCTCTGAAGCAGCCCAGTCACCAGTGTGGGGAGGATCTTGCCCTCTTGCGCCATCCTGGCGCTCGCTTTTTCGACCCCCAGCGCGTCCCACAGCTCAAACGGCCCCAGTTCCCATCCGAGACCCCACGTCATAGCGCGATCCACGCTGATGATGTCATCGGCGATCTCAGGGATCCGATCTGCAGCGTAGAGCAGCGTCTCGCGTAGGAGCTGCCACACGTAGCGGCCGGCGCGATCATCGGCATAGGCGAGCGCTCGAAGTCGCTCTGCGGGCTCCTCGATTCCGTGCGCCATGTCGAGTGAAGGAAGGGCGGGTGACTGCCTTGGATGGTACTCCATCGTCTTGTAGTCAAGAACGAGGATCTCGTGTTCTTCGATTCCCTTGACCCGCTTATAGAACCCTTGCCCGGCCTTCTCGCCCAACCAGCCGCGTTTCACCAGCTCCAGGAGGAACGGCGGGAGAGTATAGATCGCCCGTTCTGGGGCGTCCGGGAGAGCGTCAGCGATATGGGCAGCAATGTGCGCCACCGTATCAAGGCCAACGAGGTCGGCTGTCCGAAACGTGGCGGTCTTGGGGCGACCGATAGCGCTTCCGGTCAGCCGGTCCACCTCTTCGATTGAATAGTCACCCTCGATCATCAGTCGTATGGCGGTGAAGAGGCCGAAGGCGGCAATCCGGTTCGCGATAAAGTTGGGAGTATCCTTGGCGAAGACGATCCCCTTACCCAGCGTCCGTTCCGCAAAGGTCGCCATCCGCTGCATCACCTCGGGGAGTGTGTCGGGGCCGGGGATCAGTTCGAGGAGTTTCATATACCGCGGAGGATTAAAGAAGTGCGTACCTAAAAAGTGCCGACGGAAGTCGGTAGACCGCCCCTCGGCCAACAGCCGGATCGGGATCCCCGATGTGTTACTGCTGACGAAGGTTCCCGATCTACGGTGGGCTTCAACCTTGGCGAAGAGCGCCTGCTTGATCTCAAGCCGTTCGGGCGCCGCCTCGATGATCCAGTCGACCTCAGAGAGGCGCCCGAGATGATCTTCGATATTCCCGATAGTAATCAGGCGGACGTCTTTGGTCGAGAAGAAGGCGGGCGGTGAGGCCTTGAGAGCGGTGTCAAGGCCTTTGGCCGCAAAGCGGTTGCGGAACGCGGAGCTTTCCCTGCTGAGTCCTTTGCGCCGATCGTCGTTACTCAGCTCCGGCGGGACGATATCGAGGAGGTGGGTGGGGACCCCGACGTTGGCGAGGTGGGCGGCGATGCCGCTGCCCATCACGCCCGCTCCCAGAACCGCTACACGCCTGATGGCTGATGACATCGTTTCTCCGATCCATACCCCATGCGGTACGATCGCGCCACGGCACATGAAAATGCTATGAAACGAGTGATCAGCTATCAGCTCTTCTGATACGTCCCACTCTTGGTCTGAAGCTGATGACTGAGCGCTGATCGCTGACGACTATTTTCCAACCCAAGAGTACTTGACTGGCTCAGTGTTGTAAAGGCGAATCAAGTCTTACTTTCTCATTGACAACGAACCCGATGGGAGGGATATCTATCCGAATAAACTTGCAGCGGATCTGTCTAGGGAGTAGGTCGGGTTAGCGTAGCGTAACCCGACGAATTACATGCGATACCGGCGCGCATTCGCTCCAGATACGGGCTGGTGTCCTAAGCGATGGAGTGGCCGTATTCCAGCTTTTGCCGGTATGTTGAGGCTGGAATCTATCCGGCGGATTGGGGAGGGGGTGCGATGGATTTCGAGGGAGTAAGGCAGGAGTGATGGAAAGTGATGGAATCGGATTGTCGGGTTACGCTGCGCTAACCTGACCTACAATACTGATGCGTCACCATGGCGTTCAGGATGATCAGCAGCTTAGGCAGGCAGGCGGTGAGCGCCCCCTTCGTGTGGCCGCCCCGTCGTCTTCGCGAAGTCGCGCACCTGCCGCGGGTTGACCACGACCACGGGCCGGCCGGCCGCCGCGAGGGCGCCGACCAGGGGCATTTCGAGTCCCCCGGTGGCTTCCAGCACAATTAAGGCGGGCACACGTTTCTGCAGGCGACGGCAGATCGTGCTGATGCCGCGTGCATCGTTAGGGGTA
>JACPQW010000021.1 GCA_016190285.1 Candidatus Methylomirabilis oxygeniifera
CCGCCGCCGTGTTGGCCGGCACTAGCTGATCACGGAAGACCTTGACAAGTCGTTGCAACAGCGGGAGAATCAGCGCACCTCTTCGATGTCTTACGAGCCGGAATAGCTAGACCAATGTGATTATCGTGAGGTCCACCATGATGCCGTTGCGCTCCGTCGGTCGTCGGAAATGGGGGGTCGGATGATGGCGGCATTGTGTGGCATCTGTGAGCTGTGCACGAAGCGCACATCCAAGGCCGCGATGGTGAGGCATCTCGCCCTCTGCGCGCCCAAGCACGACCGCGCGAGCGTTAGGCCGTCCGAACTCTACCAGTTGCGGGTTGAGGGCAAAGGAGCGCCGATGTTCTGGCTCGACGTGGAGGTGAAGGGTGAATCCCCCATCCGTCGGCTTGACGACCTGCTCCGTCGAGTGTGGCTCGAGTGCTGCGG
Source organism: Candidatus Methylomirabilis oxygeniifera (assembly GCA_016190285.1). Classification (GTDB taxonomy): domain Bacteria; phylum Methylomirabilota; class Methylomirabilia; order Methylomirabilales; family Methylomirabilaceae; genus Methylomirabilis; species Methylomirabilis oxyfera_D. The sequence continues at coordinate 430 of JACPQW010000021.1, forward strand.
CCACCTGAGTGCATTTGAGGCTGGCGGCCTCAGATACTCCGTCCTAGTCGACAACGAGTTCGCTCCCGATCCGAACGAGCGCAGCATGAGCGCAAAGGTCTCTCAGGTTCTGACCTCACCGGGACAGCGCCTCTCGTACGAGTACGACTTCGGGTCGACGACCGACCTCACACTTCGCTTCATTCGCGTGCGAACCGGGATGATCGGTCGGTCTGCCGCGAGGCTGTTAGCCCGTAACGAGCCACCGGTCTGGAAATGTACGGCGTGCGACGCGCCTGCGACACTCGTCTGTCCGTTCTGCATGGGCGAAGACAACCCGTTCGTCTGCGCACGCCACGCACCCGAGCATGCGTGTGCAGAGGACGAGAGCTTCCTCCCGGTTATCAACTCACCGCGTATGGGAGTCTGTGGCTACACGGGGGAGGTCTAACTTCGCCCTCGAGCGGCCTGGCGTCCACAGAAGCACGCTCGCGCGTCTGACCGCCGCTGGCCAGCGGCACCGTCGGGCGCCGAGAGAAAACCAAGTCGCGCATGAGACCGCAGCAACTGCTGAAACGAATCTCTACGTCCCGGCAAAACGTTCGGTTCAGCGATGCGCTCACGCTCGCTCGATCCCTTGGATTTCACCTCGATCATACCGAAGGAAGTCACCACATCTTGCGGCATCCCAGAGTTCCGGAGCTCCTGAACTTGCAAGAGGTTCATGGTCAAGCAAAGCCATACCAACTCAAACAGTTGCTGTACCTGGTCGAAAGGTATAATCTGACATTGGGTGAACACGAATGAAGGATTACCACATCAACATCTTCTACAGCGATGAAGACGACGGCTACATCGCTGATATCCCGGACTTGAAGTTCTGCTCGGCGTTCGGCGAAACCCCGAACGAAGCCCTGGCGGAAGTTCTGAAGGCAAAGGCAGCGTGGCTCGAGGCAGCACGAGCAGCAAAAAAGCCCATCCCCAAGCCGTCCTTTCGACCGGCGATTTATCAGGTAGTATAACAGGACGACGCCTGGCAAATCACTTTAGCGGACACCCGGCCACGGCGGCGATGACGTGGTCCAGCGTCGTGGGCAGCTCCTCCTCCGGTTCAAGCCCGTAAAACTGCTTGAGCCCGCCGTGGACGCCATAGCGCACCGGCTCGGGGAAGTTCTCGATGTAGGCCCGGCGAACCGGGCCCTTGTCCTGAATGATCTTGATCTTGGAGACATGGATGATCTCAGCCATCAGCGCTCCTCCTTTCCCGCTCCTGATTCCTCAGTTTCTTGATCTGCTTCTTCTGATTCTTCCAAGGACTGAGCGTGCCGAGCAGCGGCATAAGTAGCAACCAAAAAGGGGACCAGATACGTCACTGCTATTTTTACAAATTCCGTAACATTTAATCGTAAACTTAGCAAGTGATCGAAATGGTTAATGAAGGCCAAAATAGTCCCGACAACCAAGGCTGTCTTCACAGCGGATCTGACGATACCCGGATGTTTGCAATACTGTAAAATGCGCCTTGGCATTGCCGTGCGTATGCTTTTTATGCTCCATAGACTGGTTTTTCGGATCACGATTCCTCACCGCGAGAGAGGAGCCGATGCCTCGGCCCCTCTCTCGCCTCGACTACGGGCCGGACCAGCGAAACCAAAAGAGGCTACTCGCTGCGACCGCCGGTGTGGGGTCCCCGGAGGGGCCCGGGACACGGTTGCTCAACGAGATACGGTCGCGTTGAAGCGAATCGCGTGGATCTATTATTCGCTTCAATGAGTTTTTCACTGTGATTCAGCTTTGATTCCATGAAGCGCCCGCAGCTCCTCGATCAGGAGGCGTTCGTCTCCCTTCCAGATACCCTCATTACCAAGATTGATATCAGCCAAGGCCTTGCGGCCCTTGACGCGGCGGATAAAGTTGACGATGGTGTCCCCAACGAACCTTGGTTGATCGATTCCGGCAAAGTGACCTGCACGAGGTACGTAGGTTATTTGAACATTGTCGGTACCGAGGACGTTCGCAAATCGTTGGGTTTGGGCTGCGGGCATGATGTTGTCGTACTCTCCCCACATGACGAGCGTTGGTACAGTAATGTCCTCGTATTTGACACCCTCCGGGTTCCTTTTCGCGTCATAGGGTAAGAGCAGTGCGGGACTGAGGATCGCTGCACGATCGGCCAGCACCCTGATGTTGTGTAGCTTCAATCGAAGGGTAGTGGATTTCGCAACATCGGTGACGCCATCTCCTGTACCGTTCCGCTCGTAATCAACATCAACATATGGGAATGCGAGGCGTCTCATATAGTATTGATTGAACACAGCCGGGTTGTAGACCAAGGTCTTGATGATCTGCACGATAGTCTGATCAAAGGCCGCGAAGGCATTCGCAAACACCGCATCACCTTCTGGTGTGTTTGGAATCATCGACGCACGGCCAATAGCCTGGATCTCGTTGACTGGATATCCATCAAACGCAATGGGATCCAGTTGAACGAGCGCATCCAAACGGTCATTGTGTTTGGCAGCATAATGAGAAGCGATACCACTTCCCCAGTCATCCGCGACAAAGGTAAACTTGCGGCCGGGATACTCGTGCTGCATGAGCTTTTCGATATAGTCCACATCGTGTTTCCAATACCACCGGTCGTTGTCCCCTTTGTCAGTTTTCTTGCCGTACTGACGCGGCTGGGTGCTCTCACCCATGCCCAGCATATCAATCGAGATCGTCTGGCAGAACATTGCAACGTGTCGCTGAATGTCCTCCCACTGAGTTCGATTGGTAGGAACGCCGTGCAAGAACAACACGACTGGTCCAGTGGTTCCCACTTTTGTGTGGGCGATCTCAAAATTGTCCGTCCACTCGAACTTTGCGCTATGGGGCCCGTTAATCTGGACAAGACCCTCAGCGGGAGCCTTGTATTGAAACTTTCCATAAGTGGACCCGCCGGCCTTTCGGTAGATTGACGGATCCACATCATTTCCAGCGGCACGCACCGGGGCGTGGCTGAGCGCCGTGTAGAAGCTTCTGCTTTTCATCTCTCTCCTCCATTTGAGCGGTGAAGTCGATAGTGCATGCAGCCACCCGCTCGTTTCGCCTTTTTCGATTGTTTCTGGGTACGATCCGTTCTTGGTGATTGTGCGTCGTTCACTGCGGGTCGTTTCCCCGCATTTCCACACGAGAGCGTTGCTACAGGACCTTGTCCTTCTGGACCATCACCTCCCCCCATCTCATCCCACCCCTGGTTTTATTGGCTGACTTTGGTGATCCTGATGCCTCACCAAACAGGAAGGGGCTGCAAGGATTCCCCTTGCAGCCCCTCCACTGCCTGGTGCGTGGCCCTGACGAGGGCGTCAGGGTTGCCGGGGTGGCCAACCCCACCACATTTTTCAGACCTACAGCATTTCTTACGTTAGCGCGCCCGCTTCATCCCCGTCCCTCCTAATTCAGAAGCTTCCCGAGGTGAAAGTTGAAAATGTCAGGATGGAATTTGAGAACTTGGAGGAGGGCGCTCCCATTGAACTGTCTCACATCGTATTGACAGATCGTCACCACCGGGAACCTTCTGCCAAACAGGTCAAGTCGCATCTCGAAGTCCATCAACTCCTCCACGGAGGACATACTCCGTAATCCCCACGTCATATCCCCTACGACCCGGATATAACCAGGCCTAGATTGCAGGGCTTCTGCGAAGGCCTTTTCGAAGTAAGCCAACACTTGCGCTGCTCCGGAAAAGCCAGAGGACACAATAAGCTGCTTGCGTCTCAGCGCATCCTTCACATCCGTGCCCATCTTTTCCAGCGCCCTAAGGAAACCCTGCTGGTCCTCATGTGTGGCCAGGACAAAGCAGGGCTGATCAGATTCGAGGCCATCCTTCAGAAACGGGATAGCGAGTCTCGTTCCGCCTTCGTCACTGCTGTAAAGGTTGCACAGATGGGTCCCTAGGGGGACCTCGACCCCTTCAATCAATATAAAATTCTGTCGCATGGACGAAGCCGTTGCTGGCCGCTTTTCTTTCTTTAAGACGAAAAGGAGATCATCCTTTGTGAACCGTCGCTCGCGTCGGCCCCCTATCCTACGGCAGGGCAGGATCCCTGCATCCGCCCAGCGTCGCACCGAGGCCTCGCTGACTGCCAGAAATTTCGCCGCCTCCTTTGTATTTAGGAGACGCTGTCCATTCATGATGCCGACTCTCCTTTTATTGTATTGCACTCGTTACAACGAGCCTCACTATGAGACTTGACACAGTTCACTATATTCAACTTTACTTAATAGTATGTTATAAGTTATTAACAATGTCAAGATACAACAGAAGGGCGGCCTGCTCGCATCGCAAAATCTTCTTCGTCGATTGGACCAGCAGAGGAATTGCGAGAAGGGTATACGCAATGGAGAGGAACACAGACCGCGTCGTGAGCGCTAAGGCATTGTGGTTCGATGCTAATATGGCGGCGTGATCACCTGGAAGCCCGCCAAAGACCGGTCTGCGGATAGAACCCTTTCCACGCAAACCAAAAGGCCCGTGTGGCCGGAAGCTGACGCAGGCGGCTGCCAATAAGCTTGCCGCTGATGGCCGTGCCGGTGAGCGTCTGCCAGGTCGTGCCGGTCTGCCGGTCTTCCATCAGCAGGTCACCGCCCGCCTCACGCAGGTTCGCAAACTCTAGGACCCGCTCGCCCACCCTCCTCGAGAAGGCGACCGCCGTCGCCTCCCGGGCCGAGAAGGCGACCAGGATCGGTTCGCCGCTCACCGCATCCTGCACAAGGGGCTGGCGGTTCAGGTCGCGATAGGGATAGGCGACTCGTGCATTGCCCAGGCTCAGTCCCAGGACAAACTCCTTGCCGGGCAGGACGGTGTCCGGGTTCCTGGTTCCGAAGATGCCCAATCTGTCCGGATCGTCGAAATAGCCTTGATAGTTATCACGAGTTCCTTCGACCCCGAAGACGGTCTGTTTCGAGAGGACGAGGGTGTCGGGATGCAGTCGCTTCCATCGCGTCCAGGTGGTATGAGACGCCGGATAGGGTGTCAAGGCCTGCCCTTTCAGCGGCCCGACAATGGCGCTCCCTGTCACGTGGCTCCAGAGGCTGCCGGTTTCGCGATCATACATGACCAGGGCGTCTTTCCAGAGCCGCCCGCTCACCCCGAAGGTGATCGGCTTGCTCTGGTGCGTCGGCCGGACATACACGATGCCCGTAAAGCAGACGGGTCACCAGGTCACGGCAACCGGGAGCGTCCCGATCCGATCGTTCACGATCTCATGGTGGTTGAGCTGCCAAAGCGAGTAGGCCTTCGCCACCTTACCGTCGGTCAGGCTTCTGTCGTGTGCCATCTGTACTTGCCCCTTGTCATCGGACCAGGTGATCGTCAAGAGATTCCCGGCGAGGTCATGGGATGTGAGAAGGGGCGGCGGATACCGCGAGGCATTCGCCGCCCCACATTCAGCTACCTTCCTTGCAATGCGCTACGGGCCTGATGGCCCATCGGTGGCACAGCAACATCTCCCATCACCCCCTTTCCTTGAAAATGACCTCTGGCGGCCGAATCACCATGCCCATGTTCATGGAGAGCTCACGCTTAGCCGATGCGCATGAGCAGCCTCAGCAACCCCTTGAACGGCCCGCTGAAGAGCTTTTCCCGGTAATACTGATCGGCTGTCCGGCGCACGCCTTCAGCGAGGGTAGGGTAGGCATGGATGGTCCGGGAGAGCGCGCCGACCGGAAGCCTCTTCCGCATCGCCAGGACCACCTCCTGGATGAGATCGCCGGCCTGAGGGCCCAAGATATGGACCCCGACGATCTTCCCCTTCGGCGTGCAGACCAGCTTCGTCAGGCCCACCGCCTCCCCGTCGCAAAGGGCTCGATCCAGATCCCCGAAATTGTACCGATAGATCTTCACGTTTCCGAACTGTTCTCTGGCCTCAGCCTCGGTTAACCCGACCCTGGCCACTTCGGGATCGGTGAAAGTACACCAGGGGACCGCGGAGTAGTCTGCCTTGCTTTTGAATGGGAACAACGCATTGCGGACGACCAGACGGGCCTGATACTCGGCTACATGCGTGAAGAGGAGCTTCCCCGTGACGTCGCCACAGGCCCAGATGTTCCGAGCCGTAGTCCGTAAGGTCTCGTCCACGATGATCCTCTTACCATTATAGCTCACGCCCGCCCCCTCGAGGTTCAACCCTTCCACATTTGGCCGCCTGCCGGTCGCCAGGAAGATCTCCTCGGCTCTGAAAGTCATCGCTGCGCCTGTCTGCGTGCTACGCACAGGCAGGCCGGTGCACTCCCCGTGGACGATCTTCTCAGCCCCGTCCTTCTCGATACGGAAGGCCTTGGTACATGTATGGATGTCGATCCCCTCGGCCAGAAGGATGGCCTCCAAAGCCTGGGCTATCTCCTGGTCCTCCCGTGGCAGAATCTGTCCCACGACCTCCAAAACCGTCACTCGGACGCCAAAGCGCGCGAGAATTTGAGCGAACTCGATCCCGATGGGTCCTCCACCCAGGATGATGATCGATCGAGGGAGTCTGGAAAGCCTGAAGGCGCTCACGTGGTCGAGAAAACCTGCCTCCTCCAACCCCTCGATCGGAGGTATGGAGGTTCTAGAGCCGGTGGCAATGACGACCTTCTTTGCGGCAATCCGCTGCTCGCCGACATTGAGCTCTGTGGGGGCAAGGAAGCTCGCCTGGTCCGAAAAGAGGGTAACCCCAAGCTCCTTGAACCGCTCAGGAGAGTCGTGCTTCCCCACCTGCTGCTGCACCCGCCGCATCCGGTCCATCACCTTCGCAAAGTCGAAAGAGACCTCGGGCGGATTCAGACCGAAGTCGGCTGCCCGGCGCATCAGGTGCAGGACCTTCGCAGATCGGATCAGGGCCTTGGAGGGTACGCAGCCGGTGTAGAGGCACTCGCCGCCAAGCCGGTCACGCTCGATAAGCGCGACCTTGGCTCCAAGGAAGGCAGCGCCCGCAGCGGTCACCAGACCGCCTGTTCCACCGCCGATCACGGCGAGATCAAAGGTGTCCATGCCTTTATTTCCTCTTCATGTTGGGAGGTAATAGCTCAGCACGCATGGCTTCGCTTTCCCCTCAATCGGGGCTCCCGAGAGATGGGTAGTACCACCGGTGTATCCGCTCCGGCCCAATACCGACAAAGTAGCAGAATCGGAGCGCCCACATGAGCAGGACGATCCGGAAGATCCCCTCCCGCTCCCACTTCCGCGCCGACGTAGTCACCTTCAGGCGGAGGCAGCTCATTCTTCCTCTTCGCTTGAGTCGCTTCGCCAGCTCTACGTCTTCCATCAGGGGGATGTCAGGATACCCGCCCAACTCCTCAAATGTCTTCCGCCTTACAAAGAGGGCCTGGTCACCGGTGCATATCTTCGTGAGGCGAGAGCGCAGGTTGATGAAGAAGGCGATGATCGTGAAGACCGGACGGGGATTATCGAAGCTGACATCAAAGCGTCCCGCCACGATATCGTAATCGCTGAAGGCTTCAACAATCGCCGCTTCTGCTCCGGCAGGCAAAAGGGTGTCGGCGTGGAGGAAGAGGAGGACCTCACCGTTCGCCACGCTCGCGCCAGCGTTCATTTGCCTGGCCCTTCCCCGCTGGCTGGAGAGGCATCTCACCCATGGGAACCGACGCACGACCGCACTGGTCTCATCCTCGCTGCCGCCATCCACGACAATGACCTCGGCCCCCGGGCAGATCGCACGGAGGCGTGAAAGGATGCCCTCCAGGTTCTTCGCCTCATTGAGGACCGGCATGATCACGCTGAGCATCTTTCCTACCTCCTAAGAGTCCCCGCTTTTCACCGACTGGAGCACAATGTCGTCGTAGTACGCCACAGCAGACTCACCGGTATTGTCCGTGTCGGTCATCAGAGCGATGCCGGCGATCCGAGGAGGTTCTGCAGCGAACAGGCGCTTGTAATCGGCGTAGAGGTTTCGCTCCTCGAGCACCCACCGCCCCACATTTTCCGCCCCACTCTCCACAGCGATCATTTTCGCCCGATCGGTGTAGGCGTTATCGATGGCCGTCCCCTTGGGGAGTCGGTTGTCCCAGATGTAGTTAATGACATGCTTTGGCGGGTAGTCGCCATAGATGAGCTTGTACGCCCCATAGCCGGTTCTCTCCCAGAGTGTGGCGTTTCGGGCGTCATACTGAAAGGCCACGTAGAGGCGGGCCGGGTAGTCGTCGCCTTCTTTGCGGCGGGCATCGGCTTTGACGAGGATATTCTCTACCTTCCATCGCCAGGAGATGATCTGGTAGACCTTTGGATCAAGATCCAGCGCCTTGTACACACCAGAAGCCGAGCCATGACTTTCAGCTTTCACGATGTAGTTGTCGCCTTCCTGGATCACGGTGTAACGGGTCTTCGCAGGGATCTTCCGGAACGTCAGCGATGTCCAGCCTGGGGGGAGGCCCCCTGGATCGGCTGGAGGGCCGAATCGGTCTACCACCAGCAGTTCCCCGCCAAGACCCCAGGCGACCGCACAGAGCGAGAACACGGCAACACAGGCGAAGCTGTAGATGATGTTCCGTTGAGCTTTTCTCATCACCCGTTCACCGCAGCAGGTCGTCCGTGGCTGGGCTGGTCTTGTGCAGCCATCGGGGAATCAGGCTAACCAGGACCAGCAAGGACCCCGCAATCCCCAGGTACAGTAACGTACGCTGTATGTCCCCGCCCGCTTCTGAGAGGGCGCCACCCGCGAACGTGTAGGCTACAGTGGCCGGCAGCATGCAGGACCAGGACACGAGGAGATACCTCCAGAACTCGATCCGGGTCAGGCCATAGGCGTAATTCTGGAGGTTGAAAGGGAACAGGGGGACAAGACGGGTGATCATGACGATCCGCCACCCGTGTCGAGCAATCGCCTGATCTATCTTCGCAAGCCTCGGGTTCCCCGATACCCACCGCTCCACCATTCCCCTCGCGCCATACCGGGCGATGAGAAAGGTGAGCGCCACGCCGATGGTGGAGGCGATAGAGACATATACGGTCCCCCAGATGGGACCGAAGGCAACGCCGCCCAGGACCGTAATCGGGAGACCAGGAACGAAGAAGATCACGGCCAGGATGTAGCCCATGATGAAGACGAGGGGGGCGAACGGTCCAAAACCCTCGATCCACGCCTTGAGATCGGCAAGATGTTTCAAGTTGAGAAACTCCTGGAGGCCGAAGAGCCTAGCCAACATGGCCCCACCAAGGACAAGCCCACCGAACAGGAGCAGTCGTCCCCACTGTGTCGGTGATGGTTGAGCGGTTTTACTCAAAGCGATGCCTCCTCCACAGATACCCCGGCTCCAGGATGGTCCCCGGTTCTGTGATGGTCTCCAGGGCCTGCAATGCATCGAGCAGGATTGTCCGCTGCTGCTTCACGTGGAAGGCTTCGCCGAGAGGATGGCCGAAGGGGTAGCGCAAATACACGGCTCGGGGCGGCTTCACCTTCTTCGTCACCTCTTTCTGCAGCGTGATCCCGATGGTCGGAATCCCTTCGGCCTCAATGGCGCGCTGGAGCAGGCCCACGGCCTGGTTGCAGAGCCCTCAGGCCGGGGTGAGGACGACCGCCTCCGCGCCATCGCGCATCAGGCGACGCGCTACCTCCGGTGCGGTCTGCTTTACCAAGGTGTCCACGTGGGGGCCGTCGATATGCCCCATGAAGCCATAGACAAAGGGGGCGATCCCCCCGATACGCCCTTCGGTCTTGAGTTCCTTGAGCCGGTCTAAGGGCAGGACCACATTGAGATCCTTGTCCGCGGCTGAGTGGTCATAGTAGTTATGGGTAATGACCACTGCTTCTGCCTTCACATCCGACGGGATGACCCGAAAGCTCGCGTCGCCATTCGGATCGTCCATATCGAAGGGGGGTTGGGTCTTCAAGTGGACCCCCGCAGTGGTCGCGAGGGCAATTACGGTCTCTCGAAGCGGCTTCCTCATGGGCACCCATGGAATGCCTTCTGTCTCCACGAAGCGGTGGCGCCTTGCCCACCGCTCTGAAAGCCATGGCAGGTGCTTGTAGAGCTGCACGACAAGCGCATTGGTCAGATTGTGAAGGCGTCCCATGGCTCCTCAGGCGATCAATGCGCCGCCGCAACTGCTCCCTGTCCCTGCGGTACAGGCATAGCAGTGGTTCCCGACCAGGATCCGGCGTCCCTCGACTGCATGGGCGGCCAGCTCCCAGATCTTGAGCGGCCTGCCCTCTCCATCTTGGAGCGGCATCTGGAGCACCTGGTTGAAATCGCAATCGTAGACCGACCCTTCCCAGTCCACGCTCAACAGGCTTCTGCACATCACGTTATCCAAAGTAACGGGGTTGAAGGTGGACTCCAGGAGATCGACGTAACGGTCGTACTCCCCGCGACGCTTGAGGAACTTTTCGAAACGCGTGATCGGAACATTGGTCAGGCAGTACAGATGATTCAACACAATGCCGTATTTCTCCTGGAGGAACTGTGTGTAGTCGGCTTCGAGCTGCTCCTGTGGCGGCGGCAGGTAGGCGCCCACCGGATTGTGGACCAGGTGCAGGGCCAGTCCCGTTCCAGGCACGCCATAGCCCAGACGGTTCAGCCTCTGAAGGGCGCGAATGCTCAATTCAAACGTCCCGTTCCCCCTCTGATGGTCCACGTTGGCTTCAAGATAGCAGGGAAGCGAACAGATCAACTCGACTCGATGCTCCCTGAAGAATTCCGGCAGGTACTCCTTCCCCGGCTCAAAGAGTACCGTGAGGTTGCATCGATCGATGACATGGCGCTTCCGGCGAACGCAGGACTTTACCAGGTACTCAAAGTTCGGATTCAGCTCGGGGGCGCCACCGGTGACATCGACGGTGGGGATCGCCGAGCCTTCGAGGAAGCGAAGAACGGCCTCGACCGTGTCGCGTCCCATTATCTCCTTGCGTCCAGGCCCGGCCTCGACATGGCAGTGGAGGCAGGCTTGATTGCAATACCTGCCCATGTTGACCTGGAGCACCTCGATCTTGCGCTTACAAAAGCCGTCACTACTGTCGTGCACGCGTTGAGCAAAGGGGCGCATACGATACCCTCGCCTTATGGGCAGCAGGTGCTGCCGGGACCGCAACCGTTGGAGCCGCTCTGGGTCACCTTGTAGTCCATTCCCTTGGTCTCCCGAGGGTGGCGCTTGCTCTCACGCGAACAGTCGAAGACCCCGGCCCCCTCGAGAGGGATCTCTTCTCTGGGCGGGATGAGGATGAACTGATCCTGATACGGGGACCTGGAGTAGAGCTGGTAGGTCTTGTCGCAGACCGCGATCCGCGCCCCACGCTGAAGGACGTGGTTGTCGTCGTCCACCACCTGTTTCCACGGGCCGCGATAGATCACCGCCTGGTTCCGCTCGATGCAGGGCCCTTCCTTTCCCTTGTAGGCCGTCAGGGTGATCGAGCGAAACTCAATCCCCTCGATGGTCTGGTACGACTCTGACCGCATCTCTTCGATACGGATCCCGTAGAATCCGGCCTCTTCAAACGCGCGGAGCAGTTCCTCCTCTTGGAAGGCGCCGGATACACAGCCGCTCCATAGCTCCGGATCGCGTTTCAGGTGGTCCGGAACAGGTTCATCGCTCACGATGTCAGAGATGGCGATCCGTCCCCCTCGCTTGAGCGCGCGATACATTTCCGAAAAAAGCTGCCGCTTATCCTCTGGCCGGACCAGGTTCAGGACGCAGTTGGAGACGATGAGATCGATCGATTCATCAGTAATCAAGGGATGCGTCTGGGAGATTCGCTCCTCGAACTCGCGCAGCCTAAGGAGATCAGAGACGGAACGAACAGGGTGACGCGCCAGATACTCCTCCACGAGATCCAGATTAAGCGTGAGGTTCTGAATCCTGCCGCGACGAAACTCCACGTTGTGGTAGCCAAGCCGCTGTCCTACGGTGTCCCGATACTTCCGGGCCAGCCCCAGCATCTCCTCATTGAAGTCAACGCCGATAACTCTGCCGTGCTGACCGACGATCTGGCCGATAATGTAACAGGTCTTCCCGCTCCCGGACCCGAGATCCAGAACGGTCTCCCCTTCCCGTGCGTATCGTGACGGGTCTCCACACCCGTAGTCTTTCCTGATAATCTCGTCAGGGATCACTTCCAAGAGGGATCGGTCGTAGCTGACAGGCACACACAAGCCGACCTCGACCTTCCTGGCGGCCCTCTCGTAGCGCTTCAGTACCGCCTCTTCAATATTCATGCGCCGACCTTCGCCGTTGCTTGCGCGATCGATGGCCCCTTGCCTCTCCTCGCTCACATTGGTCTCCTTTCTTACGTACGACCGCAGCGTGGCCTCACGTCCTCTCGCACGCGGTGTTCGCCCCCTTCTCCTTCATCATCTGTTCTTGAGATGCACAAGAACGCTTCAGAGATTCGTATCCTGCTTAGGCGGTCTCAGTGATCGCCGCCGGCGCGTTGCTTGCGGATCTTTGCCCTCAGGAAACTCGTCAGTCGTTCCTTGAGCTCCTCGGGCATTTCTTCGTAGGTGATCTCTCTGACCCAGGCACTGGTAGCCTTATAGGTCGTAATAAAATTGAGGCACGCCGGACAGTCCTCCAGATGCCGCTCCAGCGCACTGGCGGTCTCGGGATCAAGGATCCCATCAAGGTAATCAGCAAGGAGTTCAACCTGCTCCTGACAGGTCAGCATCGTTGCGCGTGCCCGAAACGGCTTCCGAGCCCAACGCGTCACACGCTCCCAGATAGTCATTGTCTTACCCCAACTTCTGTCACGTACCGTTCTAGCCTCCCGCGAAGGACGAGACGTGCCCGATGCAGCCGGGCCTTGACCGCCAAGACGCTGGCACCCACGATCTCCGCCACCTCTTCGTTCGAGAGTCCCTCGAGGTCTCTCAAAACAAGGACAATCTTGTAATCGGGCGGAAGGGCCTCGATGGCCTCCCGAAGGACCCGCTCTCGCTCCTTCCGGAGCAGTTGCTCATCCGGCCCCTGAGTGAAGTCCACGGCCATCCGGGCATGCCGTCCGTCCTTGGTGAACTGGGGCAGATACTCGTCGATCGATTCCTGGACAGGCCCCCGTCCCCGAAGCTTCATTAGGGCTGTATTGACGGTGATCCGGTAGAGCCATGTGCTGAACCGATCGGCCCTCGAAGCTTGCAATCTTCCGATAGACGGTGAGAAAGACATCCTGGAGGACCTCCTCGGCATCCGCCGGGTTCCTGGTAAATGACAGGGCGAGCCGGTATACCCTCTCCTGATAGCGCCCCAGGAGCGCCTCAAGGGGCGCCTCTTCTCCCATCTTGATCTGCTCAACGAGTTCCTGATCCGAGAGGTTCAACCGATCCCTCAATAGGCTTTATATTTTTAGATGCCCCGATGTAGTGAAACGATTCGAAAAAGCTTCTGTAAGCTGGTAGGCGCTATAGGAGCCCCAGCCCCTCGAAAGGAAGGGGGCCATCTCGAAGAGACGCCCCCCTCATGTGTCACAGCGCCTTGAAGACCCCTTCCTGTACGTAACGCAGAAGGGTGTTCCACGCCTCCTTGGGCAAGGTGATCCTCTCACTCCCCTCCCCGATTCGGACCGCCACAGGCTTTCCCTCATGGTGTAGGATCTCCACCTCTGGACAGGCGCCACATGCAGGGCAGAGCGAGAACTTCTCCCTCATCTCCACGGTTATCACCTCCTTTCAAGCTCGGTGAAACCCTTTCAGTCCATTGGCAACTCAAGCGCATCGAGAATCGGACACTCGCTGGTTGGGCCGCGTCCGCGACAGGCAACAGTCAATTTCGTCAAGGCTGTCTTCATCCTGTTTAAGTCGCGGAGTTTTGTATCGATATCGGCTAGCTTGGCTTCAGCTCGCTTTTTGATGTCTGCGCTTGTCGTCCCTGGATCGACGCGCAACGAGAGCAGTTCCTGGATCTCCTTGAGGGAAAATCCCAGCTCCTGGGCGCGCCTGATGAACCGGATCCGCTCCACAGCCTCTGGAGGGTACTGACGGTAGCCGGATTCGCGTCGAGGCGGCTCAGGCAGGATGCCCCGCCGCTCATAGTAGCGAATCGTTTCGAGGTTCACGTGGGCTTGCTTCGCCAACTGTCCGACGGTCAATGTCTGCATAGTCTCACCTCAACTCAATTATAAGATAGACCCTGTACTTAGGTACGAAGTCAAGGGGTATGTAGAACTTTTTTGGTCGCTCCCATCTGCACTGCACTCAGGAACAGGCGCTCCTCATCAACGTATGCCGCTGGAATCAGGTATAATAAAACGCGACGCAGGTCACACCTTGCGGTGACCCGCGTCGCAGAACATTTCCTCCCTGCGAGCTTCTGTACGAACGATTCGGAGACTACTTGACCTCGATCGTCCCCTTTAAAACTACTGGCCTGGCCCCGACATGAATATGGTACGGGTAGGTGCCGGGATTGGGAAACTCGATGCTGGCTTCCGTCGTAAACAGCTTACTCCTGATTGGCGCTCCTAGCGTTCCGTTTTCGAAAACAACCCGGATTGCGGGGTCGCCTGTGGCATTGATCCAGGTGACATGATCCCCAGAGTTGACGGTCGTGACCGCTTCATGGAGCTTACCCGTATGGATCACCACATGGGTGGCGAGAGCCTCGGGTGGATCAAGCGCGGCCATGGCGACGCCAAAGACTGCCAGTGCCATTCCAAGTCTAATCATAGCCAAGCGTCTCATTTTAACACCTCCTTGGTAATTAGCACATTAGCGATATCATCCTCTCTTTAACTCTAATATAGGGCAACGACGGTACCTTCGGTAGACTTCATTGAACGCCTCGCCGCAGTTGCCGGTTTCTCCAGATGGCGTAGATCGCCGGGATGACCATTAAGGTGAGGATGGTGGAGGTGACCATGCCGCCGACCATCGGGGCGGCAATCCGCTTCATAACGTCGGCTCCCGTTCCGTGGCTCCACATGATCGGGAGCAAACCCGCCATAATGGCCGTCACGGTCATCATCTTCGGGCGGACCCGCTGGACGGCGCCCTCCATGATCGCCTCTTGGAGGTCAGACTGGTCCCGCATGGTCCCTTCTTTGATCCGACGCTCGTAGACCTCATCGAGGTAGACGATCATCACCACCCCGGTTTCGGCGGCCACGCCGGCCAGGGCAATAATCCCGACCCAGACCGCCACGCTCAGATGATAGCCGAGCAGATAGAGCAGCCAGATCCCGCCCACCAGGGAGAAGGGGATGGACAGGAGGACAATGAGCGTCTTCGCAATCGAGTTGAAGTTCAGGAACAAAAGGACGAAGATGATCGCCAGGGTGAGCGGGACAACTATCGTCAGACGAGCCTTGGCCCGTTCGAAGTATTGGAACTGGCCCGCCCAGCTCAGGTAATACCCCTTGGGGATCTGCACTCGCTGCGTAATTATCTTCTTTGCCTCTTGCACATAGCCTACTAGGTCCCGACCGGTGACATCGATGAACACATAGCCGACCAGGGCGCCCCCCTCGTCTCGAATGGAGGGCGGACCTGTCGTGATCCTGAGGTCGGCCAGTTGGGCCATGGGAACCTGGGCTCCCGCCGGGGTGGGGACCAGAACTCGCTTGACTGCCTCAACGTCGTCACGCAACTCCCGAGGATACCGGAGCTGGATCGGATACCGCTCCCGCCCCTCGATCGTCATTGAGATCTCCTTTCCCCCGATGGCGGTCTCGATGAGATCTTCGACATCCGCGACCTGGAGGCCGTAGCGTGCCGCCTCTTGCCGTCGAATCTTGAAGTCGATGAAATAGCCGCCTGTCGTTCGCTCTGAGAGGACGCTGCGGGTTCCAGGGACCATCCCCACGGCCGCCTCGATCTCCTTCCCGATCTGTTCGACCACCTGGAGGTCGGGACCGAAGATCTTGAGCCCAAGCACACTCCGGAATCCCGTGGCCAGCATCTCGGTCCGGGTCTGGATCGGCATCCACCAGACGTTCGGCATCCCGGGAAAGCGCATCTGGGCGTCCATGGAGTCTACAAGCTCATCGAAGGTCCTGGTCCGCTCCTCTGGCCAGAGGCGCCTGAGGAGCCGCTTCAGTGGCTCCGGCGCAAAGCGCGAATACCAGCGATCCAGCGGGATCTTGCGCCACTGAGACTCTGGCTTCAGTTCGACCAGCGTCTCCACCATCATGATGGGGGCTGGATCGGTCGGAGACTCGACCCGGCCGATCTTGCCGAAAACCGACTGCACCTCAGGAAACCCCCGGAGGAGCTTGTCCTGGATATGAAGGATTTGCCCCGCCGGAGTAACGGAGAGCCCTGGGAGAGCCGATGGCATGTAGATGATCGTCCCTTCGTTCAGCGGGGGCATGAACTCGGAGCCGAGGCGGGCAAAGGCGGGAAGGGTTGCGACCAGAGCCGCCAACGCCAAGACGACCGTCGTCTTGCGGAAGCGGAGGACCGCCTTCACAACCGGATGGTAGAGCCAGATCAGGAACCGACTGATAGGATTTCTGGCCTCTGTGGCGATCCGTCCCCGGATCAAGAGAAGCATCAGGCCCGGGGCAAGGGTGACCGACAGGAGTGAGGCGAAGAACATGGCAAAGGTCTTAGTGTAGGCCAGCGGCTTGAAGAGACGCCCCTCCTGGGCTTCCAGCGTGAAGACCGGGATGAAGGAGACCGTGATGACCAGCAGTGAGAAGAAGAGCGGCTTGCCCACCTCCTGAGCCGCCTGGATGATGACCTCAGCGCGGCTGCCTGGCCTCCCCGCATGCTCCCACCGCTCCAGTCGCTTGTGGGCATTCTCGATCATGACGATGGCGGCATCCACCATCGCGCCGATGGCGATGGCGATCCCCCCCAGGGACATGATGTTGGAGGTCAGCCGCATGTAGTACATCGGGATGAAGGCCAGCAGGATGGCGATCGGGAGGATCAGGATCGCGACCAGGGCGCTCCTGAAATGGAAGAGGAAGAGGATGCAGACCAGGATCACAATGATGCTCTCCTCGATGAGCTTCTCCTTGAGCGTGGCGATGGCCCGCTGGATGAGGCTGGAGCGGTCGTAGACTGGAACAATCTCGATCCCCTCCGGAAAGGATGGCTTGAGCTCTTCGATCTTTGTCTTGACGCCGTTGATCACATGCAGCGCGTTCTCGCCATAGCGCATGACGATGACGCCCCCGACCGCCTCGCCCTCGCCGTTGTAGTCAGTGATCCCGCGCCGCATGTCGGCGCCGATCTGGACCTTTGCAATGTCTCGGAGCAGGATCGGCGTGCCCTGGCCGCCGGTTCCAAGGGGAATGTGCTCCAGGTCGGCCACCGACCGGATGTAGCCTCGGCCTCGCACCATGTATTCCGTGCCCGAGGCTTCAATGGCTCGGCCACCGACGTCGTTGTTGCTCCGGCGGATCGCCTCGATGACGGAATTGAGGGGGAGGTTATAGGCGAGCAGCGCATTCGGATTGACATTGACCTGATACTGCTTGACGAAGCCGCCCACGCTTGCCACTTCGGCGACTCCGGGAACGCCGGCGAGCGCGTACCGAAGGGTCCAGTCCTGGAGGCTCCTGAGGTAGGCCAGGTCGTACCGGCCGCTCCGGTCGATCACGGCATACTGGTACACCCACCCGACGCCCGTGGCATCGGGACCCAGGGTTGGGACCACCCCCGCCGGCAGCCTTCCTGCCACGCCCTGCATGTACTCCAGGACCCGGCTGCGCGCCCAGTAGATGTCGGTCCCGTCGTCAAAGATGACATACACAAACGAGAGGCCGAAGAACGACTGGCCCCGTACGAACTTGACCCGCGGCGCTGAGACAAGCTTGGTGATAATGGGGTAGGTGATCTGATCCTCGACCAGGTCAGGGCTCCGGCCAAGCCAGTCGGTGAAGATGATGACTTGGACATCGGATAGATCCGGGATCGCGTCAAGGGGGACTCCTCGCAGGGCGTAGATCCCCCAGAGTGAGAAAAAAGTCACGGCGAGAAAGACCAGGAAGCGGTTCCGGGCGCTCCCGGCAATCAGGCGTTCGATCATTGGCCGCCTCCTGCTCCCTGCATCCCTTCTATCTCGCCCATCCGCATTCGCTCCATGCCGGCCATCCCGGCCATGGCCCCCATCGACTCCCGGAGCTTGCTCTCCGAGTCGAGGAAGAAGTTGGCGCTGGCCACCACCCTGGTGCCGGGCGTGAGACCGGAGCGGATCTCCTGCTTCTCATCGACTCTGAGGCCGAGTGTGACCTCTTTTGGCTCGAAGTGGCCTTTACCCTTCTCCACGAACACGATCTGTCGCGTTCCTGAATCCAGGATCGCCTCCTGTGGTACCGCCAGCCGGCGCCCCAGCGCCACCTTCAGTTCGACGTCGGCGAACATCCCCGGCTTCAGCGTCCAGGCCGTCGTATTGGGGAGCTCCAACCTGACCTTGGCCGTCCTCGTTTTACTGTCAAGGTACGGGTAGAGGTAGATGATCCGTCCCTGGAATGTCTGCCCGGGATAGTACGAGAGACGGACCGTGGCCTGCTCTCCGACCTTGACAAGGGGAAGCTCATACTCGTAGATGTCGGCGTAGACCCAGACCGTGGAGAGATCGGCAATCTTATACAGCACCATTGAGAGCTCTACTCGCATCCCTTCAAACGCCATTTTGTCGATGACGAAGCCGTTGATTGGGGACACGATGGTCAGTGTCTTGGTCGGTTTGCCGCTCTGCTCGAGCTCAGCGATCTGCTCTGAGGTGATGTCCCACAGGAGCAGCCGCCGCCGTGCCGCCTCGAGTAGCGAGTTCCCCGCGGCAGCCACCCGGCTAAATGGGCTCCCGCCAATCTCTTTCTTCGCTTGCAGTGCGAGAAGGTATTCTTCCTGGGTTGATAGCAGTTCCGGGCTGTAGATGGTGAAGAGGGGGTCGCCTTTCTTCACGAACTTTCCGGTAAAGTCCACATAGAGGTGTTCGATCCACCCATCGATCTTGGTATTGATCTGCTTCAGTTTTCGCTCATCGTATTCGATCCGCCCCACCGTCCGAATGGTCTTCTCCAGAGGCTGATAGGTCGCTTCCGCTATTCTCAGACCGATAAGCTGCTGCTTGGCGGGATCCACCATGATCTCGCCAGAGGGCATCGCCATGCCCGGCATCCCTTTCATCTCCTGGGTGGCCGCAGATTTTTCAGCGTGCATGGTTTGTTGTCCCTGCTGCGCGGGTTGACCACTCGGGGCCTTGCCTTGGCTGCATCCCGCGCTCAGCAGGATGAGCGTGACGACTGCGAGGGCATGTCCTCTGTTCTTCAACATCAATGGGCTCCTTCCGCTCTATTGTCATGGGGCGTATAACTTCACCGCCCATGGTCACCCAATCACTAGTCACTAATCACTGTTCACTAAGAATGTCGCGGCCGACCGCCCTCTCCAGATCGGCCAGGCTCTGTTCGAGCGTGACGAGGGCGCGATAATAGCCAAGGCGGACCTCGCGAAGCGCCCGCTCGGCTTCCAGCAAGCCCGTAAACTCAAGGCGGCCGGTTTCGTAGGCCGCCTCGGCCGACTTCAACGACAACTCCGCCTGGGGGAGCAGTCCGGTCCGATACAGGGTCACCGATTTCCGGGCCGCGTTCGATTTGAGCAGGTTATCCCTGGCTTCGAGAAACACAAGGTTTTTCACAGCCCGGTAGCTCGCTTCACCTCGGGCGATCTGCGCCGACGCCTCTTCGACCTCTTTGTCGTGCCTCGTCTTCGTCCAGAAAAACGGAATGGTAAAGGTCAGCATGGCGGAATAGGTATGCTGGAAATTCGCCTGGGGGGCGTACCAGTAGCCCGCGCCAAGCATGAAGTCGGGGTATTTCTGATTCCTTATGGCGAGCTCGTGGGAGAGTTCTGCCCGCTTCACGCTGGAGGCGGCTTCTCGAAGCTCCGGGTTTGACTCAATCGTGAGCCTGAAGAGCTCCTCCTGTTCCAAGGCTGTCGCGGACGGCTCACGCTCAGTCGTTCGCCCGATAGGGGCATCGGTTGAGCGATTGAGGAGGGTGTTGAGTCTCGCCTCAGCAGACTGCCGCTCCTGTTCCGAGACAATGAGGCGGTTGATGAGATCGCTTTGTTCCACTTGTGCTTTGATCACATCCTGCTGGGTGACCTTGCCGACGGTGTACCTGACCTCCGCTGTCTTGAGGATCCGTTGGAGAAGGTCGAGCTGTTCCTGAGTGATCTCGATATTTCGGTCGGCCATGAACAGGTCGGAGTAGCTCTTCTTCACAGCGGCGATGACCTCCCGCTCTTTCGCTTGGTAGCGAGCTGCGGCCATGGCCTGTTCCTGGGTGGCCACCTCGCCCCGAAGGCGAAGCTTGCCGGGGAATGGGAGCCGCTGGCGAAGGTTCACCATATGGGTGTTGGCTTTGTTGAAGTTGCCGGGCTGATTGAGCGGGATCGCCCAACTCTCAACATTCAGTTCCGGATCATCAAGGGAGCGGGCTTGGACGATTCTCGCCTGTGCAGCGTCTACCGCTTTGCGGGCCGCCAAGATCTCCGGATTCGACCTGAGCGCTTCCGCCAGCAGTTCGCCGAGATCGGCGCTTGCTCCCAGTGTCAAGGTGAGCGACGGCTCAGCAGCGCAAGGTCTTACCGACAACAGCACGAGCATGACGCCGATTATGAGATACCTCTTGTAATGCATCGATTCTTCCTCCCTTCGCGTGTCATTGCGAGGCGAAGCCGAAGCAATCTCACAGTCCATTAG
>JACPQW010000023.1 GCA_016190285.1 Candidatus Methylomirabilis oxygeniifera
CACCCGGACCGCGCCGATCGGTCCAAGGAACGGAATAGGCGCAATGGTCAGAGCGGCGGAGGCGCCCAATACCGCCAGCACGTCGGGGTCGTTCTGCTGGTCCGCAGACAGGACTGTGGCAATAATCTGGACATCGTTCCGGTAGCCATCCGGGAAAAGGGGACGGAGTGGGCGATCGATCAGGCGGGAGGTCAAGGTCTCCTTATCATGAGGCTTGCCCTCCCGCTTGAAAAAACCGCCAGGGATTTTGCCTGCAGCGTAGGCCCGTTCCTGATAATCAACAGTAAGCGGAAAGAAATCGATCCCCTGCCGCATCTGTTTCGAAGCCACTACCGTGACCAGAACAACTGTATCGCCGTACCGGACTAACACGGCGCCGTCGGCCTGCCTGGCCACGCGCCCAGCCTCGATACTTAATGGTTTCCCTTCGATGATCCGCTCGACCCGACAACTCATTTACGGATTCCCAACCTTTCGATAATCTGTTTATACCTATTCGCGTCTTTACTCCTGAGATAGTCCAGGAGCTTCCGACGCCGCGCGACAAGGCGGAGCAGCCCTCGCCTGGAGTGGAAGTCTTTCTTGTGGCTGTTCAAATGTTCGGTCAGATAGCCGATTCGTCCGGTCAGGAGCGCGATCTGCACATCCGGGGAGCCGGAGTCGCTGTCATGCAGCCGATACTGCCCAATGATCTCTTGCTTATTTGTAGACGCCTTGCCCACGAAGCCGTATCCTCCTTTCTTCTCAAGTAGATACCCGAAACCGTGAGTACGATAGCACAGGCCTCTCGGGGAGTAAAGCCCATTCTTCCGCAGAACACTGCGGGAAGGCGGAAAATATCGCATCCGCCTGCCGCTTGTCGTAGTCGATCTGCTGTCGGAGCAACGACGGGTCATCAAAGCGACGCTCGTCCCGCAGGCGTTCAAGGAAAAAGAGCGTGAGCGTCTCCCCGTACAATTCTCGTTCGTCAGCCTCCAGCACGTGGACTTCCACTCGCCGGACCTCACCGCCAAAGGTCGGCGCTCTCCCGACATTGATCAGCGCCTTATGCAACCTCTGTTTCAACCACACCATGCCGGCGTAGACGCCATCCGGAACGATCAAGTCGCCGGTCGCGGCGAGATTGGCTGTCGGGTATCCCAGCCACCTGCCCCGTTCGGCGCCCCGTTCGACTTGTCCCAGAATGGCATATGGTCGCCCCAAACAACGGGTCGCCTCGCGCAGATCCCCTCTCGCAAGGAGGCCGCGGATACGAGTAGAACTGACCACCTGGCCGTCCGCGGTCATTGCGGGAACCACATCGAGCTCGAACTGATGCTCCTTGCCAAGCGCCCTGAGCAGTTCCGGTGAGCCGGCCCTGGCCTGTCCAAAGGCAAAGTCATATCCGATACAGACGAACCGCGCCTGAAGTCGATCGACCATGTAGGTGTTGACGAAATCGCGTGGCGCGGTAGCCGCCAGAGAAGGAGTAAAGCCGACGGCAATCATCAGATCGACGCCAAGCGCAGCCATGATGTCCCGTTTGATCGGCAGTGGCGTAATGAGGGGCGGAGCTTTTAAAGGATTCACCACTTCCAGGGGATGTCGTGCGAAGGTGAAGACAACCGCCGTTCCTCCCTCCTGGCGAGCGCGCCGCACGACACGACCCAGGATCTCACGATGTCCGAGATGGACCCCGTCGAATGTCCCGACTGCCACCGCAGGAAAGGGATACCCCTCTTCCAGATCCTCAATCTGTTCGATAACGATCATTGCCCGGCGAGGACCCGTACCGGTTTTAAGACAATCCGGCGCGGATCGACTGCGGAGAATTCCCGACCGGCAACCGTCGCCTCCGCCAACGAAAGAAGCTGGCGCCGATATCCCAGAACCCGGACAAGGTCCCCCTTCTCCACCTCCATAGGGAAACTGAGCAACGTGCCGGCCGCCATCCCGCCCCCCTGGACAACCCCTCGAGAGGACTCAGGGTGAATCCTGACAACCGGGAGGTGCCCCAGCGCCTCCCCGATGGGGATCAGTACGTCCCGGATGCGGCCCTCCACAACGGCCTGCTCCAGTTGCTCCAGCGTCAGCGCATCCTCAATCAGAAAACGGCCGGACCGAACGCGAGTCAACGCATACAGGTGCGCGCCGCAGCCGAGGATTCGACCGATATCATCGCACAGCGAGCGGGCGTACGTCCCCTTGGAACAACTCACCATAAACCGGACGAAGGGCAGGTCACACTCCAGCAGTGTCAGCTCATGGATTCGAATCGCAACCGGCTGTCGTTCAACCGTTTCGCCGCGGCGAGCCAGACGATAGAGTCGCTCTCCGTGATGCTTCTTCGCGGAAAAAAGGGGCGGCACCTGCTGAATCTCTCCGACAAAACTCTCCAGAACCTCTCGCAGTCTGGCGGGGTCTACATCAACATGATCCGTCCGGGACAACACCTTCCCATCAGCATCCAAGGTATCAGTTGTGATGCCCAGTTGCATGGTGATCAGGTACTCTTTGTCGGCCTGAGTCAGAAACTGTGCGATTCGAGTCGCCCGTCCGACACAGAGCGGCAGCACGCCGGTCGCCCTCGGATCGAGCGTACCGGTATGCCCGACACGGCGTATCTTCAGCAGACGCCGCACCACGTCCACCACATCATGGGAGGTCATCCCCCCAGGCTTATTAATATTCAAGACTCCGCTGAGTTCCATACGATGTACCTGAAGTTTACTCGGAGATGATCGGTGCGTCGCCCGACGCTCGTTTTCTGGCCCACAGCCGCTCGACAGTCTGCCAGGGTACCTCTACTCCTCCCAACTCCGCATCAGCAACCACGCCACCGCCATGAAAATCGCTCCCACCGGTGGGTATAAGCCGATGCCGCTCGGCAACCGCCAGCAGAAACGTTGTAATCTCCGGGGTATACCCCTTATAGTAGGTCTCGATCCCCTCCAGGCCCGCCTCCTTCATCATCGGCAACAGCCGCTCAAGATCCAGGTGGTAATCGCTGGCCCCCACAATGATCGGGTGCGCCAGTGAAGGCACGCCATGAGCCTCTCTGATCAGGCTGACCGCCTCGTACGGAAAGAACTTCGAGCCCTCAACATAGGCGGGGCCCCCTCGTCGCAGAAAACGCGAGAACGCCTCATCCACTGATGCGACGGCGCCGCGCTCCACGAGGGCCATCGCGATATGCGGCCGTCCGACCGATCCCCCATTCGCAATTGCCATGACGCGGTCCCATTCGAGCGGATAGCCGAGTGCGCCTAACCGCCCGACCATCGCCTGGGCCTGAACGAGTCTGTCCTCCTGTAGTCGACGGAGGGCCTTTTGTAAGGATGGATCGTCCGCGTCGAGCAGATAGCCCAGGACATGGATCTCATCGCCGTCCAGACTCGCACTCAACTCGATCCCGGGCATCACCTCGATTGCCAGATCAGAAGCGGCTTCTCGCGCCTCGGCGATTCCATTCACGCTGTCGTGGTCAGTCACGGCCATCACGCGGATCCCGATGCGGTCTGCGGCCTTCACCAGTTCCGCCGGCTGAAGCGCGCCATCGGAGGCCTTGGTATGCAGGTGTAGATCGATACGACTCGCCATTGTCATTGCTCCTTGGTCCCGGTCGCTTCGATCTGTCGAAACAGCTCAGCCAGGTGCAACTCCTGCTCCAGCGAATCATCAAGCGAAAAGAGCAGTTCCGGGATGTAGCGCAGGCACAACCGGCGCCCCAATTCCCCCCGGAGAAAGCCGGCCGCGCTCTTCAAACCGATCAGCGCCTCCTGGCACTGTTTCTTGTCGCCTCCCATCGAGGCGATATAGACCTTCGCGTGTTGTAAATCATCGCTGACCCGCACACGGGTGACCGTGGCGCAACGAACCCTCGGATCCTTCACCGACTGTAAAATTAAGCGACTGATCTCTTCCTGTATCAGAGTGCCGACTCGATCGGCTCGCCTGCCTTGCATGACCATTCTCTCCGTTCGTAGGGGCATGACATGCCGTGCCCCTACTGGGCCACGAGATCGATCCCATAATCGAGAATCAGAGCGTCAGCGTCAGCCTCGATGAGGTTGACGACTTTTGTGAGGGTCTCGTCGACCAGTCGAGCATTGTTGCTGATGCAGGCGATCCCGAGCGTGGCGCGTTGCCATTCATTAAGACGATCCACCTCAGCAACCGAGACATTGAAGCGGCCTCGGATACGATCTTTGATCCCCTTGACAACCCGCCGCTTACCCTTAAGGGAGGTATTGCCGGCCAGATGCAACTCGACGCGGCACGTCCCAACAGTCATGGGCTAACAAAGTTCGCCGTTCAACGTGCAAAGTTCAACGTTAATAACGCCCCGCAACCTCGAACCTTGAACCTTGAACATCTTTATTAGAGTTTTTGGGCGACCGATTCCATCTCGAAGACTTCCAGGATGTCGCCAACCTTGATGTCGTTAAAGTTTACCAGGCCGACCCCGCACTCAAACCCGCCTTGCACCTCTCGGACATCCTCTTTGAAGCGGCGAAGTGATCCGACTCGTCCCTTATGGACCACCTTGCCATCCCGAACAATGCGGACCTGACTGTCTCGACAGACTTTTCCATCCACGACCATCGAGCCGGCGACCGCGCCTACTTTAGGCACAGCAAAGACCTGACGAACCTCCACGCGACCGATCGACCGTTCGACATACTTGGGCTCCAGCAGCCCCTCCATCGCCTGTCGAATCTCGTTGATGGCGTCATAGATCACGGTGTAGAGCCGAATCTCGACGCCTTCCTGCTCGGCCAGCTTCTGGGCCTTTGGCTCCGGACGCACATGGAATCCGACAATAACAGCGTTGGAGGCCGACGCCAGCATCACGTCGGTCTCGGTGATAGCGCCGACCGACGCGTGGATCACCTTTAACCTCACCGCGTCGGTGCCGATTCGCCCCAGCGACTCGCGAAACGGCCCGATGGAGCCCTGGACATCGCCCTTGATAATCATCCGAAGTTCTTTGACCTCACCCTCCTGGATACGACGGTGCAAATCCTCCAGGGTCACGCGGTGCTTCGAGACGATCATCTCCTCGCGGTGTTTCTGTTGTCGGCCGAGCGCGATCTGCCGCCCTTTCCGTTCATCGGATACCACGACAAACGTATCTCCGGCCATAGGGACGCCAGACAGACCCAGTACCTCCACGGGGGTGGCCGGTCCGGCCGTCTGGGTCCTTTTCCCCTTCTCATTATTCATCGCCCGCACCCGACCCGAATGTAATCCGGCAACGATCACGTCCCCCACCTTCAGGGTCCCCTGCTGAACCAATACGGTCGCGACCGGTCCCCGACTACGATCCAGTTCAGCCTCAATGATGACACCCGTCGCGGCCCTGTGCGGGTTCGCCTTGAGTTCCTGAACCTCGGCCAGCAGCAGCAGCATCTCGAGCAGATGCTCTATGCCTACCTGCTTCTTGGCCGAGACCTCCACGTAGACCGTCTGCCCTCCCCACTCTTCCGGGACC
>JACPQW010000018.1 GCA_016190285.1 Candidatus Methylomirabilis oxygeniifera
CTGCAGCGCAACAAGGACCTCCAGGACATCATTGCCATCCTGGGGATGGATGAGCTGTCCGAAGACGACAAGCTGGTGGTCGCGCGGGCGCGGAAGGTCCAGCGATTCCTTTCCCAGCCTTTCTTCGTGGCGGAGCAGTTCACGGGCCAGCCCGGCCGCTACGTCAAACTGAAAGACTCGATCCAGGGGTTCAAGGAGCTGATTGAGGGGAAGGCGGATGATCTGCCGGAGCAGGCCTTCTATATGGTCGGGACCCTCGACGAGGCCCGGGAGAAGGCGGAAAAGCTGGCGGGCCACAAGTAAGCCTCTGTCGTAAGGTGCCGGAAGGGCATAGCCCCATAGGCCCTGAGACGCAACAACGCAATGGACGCAATAGACGTTTTCTGGGGAAGCCATGGCAGAGCAACGCGATCACACATTCATGCTTGAGGTGGTGACGCCTCAGCGGCTGATCATCAGCGAAGAGGTCGAAGAGCTGATGGCCCCCGGCCAGGAGGGGTATTTCGGCGTCTGGCCCGGCCACACCCCCTTTATGACCACGTTGAAGATAGGGGAGCTGTCCTATACGCGGGGGCGGAAGGAGCGATTTCTGGCCGTCAACTGGGGCTACGCCGAGGTCCGCCCCGACAAGGTGATCGTCCTGGTGGAGTCGGCGGAGCGACCGGAGGAGATCGACCTGGCCAGGGCCGAACAGGCCAAGGTGCGGGCTGAAGAGCGGTTGCGCCAGTTTGGGGATGAAACTGTCGATCATGCCAGGGCTCAGGCCGCCCTTGAGCGGGCGCTTGCCAGAATGGCAGTGGCTGCCAGGGGGAGACAATCGTAAGAGGAACGGCATGATTATCGTGATGAAAACAGGGGCCCACGAGAGTCAGATCCAAGACGTCATTCGGCGGATCGAGGCGCTCGGATACCAGGCCCATATCATTCAGGGGACGCAGCGGACGGTCGTAGGAGCCGTGGGAGATGAGCGGGGCAAGGATCGTCTGCAGTCGCTGGAGGTAATGCCTGGGGTGGAGACCGTGGTCCCGATCCTGCACCCGTTCAAGCTGGCCAGCCGAGAGGTCAAGGGCGGCAAGAGTATTGTCAAGGTGGGTGACCTGGAGATCGGCGGACCGGCTGTCGTGGTGATGGCTGGCCCCTGCTCGGTCGAAAGCGAGGCACAAATCCTGCAGACCGCCCAGGCAGTCAAGGCGGCTGGGGCCAAGGTCCTCCGCGGAGGCGCATTTAAGCCGCGCACCTCGCCTTACGCCTTTCAAGGCTTGGCAGAGGAGGGGCTCAAGTACTTGGATATCGCGCGGGCGGCCACCGGCTTGAAGATCGTGACCGAGGTCGTGAACCCCATGGACGTCGAGCTGGTCGCAACGTATGCCGACATCCTGCAGGTCGGCGCCCGAAACGTCCAGAACTTTGCCCTGCTGAAGAGGGTCGGCGAGGTCGGCAAACCGGTCCTGCTCAAGCGGGGGATGGCGACCACGATCAAGGAGTTCCTGATGGCGGCCGAATACATCCTCTCAGAGGGGAACTACGACGTCATCCTCTGCGAGCGCGGGATTCGGACCTTCGAGACCAGCACCCGCTTTACCTTAGATTTGAGCGCGATCCCGGTCCTCGGCAAGCTGACCCACCTGCCGCTGTTTGTAGACCCCAGTCACGGCACCGGCCAATGGGACTATGTGGCGCCGATGGCCAAGGCGGCGATCGCCTGCGGGGCCGACGGGCTCATCATCGAAGTCCATCCGAACCCTGCGGAAGCCCAGTCGGATGGACTGCAGTCGCTGAAGCCCCAGAAATTCCAGCAGCTTATGGATGAGCTACGCCCTCTCGCCCTGGCCGTCGGCCGCCGACTGTAGTATCGCCCCGCCGAAACGCCTTCACGTCTGGTTCTGCCCTAAGTACAAGGGCCTGGGATCCGTCATTGCGCGCATCGCGAAGCAATCCAACCGTTCTTTGCCCCGAGTTCTCCAAGCACACGAGAACAGAACGGTGAGATTGCCGCGCACCCTGCGGGTGCTCGCAATGACAGGCAGATGAAAAGGTCCGATGGGCGACGAGGGACCTCGGCGCCCATCGGACGCGCCAGGATGATTACATCTCCGGAGCTTCTGGGATACCGGCGGCGACCCAGGCCCGGTTGCCCGCGTTGCGGATGAGAAGGGTCGGACTGGCACAGTCTGCCGACGGCGTCGGCGTCAGCACATCGTCGATCCGAAAATCGCCGTTGGCCTCAAGCGGGACGCCGGTAGCGTCTGTGTTCCGCTCCGTAAACGGAGGCGTTGCTTCGCAAATCAGTGTTGCGAACACGCTCGCGTTTGCGTTCCTCCCGATGTTATTTCCCCCACCCAGCAGCAGTCCCCTTCCGTCAACGCGAATTCGCCCGTCGCCCTCCACGACGGCGCTGAGATCGCTGATCACCCAGATCTGGCCGGCAGGTTGGACGCCGCGAACAATGTTCCGGTTCACCACCTCAGCGGTTGGATCCTGGCCCACGCCACTCGAGACGGGGATGACCCCGATCCCCCCGTCGAAGAGCAAGGGAAAAACCTGAGCTTCTGCCGGCACTGGGGATCCGAGACCCAAGAACGCCCCCAGCGCCAACGCCAAAACGACTGTAAATCCTGCATTACGTTTCATCGCTCTTTCCTCTCTTCGTTATCAGTGGCCGCCTTGTCAGCGGAGAGAGTGTTAAAGATGGCAGCGTGATAGTCACACTCTGCCACTCATGTGCGCCACTGCGGCGTGACTACCGCCTGTAAGGCTTACCGTCCCACTCCGTATTCTTGAACGGATTTTTCATGATTTCCCCGTGGGTCGGAAATAGCAGATCAGCCCTTTGAAGCAACAGCCTTCGATGGACATCCAAACTGTGCTGATCCTCCGCTACAGGGTCAATGACAGGGGTCAGGTCGTTATGCCAAAACATGTGAGTTATCAGCATAAGGCCATCGTCTGTATCAACCAGAAGACTACTATCCTCGTTGGTATGCCCTGGCGTCCTGACTACGGTTACACCGGGAATAACCTCAAAGTAATTAGGATGGTCTGCCCATACTTCATCTGTATAGACCGACCAAAAATCGACAATTGGAGCGTTTGGAAATGCACCCAAGTGCGCGGTGGGGTCCGGATGATGGTGATCAATCCACACGTAGGCTACGTCGCTCGGACGTATTCCCATATTGGCCAGTTTCTCCATGATTGTCGGCCAATCGCCTTTCCGCACAATGCCCGGATCACCCACCAACACTTTCCCTCCGCTTTGAATCACAAAAACAGAGGTAGAAAGTGAGCGGGCCCCATCGTGCGTAGACCAGGGCAAGAACGTTTTGCCTTGTATAGGTTCCACATGCCCCTTATATAACATTGTTACTTTTGCTTTACCTTCGGCGTAGGCCACATTGAACTGCAAACTCATTGCCGCCCAAGCAGAGATCAGTAGTGCTGCAAAACGTAAGTATTTGATTTCCACCGCACCCTCCTTCAGAAGGGAAGCTCTGCTGTAAATAGACCTGACTTGGCCAAACGTTGGAGGTAATCAGCAGCCGGAGCAGATCCCCTTATTCCGGCACCGGTGCATGCCACTTGCGTGAGAGGGGCTGCAGCATACTCAAGCGGTTACCCTCGGTGTCGATGAACGAGACATACTCTCCCACACCGGGTATCTCCATCGGCTCGCCGAGCACTTCACCGCCCGCATCCATTACTTTCTGTATGGATTCTTTGACATCGTCTATCGCGATAACGACGGACGGATATTGCGCGGGCCAATCAGGTTTTTTCGGGAAAAAGCCACCGTTAATCGCGCCGGGTCTTGTTGGGCCGCTGTCGCCGGTTTCGGTCGTGGTTGCCAGGACGTAATTACCCATCTCCTCGCCAAGCATCTGCATCTGCCAGCCGAATACCGACTCATAAAACGTTGCCATACGCACCCGATTGTCGTACGGCATCTCGAAGTGAACGACGGGATTCATCATGTTTCCTCCGTATCAATTGAAGTGTGGTTGCTCTACGCATGCATATGGGAAAACGCCTCATCGCAGGGGTAGCTTGCGGCTCCTCTGCGTTGCCCACCAGGGGAGACAGATCGCTCCTTCATTGCATGGCCCATGTCGGAATGACTCCCAGCACAAGGGATCGGAAACTCAAACCACATCATGTATAGAAGTATGGTTCGTCGAAAACGGACTGACAAGGCGCACAACCAATAGGCGTGGAGCAATTCGATGGTGTATCTGACTCAGTTCTCAACTTTTAGGTTGAGCGTGCCTGCTATAGGCAAGCCGGTAGGGTGTTACGGTATATCAAGAATTGCGCGAGTTGAGATGCCCCGGAACACTTTACCCAAGAATAGCCGGGTTAGGACTATGCCGATCTGTATTCGCCCGTAACGGTGCGTTCCAGAGAACCTTGACAACTCCTTAGAAACCAAAGAGAATTGCCGTAATCCTGAGAAACGCGAGGCTCGCGACATCTTGACCAGCACACTCAATGGTTCAGGCGAAAAGGAATAAGAAAAGGAATAAGATGACCGAAGCGGAATTTACTGAAGAACTCGTCGAGCGCATCTCCTCGCATATTGCTGATGCCATTGTCGGCTCCCGCGTCAGCGTCCTATACGAGATGCCGATCGACGATGATGGTGTGATTCGAATGGGTGTCGACGCAGATACCGGCGAGCCGATTCGGGGTAAGGGAACCGGCTTCGAGCAGGACATTCTAGTTTACGAGCAGAAGACTGAGGGAAATACGACGATCATCCCCAGGGTCATCATTGAGGTGAAGTACGGAAGGGTAACAACTCACGATGCGATAGTTTATTCATATAAGGCGGAATGCATTAAACGCGTCTATCCGTTCTGCCGCTACGGCAGGGTAATTGGTGACGCGAAGAATATACCAGGTCGAGTTCTTCGGCACGGTCGACAGTTCGACTTCGTTCTGGCTCTAAACTATCCATTGGTGTCCGGCCAAATAGGCCAGCTGTGTTCAATAGCAGCCTCAGAGCTGGTGGCTTCCAGGCTTTTGGGGTCTATGATGAAAGGGAAGAGGAAAGTCCGGACACTCAGACGGGAGTTGACCGCTGGGGAGTAGGAGCACAAACAAAGCATTGCACAACGGACCGCCTCCAGCGCTGGCGCGCTTGCGCGTCCGCTACCAGATGGTTCGGATGTGGGGATAGCGGGCGATCTGCTCATCGCGGGTGACCAAGGGAAAACCCAGGGTGAGCGCGGTGGCGATGATGATCCGATCGGCCGGGTCCGAATGGAGCGAGTCGGGCAACTGGACCGATTTGAGGGCAATGGTGTTATCCACGGGTACAAAGTGGACAAACGGCAGGGCCTCGGATTTGGCTACCCAGTCGGCCACCCCCATGGTCAGTTGCAGGCGGCCTCGGGCGGCAAGCTGGGCCACTTCCCAGACGCTTATCGACGACAGATAGATAGCGCTCTGCTGCACGCCCTCCTCGACGATTCGACGCGCCTTGGAGGAAAGCGGTGTGCTGCCGCTGACCCACCAGACCCAGACGTGCGTGTCCAGTACGATCATTGCAGGGCGTCCCAGTCTTCCTCGCCTACCGGTTCCGTAGGTCTCTTGTAGCTCAGCACGCTGTGGCGGAGGGGCTTCAACCACGCTTCAGGATCCTCCGCGTAGGGCACGACTTTCAGAACCGGTTTGCCGTGATCAGTAATAGTCAGCGCCCGCCCGGTCGTCTGCACCTGCCGGAAGTATTCGAGAGCCCGGGGTTTGAAGTGAGACTTCGATACGACGGTTTTCATGCTAGTGGAACCTCCGCTGAGCACATCATGGTGACTATGGTCTTATTACCATAGTCATTTCTAATGTCAAGAAAAAAGAGCGGGTCGTTGGTCCTGAGGGCGAGGCCGTAAAGCCGAAACCTACAACGTCGTCGCCACCAGGTCGATTTCGACGCCGGCGCCGCGCGGCAGGGTGGCCACGCCCACCGTAGAACGGGCCGGTTTCACGTTCCCCAGATACTCGGCGTAAACCTCGTTCATCTGAGCAAAACTGCTCAGGTCGGTCAGGTAGACCGTAGCCTTGATCACGTGATCGAGGGAGCTGCCCCCGGCTTCCAGGACCGCCTTGAGATTGTCCAGGACCTGGCGAGTCTGGGCCGAGACATCCCCATCGATCAGCGTTCCGGTGACGGGGTCAAGCGCGATCTGGCCGGAAGTGAAGAGAAATCCATTGAACTTTATCCCCTGCTCGTAGGGTCCGATCGCCTTCGGTGCTTTCTCGGTGCTCACGATCTCACGCGACATTTGCTTCTCCTAACTGCAATCCGTGGTCTGTTAGCCCTCCAAACCCCCCGTCTCGCGTGTCATTGCCCCGAAAGTCTCCCTCAGCGGTCATTGCGAGGGAGTGGCAGCGACCGAAGCAATCTCGCAGTAGTTGGGGTACGTGACCCCTGGGTACAACGATGAGATTGCCGCGCTCCCGCTGGTCGCTCGCAATGACAGAGCGCCGGTTTTGATGAATGTCCCAGCAAGTTACGCACTTATGGCGCCGACGACATCGTGAATGGTGGTAGCCAGCGACTCGGAGATCCCGGCGGCACGCCGCAGCTCCTCGATACTGGCCTCACGGAGGCGCCGGAGGCTCCCGAACTGGGTGAGCAGCGCGCGTCTGCGCTTGGCCCCGATCCCCGGGACATCGTCCAGCAGAGAACGGATGGCCGACTTGCCCCGCAGCGCCCGGTGATACGTGATGGCGAACCGGTGCGACTCGTCGCGGATCTGCTGCAGCAGTTGCCTGGCCCGTGATCGCTCCGGGAGCGCGATCGGTGCGGACCTGGATGGGTGAAAGACCAACTCCTCCTCCTTGGCCAGGCTCACCATCGGCAGCGCATGCAGCCCCAGCTCCTTTGCCACGCCGAGCGCGGCGTTGAGCTGACCGCGGCCGCCGTCGAGCAGCATGAGGTCGGGAAGCGGCATCTCCTCGGCCTTATGCAGCCGCCGCTCTATCACCTCGGCCAGCATGGCGACGTCGTCCGGCCCCTGAACCGTCTTGATCTTGTAGCGTTTGTAAGCCGATTTTTTGGGCCTGCCTTCCTCCCAGACTACCTGGGACCCGACCGCCAGCGTCCCTGAAATGTTCGAGATGTCGAACGCCTCGATCCGCCTGGGCGGGGCCGGGAGGTCCAGTACCGTTTGCAACTCCTTCAGAGCTGCCTCGCGACTCTGTGAGGATCGGAGGCTGAGCGCGAGGGCCTCCTGGGCGTTCCTCAGCGCCATCTGGACCAGCCGCATCTTGCGCCCGCGCCGTGGGACCAGCAGGTTTACCCGTCGATTCGCCCGGGATGTCAGCCATGCCGCAATCAGCGGGGCGTCTTCCAGGGGCGCAGACAACAAGACCTCGCGGGGAATGTCCCGCGCGCGGAGGTAGAACTGCTTGAGCACGGCTGACAGCAGCCCGCCCACTGTCTCAGCTTTCAGCTCGAAGGTAAAGGTCTCGCGGCCGATCAGCCGGCCTCGCCTGATCAGGAAGAGCTGGACCTGTGCCTCCCCGCCTTCGGCGGCCAGGCCAAAGACATCCTGATCTTCGCCCCTTGGTGAGATGATGCGCTGACGCTCAAATACTTGGCGCAATGACGCAATCTGGTCGCGATATTTCGCCGCCTGTTCGAATTGCAGAGCCTCAGCCGCCTGCTGCATCTGTTCCTGAAGACGCTTCATCAACTCCTGATCCTTCCCGTCCAGCAGCAGCCGCGCCTGATCCACCAGTTCACCGTAGGCCTGTTGGCTGATCAGCCCTTCGCAGGGACCCAGACAGCGGCCCAAGTGGTATTCGAGACAAAGCCGTCGTCCCTTGATTGACCGGCACTTGCGGAGGGGGATCGTTTTGTTCACGAGGGCCAGGACGTCCCACATCGCGGTGGCCGGGACGTACGGGCCGTAATAGAGCGCGCCGTCATCCTTGATCCGGCGGACCACCTGCACCCAGGGGAACGGGTCGTTCAGATCAAGCTTAAGGAAGGGGTAATGTTTATCGTCCTTAAGGGCAATGTTATAGCGCGGCTTGTGGCTCTTGATCAGGTTGCTTTCCAGGATGAGAGCCTCTAGCTCATTTTCGGTCAGGATGAATTCCAAATCGGCGATCTGCTCCACCATCGGCCGGATCAGCGGCCGCTCGGGTGTGTCCGGCGCCTCCGTGAAGTAAGAGCCGACCCGCTTCCTCAGCGACAGCGCCTTACCGATGTACAACACATGGCCTCGCGCGTCACGGAACAGATAGACGCCCGGCGCATCCGCCAGGCCCTTGACCTTTTCCTGAAGTTGATCGATCTGCTGCATCATAGCTAGAAAATGTCATAGGCAGGCGAGCCTGTCAAGGCGCGCCGCCGCTCGCTGTTACGTAAGCCCCTTGACAGCGTTATCCCGAGGGCGTAGGCTGTTGCAGAGTACTTACGGCCTGGCCGAGGCCGCAAACGAGAAGGCAACGATTGCAGAAAGGAGAGTGTAGATGGCGGGAAAGTTCCAACCGTACCGAGGGGAGAAGCGGCGAAAAGAGACCGCGCGCAAGGCCAAGCAGGAGGAGAAGCTCCGAAAGAAACTGGAGAGGAAAGAGGGTGTCTTGCCGACCGTGGAGGGCGAACCCGAGGAGGATTTACCTCCTGCCGAAGAGCCGCCACCCCACCCGAGCTCATAGTGCCGGCTGGGTGGCGCGTTAGTGCCTCGCGACCCTTCCCCGCTTGCGCTCGTGCCGGTCCAGCAGCTTCTTGCGCAGCCGTAGACTTTTCGGCGTGACCTCCAACAGTTCGTCTTCTGCCAGATACTCCACGCAGTTGTCAAGACTCATCTGCCTCGGCGGTGTCAAGCGCACTGCCACATCGGAGGTCGAGGATCGCATATTCGTCAGGTGCTTCCGCTTCGCGACATTGACCTCCAGGTCTCGCTCCTTGGCTGCCTCGCCGACGACCATCCCTTCATACGCCTCGGTCCCCGGTCCGATGAAGAGGATCCCGCTCCCCTCCGCGCTCGCCAAGCCGTACGCCGTGGCCACCCCAGCCTCCCACGCGACCAGCGACCCACGGTCACGCGCGCGGATCTCGCCGACCATAGGTTCATAGGCGTGGAACAGGCTGTTGAGCAGCCCGGTCCCGCGTGTTGCGGTCAAGAACGCCTGCCGAAATCCCAGCAATCCTCGCGTGGGGACTATGAACTCATAGTGTACGAACCCCTGTTCACCCGTCCGCATATCCATCAGACGCCCTCGCCGCACCCCCAACATTTCCATCACCAACCCTGCCTGCTCCTCCGGCACCTCGATGCTGACCCGCTCGAACGGCTCCAACCGCTCCCCGCTTTGCGGATCGGTCTGAAAGATGACTTCGGGTCTCGAGACCTGGAGTTCATATCCCTCGCGCCGCATCGTTTCGATCAGGACGACCAGATGCAACTCGCCTCGTCCGGCCACCAGGAAGCTGTCGGGGCTCTCCGTGTCATGGACTCTCAGGCTGACATTGTGCTCGAGCTCCTTAAACAGGCGCTCGCGGAGGCTGCGGCTTGAACTCCACCGCCCTTCCCGCCCCGCAAAGGGACTGGTATTCACGCTGAAGGTCATCTGTACGGTCGGCTCGTCGACCCGGATCGGAGGGAGAGCAAGGGGTTTATCTTTGTCGGCGATCGTCTCCCCGATCCCAACCTCCCCAAGGCCGGCCACCGCTACGATTTCGCCGGCCCCCGCTTCCTCAACCTCGATGCGGTTCAATCCCTGATGTACAAAGACCTGTGCTACCTTGTCGGGGTGGTAGGTTCCATCCTTCGCGATCCGGATGACCTCCTGGGCTCGGCGTAGACGGCCGGCGCACAGGCGACCGATGGCGATCCGACCCTTATAATCATCATAGGCCAGGAGATTGACCAGCATCTGCGTGGGACCATCCGGCTCCACCACGGGAGGAGGCAGGGAGCTGAGGATAGTTTCGAACAGGGGCTGCAGGTCAGGGGCCAGTGAGGTTGGCGTGTGGCCGGCCCGCCCACGGAGGCCATCCGTATACACGATCGGGAAATCCGCTTGCTCTTCTGTTGCGCCAAGATCGATGAACAGATCGAAGGTGGCGTTGGCTGCGTAGTCGGCTCGGGCGTTCGCGCGGTCGATCTTGTTGACAACCACGACAACCCTGTGCTGGAGTTCCAGGGCCTTGCGCAGCACGAACCGAGTCTGGGGCATCGGTCCCTCCACGGCATCCACCAGCAGCAACACCCCGTCCACCATGTTCAAAACCCGCTCGACCTCGCCCCCAAAGTCGGCATGCCCGGGCGTGTCCACGATGTTGATCTTTACGTCTCCGTAAGTGACGGCGGTATTCTTGGCCAGAATAGTGATGCCGCGCTCCCGCTCGAGAGGATTTGAATCCATGATCCGCATCATTACCGCCTGATTGTCCCTGAAGATGTGGCTCTGCTTCAGCATGGCATCTACGAGCGTCGTCTTGCCATGGTCCACGTGCGCGA
>JACPQW010000019.1 GCA_016190285.1 Candidatus Methylomirabilis oxygeniifera
AGCTCGCCCTCGGCGTGGATGATCTTCGCCCGCTTCTCCCGCTCGGCCTCCGCCTGCTTGGCCATGGCCCGCTGCATCTCCTGCGGGAGGTCCACGAGCTTGATCTCCACTACGGTCACCTTGATCCCCCATGGATCGGTGTGCTGGTCGATAATCTGTTGAAGCCGCTGGTTGAGCCGGTCGCGCTCGGCCAGCAACTCGTCCAGCTCCGACTGCCCCAGGACGCTCCTGAGGGTAGTTTGGGCGATCTGGGAGGTCGCAAAGAGAAAATTCTCGACCTGGACGATGGCGCGCTGTGGGTCGATCACGCGGAAGTAGATCACGGCGTTCACCTTGACCGACACGTTATCCTTGGTGATGACGTCCTGGGAGGGGACGTCCATGGCTACCGTCCGCAGGCTGACCTTTGTCATCCGGTCGATCATGGGGATCAGGAGAATCAGGCCTGGTCCATTGCCGGTGCCGCCCACATTCACGATTGCCTTCGCGAGGCGGCCCAGACGGAAGATCACGGCCCGTTCGTATTCAGGGAGTATACGGACCGAGCTGGCAAGAATAAAAAGCGCCAGGATGAGGAGAAAGAGTATCGGGACCAAGCCGAACACAGTTGAGAGCATCTCCATGGGATTCATGCCTGTCCTCCCCGTCGCTGTTGCGTTGATAGTGCATCGGCTTCAACGGCCACCGCCTCGTGATCTTTGCGGACGAATAACATGAGCCCCTTCACCGCCCAGATCTTAACCGTATCGCCGGGCTCAGCTCCCTCCTCGCATTGAGCCGACCAGAGTTCGCCCCCCACCAGGACGCTTCCCTCCGGTTTGAGCGGCGTCCTGACTGTGCCGATCTGCCCGATGAGGCCCTCTGCGCCGGTGGTAGTCTTTTGGCGCTGGGCCCTGAGGGCCATGGTGACGATAAAACCGAAAAATGCCGCCGTTGCGGCTGTGGTGAACAGGATGGCGCTGAGCGAGATCCGCATGAACGGCTCAGGACTCCTGATCAGCATCACGGAGCCGAGGATCATGGCGATAATCCCGCCTACGGCAAGCATTCCGTACGAGGTCACCTTGATCTCAGCGATGAAGAGGATGATCGCCAGCAGGATGAGGAGTAGTCCGGCGTAATTGATGGGCAGGGTCTGGAAGGCGTAAAAGGCCAGGATCAGGCAGATCCCCCCGAGCACTCCCGGTAGGATGGCGCCTGGCGTCGAGAGTTCGAAGTAGAGTCCGGCCAGGCCCAGCATGAGCAGCATGTAGGCAATGTTCGGATCAGAGATCACCTTCAGGATTTTATCGCGCAGGCCCATCTCGAGCCGACTGACCTCGACCCCCTTGGTGTGCAGAATGACCTTACCACTGGCCGTCGTGACCTCTCGGCCATCCAACGCCACAAGCAGGTCATCCAGCTTGTCCGCCAGGAGATCGATGATCTTGAGCTTGAGCGCTTCCTTTTCGGTTGCCGAGACACTCTTACGCACCGCATCCTCGGCCCACTGGACATTCCGGCCGCGCTGCTCGGCGATGGTCCGAATATAGGCGGCCGCATCGTTGGTCACTTTCTTGCTCATCTCTTTGTCCATCTGGCCACCCATGTTGACCGGGTGGGCGGCGCCGATATTGGTTCCCGGCGCCATGGCGGCCACGTGGGCGGCCAGGGTAATGAAGGCGCCGGCGGATGCGGCGCGGGCTCCGCTTGGCGAGACATAGACCACGATCGGGCGCTCGGCCGCCAGCATCTCCTTGATGATGGAGCGCATCGAAAGATCAAGGCCGCCCGGGGTGTCCAGCTCAATGACCAACGCCTGGGCCATCTCGCGGTCGGCCTGCTTGATGGCACGGATGATATAATCTGCCGTACTGGGCGCGATGACCCCTTCGATCTGGATGGCCAGCACGGGCCGGGCGGTAGACTCCGACCTTGAGTCGGTGGCAGCAGGCCACGCCAGCGCGATGCCTATCAGCGTATACCAGACGACGAGCCGATTCATTATGTGCCTACTCAACTTCTGTCACGGATAGCCCACATGCGTCATGCGCCGGATGAGCGGTTAGCGCTCTTGGCCTGCTGCCAAAGCTGCTCCATCTCCTCCAGATCGACCTCCCCGAGGCGACGACCATCCCGCTGCAGCGCCGCTTCCATGTATTGGAACCTGGTCGTGAATCGTGTGGTGCTTTTGCGAAGCGCCTCCTCTGCGCTCACGTTCAGGAACCTGGCAAGATTGACCAGACTGAACAGCACGTCTCCTAATTCCTCTTCAATCTCCTCCGGTGCAGCGGATCTCATGGCTTTTCTGAGTTCGCCAAGCTCCTCTTCCACCTTTGCCGTCACCCCCGAGATGTCGGGCCAGTCAAATCCGACCCTTGCGGCCTTGTCCTGCAGCCGTTGGGCGCGGAGAAGGCCGGGCAGCTCTCTGGGGACGCCGTCCAGAGCCGATATGGGGGCCGTGGCCGCGGCGTTGCGTTCCTTACGCTTCAGTTCCTCCCACTGTTCCAGCACCTCACGGGCCGTGGAAGCTGTACCGTCGCCAAAGACGTGGGGGTGACGGCGCACCATCTTCTCGGCTGTCGCCGCCAGAACCTGCCCGATGGTAAACTCACGCCGCTCGGCTGCGACCTGGGCGTGAAACACCACCTGAAAGAGCAGATCGCCCAGCTCCTCCATAAGCTGCTTGGGGTCCCCCTC
Organism: Candidatus Methylomirabilis oxygeniifera; assembly: GCA_016190285.1. Taxonomy (GTDB): domain Bacteria; phylum Methylomirabilota; class Methylomirabilia; order Methylomirabilales; family Methylomirabilaceae; genus Methylomirabilis; species Methylomirabilis oxyfera_D. The sequence continues at coordinate 2,680 of JACPQW010000019.1, forward strand.
GTCGATCGCCTCCACCACTTCATAGGCCTCCTCGATCAGAAACGGCTTCAGGGTTTGTCGCGTCTGCTCCCGGTCCCATGGACATCCGTCATCCGCCCGAAGCCGCTCCATAATCCGCACCAGCGCCTCAAACTGCCCCCCGCTTGCCTCCGCCATTTGGCCTCCTTAAAGCTGTAAACTCGCCGTTTTTTCTACAGTAAGTATAATCTCCGGTAGCCATCCTGGCAAAGCGAATCTCCGGCCCCTAGAAAGAGTTTGAGATTCGTCATTGCGAGCGTCGCGAAGCAATCCAACCGTTGTTGCCCCAAGTTCTCCAAACTTACGAGAACAGAACGGTGAGATTGCCTCGCACCCTGCGGGTACTCGCAATGACAGACACATAAACGAGCTTCGCGATCAATTGCTATTCTTGGGTGTGACAAATTACTTTGACAAGGCAAAGATGAAACGCTAACGTACCGACTTTACACTATCTTCACGAGGCGACTATGGAATCGTTCTACATCAGCCTGGCCTTCGGCTGCGCCGCCGCCGCGGCGAATGTGGCCGGCGGGCTCCTGCTTACGATCAAGCGACGTTGGGATGAGGTGCTGCTCAAGCACTTCCTTGCGCTCGGGACCGGCTTCATGTTGGGGGCTGCGTTCCTCGGGATGGTGCCGGAGAGCGTTCGTCTGACCGACCACGCCCCCCTGCTTATTCTCGGCGGTTACCTGCTGATTCACTTCGCTGAACATACGCTGGCGTCTCATTTTCACTTCGGCGAGGAGACTCACGTGGAGGCCGTCCTGGCGCCATCGGTAAGCCTCTTTGCTCTGACGGGCCTGTTGGTTCATACCTTCTTCGACGGGGTATCGATTGCGTCAGGGTTTCATGTCAGCACGGAGCTTGGGGTGTTAATCTTCGTCGCAGTGGCGCTTCATAAGATTCCCGAAGGGTTTACGGTCGGTTCCATCATGCTGGCGTCAGGCAGGAATCGTACAATGGCGATCGCCTCTTCGGTGGCGCTCGGGCTCTCGACCATTTGTGGCGTGTTATTTGCTTCTTACCTTGAAGGACTGCTGGGCTATCGGCTGGCCGTATCGGCAGGGGTCATGATCTATGTGGCGGCGTCTGACCTGATGCCGGAGGTCAATCGCGAGAAGGGGATCCTGATGGCGCTTATGGTGTTCGTTGGGGTCCTGCTGTTCTATCTGACTGAGCAACTGCTCTCCGGTTTAGGCCACTGAGTCCAGTCGCCGACAGGCCGGCCGGCTGGACTGATTACGCTTGTACCAGGTGGCCGGATCTGCTATATAATAATAAACTGATTTATGGGCGACCAACCAGGAGGCGGTGTGAAGAGGCATTGGTGTATCGCGATGGCGCTGGCGGGTCTTGTCTTGCTGCCTGCAGGACCCGCGCTGGCGGCGATCTATTATCGAATTGACGAGGACGGGATCGCACGCTTTACCAATGCGCCGACAACGTCGCAGCACAGGCTGCTCCAACCGGGGGTGTTGCCTCCCGCTACCAGACTGACCGGTGCGAACATGTCGGAGCTGATCGATGCCCTCGGCGCCGAGTATGAGCTTGATCCTGCTCTGATTCGGGCCGTCATTCAGGTGGAGTCGAACTTTAACCGCAAGGCTATCTCACGCAAGGGGGCGCAGGGGCTGATGCAACTGATGCCGGCCACTGTCTGGCGCTTCTCAGTGGGAGACGTCTATGATCCTCATGAGAACATCGGGGCGGGCGCCCGGTATCTACGGCAGCTCCTGGACCTATTCCAAGGAGATCTTTCGCTGGCGCTGGCCGCCTATAACGCCGGAGAAAACGCCGTGCTCCGATATAAGGGCGTGCCGCCCTACGCGGAGACCCGGGACTATGTGACGAAAGTCCTCAGCCTGTACCGGCGTGGGCAACGAGAGCGCCAGACGAGCGGGCCGATCGAGACGGTCGCTCAGGTGGTTGCGGCGCAGCCGTCGCCCCCTCCGCCCCCACCGTCCATCTACAAGGCGGAGGCGTCTGACACCATCTTGTACTCCAATATCCCGCCGATTGTCCAGTCCCCTTAGGTATCTGACGCGCCGTTTCGCTTAGTTCGGCATAGCGCCCCTTTGGCGGGGACCCAAGAACTGGATTCCCGCTTTCGCGGGAATATCGCATGCGCCGGCGACGCACCCATGTGCATGACAGTCTGCGAGACGAGGCATGCAACCTACGCTCGCGTCATTGCGAGCGACCATCGGGAGCGCGGCAATCTCACCGTTTTTCCGGCGACTACGCGCCCCAACGACTGTGAGATTGCTTCGGTCGCTTCGCTCCCTCGCAATGACCCGCGAGGGGGACTTTCGAAACAATGACGGACTTGAAATCAATATGAAGAAGCGTTAGCCGCACTACGCTAGCGAAGCAATTTCTCGTACGTTGCCGCGTCAAAGCCGACTACGAGCGTACGACCTTTCCGGAGAGTCGGGGCTCGCAGGTTCCCGGTCGGTCCCAGCAGGAGAGCGAGGAGTTGGGCACTGCCCGGCTTGTCCTTCCGCAGATCAACGTAGATAACCTTCTGCCCTTTGGTCGCGTAGATTTCGTCCACCTCTCGGACCAGCGCGAGCGCCTCCTTCTCCTTCAAGATTTGCTTCTTTGCATCCACCTGCAACGCAATCTCGACGCGATGTTCCGCAAGAAACTCTTGCGTTTTGGTGCAGCCCTTTCATCCGGGGCGATGGTACCTCCAATCGACTCGTCCCATTGAGATCTCCTCCACCAGGCCAGCATGCGATGCGCACAGACGGTCCAGGTTGCACACTCACGGGTTCGGCTGAAAGTCGTTCGTCCGTCGGCGGCTCGAGTGTTCGCCTGACCATCGATCCCTCAGTGATTTGCACGCCCATCGTGACGGATACCCGAGTTGTGTGCAAGGAGAAAGTTACTCTATTCTGGGATAGCCGAAAAAGCTTGACATGATGATCTGCTCAAATTAGATTATAAACTTCGCGTCTGAGCAATGATCTGTCGTTGTGAGCGATAACCTTAACTGGAAATGGTGAAAAGGAGAAGGAGGAATGTCGATGCGTGACATCATGGTTGGTGAGTCATTGGCAGGTGACGGTAATGAGGTGGCGCACATTGATCTGATGATCGGTCCCAAGAGCGGTCCGGTCGGCGCCGTCTTCGCACAGCGTCTTGCTCAGCAGAGTGCGGGCCACAGCGCCCTCCTGGCGGTCGTGGCGCCGAATTTGCTGGCGAAGCCTGCGACGGTGATGTTCAATAAGGTGACGATCAAGGGGGCGAAGCAGGCGGTCCAGATGTTCGGCCCAGCCCAGGCGGCCGTGGCGAAGGCTGTGGTGGACAGCGTCGCAGAGGGTGTGATCGCCGCGAAGGATGCTGAAGATCTGGCGGTCGTTGTCGGCGTCTTCATCCATTGGGAGGCCGATGACAATAAGAAGATCTTCGACTACAACTATCAGGCGACTAAGGAGTCGATCGCGCGGGCATTGGCAGAGCAGCCCTCGATGAGCGAGATCCTGGCGCAGAAGGATAAGGTCAAGCATCCGTTTGCGTAGTCGGATCGATACGAGGTAGGATTACAGAGTAGAATTACCTATTTCGAATATATCGAAGGGGGCTGCCGGGTGAGCGTTGAGGGTCTGATCGGCCCCTTGCCCGTCGGCCCCCTTGATTTGTTCCGTTGAGTGAGGACCTATGGCGACCGAGCGAAAGCATCTGCTCTATTTTTTGACAACGGAGTCCCAACCGAGTCCGTTTGACATCAACATGGCGTATGATGCAGGTTTCCACGCCGTGATTCCATATGGTGGTGTGAACGAGGAGTCGGCAGTCCTGCTGGTGCAGGATATTATCTTCTCTCGAGGGCCGAAAGGCGCCAAGTTCAGTGCGCTCTTCATTGGGGGTAACGACATAGACTCGGCCGAGCGGGTCCGCCAAGCGGCCGCGAAAAGTATGTTTCCCCCCTTCCAGGTGTCGATGATGATCGATCCCAAGGGGTCCTATACGACGGCCGTCGCGCTGGTCGCCAAAGCAGAGAAGGCGCTGGGCGGATTGCGCGGCAAACAGGTAGCCATCCCGGGTGGAACAGGCCCTGTGGGTATTGTGGCTGCGACCCTCTGTGTGAAGCTGGGAGCCGAAGTCATTATCGGCTCCAGGCAACTGAGCGGCGTAGAGCGTCTGGCCCAGCGGCTGTCAGCGCAGACGGGAGGCTCCGTAAAGGGCGCCGCGATGGCGACGGATGAGGACAAGATCTCGCACCTGCGTAGCGCTGATGTGATCCTGACGACCGGTAAGGCGGGTATTCAGATGATTTCCGGGGCGGTCCTGAATGCGCTCCCGTCGGGTAAGCTCGTGGCCGACGTCAATGCCGTTCCCCCGACCGGCATCCATAACCTGGCGCCGAATGACAACCTCAAAGAGGTTGCGCCGGGTATCAGGGGGATCGGCGCACTCGCCGTTGGGGTTCTGAAATACGATGTCGAGATCGAGATGCTCGAAACGATCCGGACCTCGGAGAAGTTTGTGGTGCTTGACGAGACGAAAGCCCTGGAGATTGCCCAAAGGCGGCTTTCCGCCTGAGAGCTGTATGGCACGGTGAGTATAAAGGTTTTGCTGTGATCTTATCGGTTGTGTGGTAAGATTTTATTATCGGATAGGAGCAAGAATCAGGTGCCCGAGACACAGTTTATCTTGATTACCGGTCGATCGACCAAGCAGGGAAAGTCGCTCCATCTCGGCAAGGAAGCCCAAGAGTACCGGGAAGAGGTTTCAACCTTGCAGATGAACGTCAAGGATATCGAAGCCTTAGGGTTACAGGACGGGGCTCAGGTGCGAGTCAAATCGAACTACGGTTCGATGGTGGTCAAATTGAAAAAGACCGATATCCCGCAGGGGATAGTCTTTATTCCTTACGGAGAACCGAGTAACGCCCTGATCGGTTCGGATACCCAGGCCACAGGGATGCCGGATTCAAAGGGGATCACGGTGGAGGTTGAGCGTCATGGCTGAGAACGTTGCCGTGAAAGAACCGTATGTGATGACGGGCGTCGTATGTCCCTATTGCGGTGTGACGTGCGACGATCTTGAGGTTCGAGTCGAGAATGGGAAGATCACGGAGGTCAAGAATGCCTGCGTCCTGGGCAAGGACACCTTTCTCCATCATCTGGAGGGGTTGGCGACCCCGCGGCTGTATGGAAAACCGGCGACGGTTGATGAGTGTATCGATGCGGCGGCAGAGATTCTTGCCAAGGCCAAGTATCCCCTCATCTATGGACTCGACTCTACCGAGTTGGGCGCGCAACGGGCGTCGATCGAGTTGGCCGATCTGATCGGCGCGAATATCGATCATACCTCCTCTGTCTGCCACGCGCCGAGCTATCAGGCGGTGATGACGGTCGGCATCCCGACCTGTACGTCGGGAGAGACGAAGAACCGGGCCGATCTGGTGATCTTCTGGGGATGTAATCCGGCAGAGGCTCACCCACGGCATGCCACTCGGTACTCGGTCACCGTCAAGGGGATGTTCACCCCCAAGGGGAAGAAGGACCGGATGGTCATCCAGGTCGATGTCAGGCCGACGCCGACCACGCGAATCGCCGACGCCTTCATCCAGATGAAACCGAACTCCGACTATGAGGTCATTTCTGCGCTCAGGGCGCTCGTGAAGGGCCGTGAACTTGAACAGACCGAGATCGGCGGGATAGCGGTCGATGAATTGAAAGCCTTGGTCGAAAAGATGAAGAGCGCCAAGTTCGGGATCATCTACTGGGGGATGGGCCTGACTCAGACCAGGGGTAAATATCTGAATCTCGTCGCGCTGCTCAAGCTTGCTCAGGATCTCAACGAGTTTACAAAATTTTCGTGTGCGGCAATGAGGGGTCATGGCAATGTGGTGGGGATGGCTCAGGTGCTGACATGGCAAACGGGCTTCCCCTTCCACGTCAATATGAGCCGCGGCTATCCTCGATTCAACCCAGGGGAATTTTCGGTGGTCGATCTGTTGGCCCGTAAAGAGATCGATGCCGCGCTGATTATTGCCGGCGATGCCATCGGGAACTTTCCCGGGAGCATGGCAGAGCATCTGAAATCGATCCCGCTGATTGCCATCGATCCAAAAGAGAGCGATACGACCAGAGTAGCTGACATCGTGATTCCGTCAGCGCAGGGCGCCATTGCCGCCGGAGGAATGGCGTACAGGATGGACCATATCCCCCTGATGTTCAAAAAGGTGGTTGAGTCACCCTACCCCTCGGATCGGGAGATCCTCGACCGTATCATCGCGAAGGTGAAGGCGATGAAGAGTCGCGGCGCTGGCGCTCCCGCCCCGGCTGGTAGAGGCTGAGGATAATAGACATGGGACGCTCATTC
>JACPQW010000020.1 GCA_016190285.1 Candidatus Methylomirabilis oxygeniifera
GCACATCAAGAACCGACAGGAAGATGCTGATCTGGGTGGCCGGCTCTTGCAACTCCTGGCCAAGATATTGGGTGACCTGGACAACGGCGCCATCGGCTGGGGCGACAATCAGTCCCTCGCCTTTCGGAATATCGCGTGGCGGGTCACGGAAAAACAGGGCCACCAACATGGCCAGTACACATATCGCCATGCTGCTGACCTGCCGTCCCGCAACCCATAGGATGACAGCCACGCTCAACGGTGGGAGGATAAATGGCCACCCCTCGCGCGCAATTGGGATCATCATCCACACCGTACACAGAATGACATTTGATCATTGATTTTGTTCATTTATACCATGGCCCGCGGCGACCTGCAAAGGAAATTGGGTTTTCAAAAATAGAGATTGACAACGCAACCCGTTCATTTGTTTCTCATTTGTTTGTCATTGCGAGCACCCGAAGGGTGCGCGGCAATCTCACCGTTCTGTTTTCGTAAGGGGGACTTGGGGGCGAAGAGCGGTTAGATTGCTTCGCTGCGCTCGCAATGACCCAAGACAATTTCTATTCTTGAGGGATTTGGAGTCGGCTCATGTAAGAAACCGCTTGACCAACTCCGGGACAAGCCGAAGCGCTCGATCCAACTCATCGGGATTTTTCCCGCCGGCTTCGGCAAGATCGGCCCGGCCCCCGCCGCTCCCCCCGGTGATACGTGCGACCTCCTTCACCAATTTTCCGGCGTGCAGTCGAGACGTAAGGTCTGGCGTCACGGCCGCTACCCAGCCTACCCGTCCGTCCAAGGACGTGGCCAGAACGATGACTCCACTGTCAATCTTCGTCTTTACTCGATCGACGAGTTCCCGAAGCGCCCGCTGATCACACCGCTCGGCCAGACCCGCCACCACGGTAACACCGGAGACCCGGGTCGCCTGCTTCAGCAACTCCTCAGCCAGGTCCGCGCCCAGCTTCGCGCGAAGCCGCTGGACCTCCCGCTCGAAGGCGCGGGCCGAATCGAAGAGGCGATCAACCTTTTCCGGAACGTCAAGCGGCTTACTCTTCAGCCGATCGGCCGATTCCCGCAAAGCCTCCCCCTCACGCTTCAGTTGCTGAAAGGCGCCTGGGCCGGTCAAGGCCTCGATCCGGCGTATGCCGGCGGCCACACCTGTCTCGTGAGCAATCTTCAACAGGCCGATCTCGCCGGTCGCGTTGGTATGAGTCCCTCCGCACAACTCGACACTAAAATCGGCGACGCTGACCACTCGCACCTCGTCCCCGTACTTGTCGCCGAAGAAGGCCAGGGCGCCTTTCGCCAGCGCCTCATCCAGTCGCATCTCTTCGACCACCACGGGCAAGTTGGCCCAGAGCTTCGCATTGACCATCTCCTCGACCTGTGTGATCTCGGCGGCGCTCAGAGGCCCGTAGTGCCGGAAGTCAAAGCGCAAGCGGTCCGGCGCAACCAGCGAGCCTTCTTGTCGCACATGATCTCCGAGGATCTGTCGCAGAGCCGCGTGGACGAGGTGTGTCGCGGTGTGATTTTTAACCGTCGTACTGCGCCGACCGGCCTCAACCGAGGCGAAGAGTCGCTGACCACTCTTAAGCTCGCCCCGTTTTACCACAACTCGGTGGACAATCACTCCGGCCAACGGGCGTTTCGTGTCCACGACCTCCGCGAGGACTGCGTCACCTCGAAGGTACCCGGCATCACCCACCTGCCCGCCTGATTCCGCATAGAAGGGAGTCTGGTCAAGGACAACCTCGCCTTCCTCTCCCACTCCCATCCGATCGACCTGTTTCCCGCCAACGATGACCGCAACCACCGATGCCTCCAGATCGAGACGCTCGTAGCCCACGAATACTGTTTGCCTCGTCCTGGCAAGATCATGAAAGGCGTCCGCAACGCCTTGGACGTCTCCAAACGCTTTCAGGTGCGCCCGCGACATCTCGCGCTGGCGTCTCAACTCCGTTTCGAACCCTGTCCAGTCGCACTCGACTGACTGCTCAGCGGCGATCTCATCGATCAGGTCGCGCGGTACTCCATATGTATCGTACAGCTCAAAAAGCTTTGACCCTGGAAGGATGGCCCGCTCCGCTGTCCGGGATTTGATCTTCTCGATCAGATCATGAAGTCGAGGGAGCGCCTCGCGCAGCACAATGCCGAAGCGGTCCTCCTCGATCCAGGCCAAACGCTCGACATGCGCCCTGCTGGCCGGAAGCTCCGGATAGGCATCCGCCATCAGATCGATCACCTTGTGGGTCGTAGAGGCCAGGAACGCCTCATCCAGTCCGAGGAGTCGACCATGTCGAAGCGCGCGCCGGAGGATCCGCCGCAGCACGTAGCCCCGCCCCTCGTTGCTGGGCAGCACACCGTCGGCCAACGCAAAGGTGACCGCTCTCGCGTGATCGGCGATCACCCGCATCGACACATCATCGTTCTCGTCCGCCCCATAGCGTTTGTGCGACAGCTCCTCCACCGTGGCGATCAGCGGCCGGATCAGATCGCTCTCAAAATTACTCTTCACCCCCTGGCAGACCGCGGCCATCCGCTCCAGCCCGGCTCCCGTGTCGATACTCGGCTTCGGGAGCGACGTGAGGGCTCCTGAGGCGTCACGATTGTACTGCATGAAGACCAGGTTCCACAGTTCAAGATATCGATCGCACCCGCACTCAATATTACAGGTCGGGCGTCCGCACCCGATTGTCGGACCCTGGTCAAAGATCAACTCGGAGCACGGCCCACAGGGCCCCGTCTCGCCCATCGCCCAGAAATTATCTTTTTCTCCTAAGCGGACGATTCGATCCGACGGTAGGCCGGTGAGCCGCAGCCACAGTTCGCCTGCCGCATCATCATCCTTATAAATGGTGGCCCAAAGCCGATCCGCAGGCAGCTCAAGCTCGCGCGTCAGGAACGCCCAGCCGTATTCAATGGCGCCCTCTTTGAAGTAATCGCCGAACGAAAAATTGCCGAGCATCTCAAAAAAGGTGTGGTGACGGGAGGTTCGACCGACATTCTCCAGATCGTTATGTTTCCCGCTGACGCGCAAACACTTCTGGATCGAGACGGCGCGTCGGTAGGGACGCGGATCGGTCCCCAGGAAGACCCCTTTAAACGGCACCATCCCGGCATTGGTGAAGAGCAGCGTCGGATCGCCGGCCGGCACCAATGACGAACTGGCCACCACCGTATGGCCATTCCGCTCAAAAAATCGCAGGAATCGCTCGCGGATCTCTCCGCCTGTCAACCGTGGCATCATGCGTTTCACTATCCCTGCTGCTCCTCGTGAAGCAGTCGCCGGATGATTTCGGCTGAAAATCCTCTTCGGTGGAGAAACCGCGCCACCGAAGCGGTTCGCGATGGAGCCGTGCGGCCACCAAGCGCTGAGAGCTTGCCTGTCATCGCCCGGCGGGCTACCGGCTCTTCGTCCTCTTCGTACACGTCTTCCATGACCTCGCGCACGAGTTGCGACTCAATCCCCTTGAGCTCGAGTTCCCTGCTCAGACGATACGGTCCCATCGGCTTTGTCCGCAGGCGGCCCCTGGCCCACGCAGTTGCGAATCGTCGATCGTTCAGGTACCCTTCCTCTTTCAATCGATCAAGGGCGACCCGTAATTCTGCTCCAGTAAATCCCCTCACTGCCAGCAGGCGAGCAAGCTCAGCGCTCGTCCTATCCCGAGCGGCGAGGAGACGTACGCCCGCCTTGTACGCTGCCTCGGGAGACCTGGGCTTCAGTGAGGCTTCCGTTCGCGGAGGTTGGCCTGTCGTTCTGAGGTCCAGGATTGATCCGCCGCGCTCTCGATCCCTCGAACCCTGAGAGCGAAGTCGTTGGGGTTGCTGCTCCACCTCAGTGCCTCCTCGTAACTCACCAGGCCTCGTTGGAACAGGCTCATGAGCGATTGATCGAAGGTCTGCATCCCATACTCCGACGTCCCGGCCGCGATAACCTCCGGAATCTTTCTGATCTTGTCGGCATCAGCGATACATTCCCGAATGGTCGCGGTAGCGACCATCACCTCGACTGCCGGCACGCGTCCTACGCCGTCGGCCCGCGGGATCAAGCGCATCGAGATGACCCCCCGAAGCAGCGCGGCGAGCTGTAACCGGATCTGCCTCTGCTGGTAGGGCGGAAAGATCGCGATGATGCGGTTGACCGTTTCGGCGGCATCGATGGTGTGCAGGGTGCTCAACACCAAGTGGCCTGTCTCGGCCGCTACGATGGCTGTGCCGATCGTGTCGACGTCGCGCATTTCTCCCACCAGCATCACATCGGGATCCTGGCGAAGCGCGCTGCGCAGTGCGCCGGCGAACGACTCCGTATCGATTCCGACCTCCCGCTGGTTGATCAAGCACCGATTGTCCGCATGGAGGAACTCGATCGGGTCCTCGATGGTAACGATGTGGCCGGTTCTATTGTTGTTGATGTGACCGATCATCGCTGCCAGAGTGGTCGATTTTCCGCTTCCTGCGGTCCCGGTGACCAATACCATCCCTCTGGGTTCCATCGCCAGCTTCCCGATAATCGGTGGAAGATTCAGCTCTTCGATCGTTTCAACCTTGAGCGGAATGACCCGAAAGGTGACCCCGACCATTCCCCGCTGCTGAAAGAGGTTAGTCCGAAACCGACCCAACCCGGCAACGCCATAACTGACATCCAGTTCCCGATGTTGTGTAAACTGCTGTCGCTGCGGCTCTGTCGCGATAAGGCAGACCGTCGTTTCGATGTCGGCTTGGGTGACGCACGGTCGATTCTCCACAAGAACAAGCTGATGGTCGATTCGAAGAACAGGCGGGGCGCCGACTTTGAGGTGGAGATCCGAGGCGCGTCGCTCGATGGCCAGCTTCAGTAGTCCATCAAGGTCGAAAGACATCTCTGCAGGTATCTCTCCTTTAATAACTGAGGTGTTTAGGCCGAAGACTGAAAGCTGAAGATTATACCTTATCTCGTAAAGTAGGAATCAAGCCATTCACATTCTTGTCAGTTCCCACCCCTAAAAGTTTTCAGGCTTCAGTCTATCTGCCTGCGATGCTACCGCGCCTGCGACACTACTGCCGTCTCGACAGCGCCGGTCAACCCCAAGGCCGCACGCACTTTCACTTCGATGTCGTTACAGAGGGCGGCGTTCTCCTGCAAGAATCGCTTCGCGTTCTCACGCCCCTGGCCAATCCGCTCTCCAGAGTAGGAGAACCAGGAGCCGCTCTTTTCAATAATCTTGTGCTCGACGCCAAGGTCTAACAGGCCTCCGGTTCTGGAGATCCCCTCACCGTAGATAAGGTCGAATTCCGCCTCTTTGAACGGGGGCGCAACCTTGTTCTTGACCACCTTGACCTTCACGCGCGACCCCACCACATTCTCTCCTTCTTTAATACTCGAGATTCTCCTGATATCAAGTCGAACCGACGAGTAAAACTTTAATGCGCGGCCTCCGGTCGTGGTCTCGGGGTTGCCGAACATGACCCCGATCTTCTCTCGAAGCTGGTTGATGAAGATCACGCAGGTCTTCGAC
>JACPQW010000035.1 GCA_016190285.1 Candidatus Methylomirabilis oxygeniifera
AGCCATCCTTACCCCCACGCCGGATGTCTTCAACCAGACATTGATGGCTTTACCGATGTACCTGCTCTATGAGGTCGGGATTCTGGCTGCCCGCATTCTGATCAGAAAACCAGCAGTCACCTCGCAGGAGGCGGTGGAAGAGATCTGACCATCTCAGGCATGCTTGAGAGTGATCGTCTCGACGACGTTCGCGACATCCTCACATCGGTCGGTGACACCTTCCAGCAATTCATAAATCTCCTTCCACTTGGTTACCTCGAGGATCGGTCTCTCACCTTCGAAGAGAGAGGCGATGGCGCGCCGATACAGATCGTCTGCCAGATTCTCCAGCCGATTGATCTCCACGCAGATCTCCTCTACGCCGACGAATTCTGGCAGGTGCCCGATGGCCTTCACCACCTGTTCGGCTGACGCCGCAATGAGGGTGACCATCTCACGGGATGGCTGCGTCGGCTGTTCGATGTGATAGAGCACCATTCTGGCTGCCGCCGCTTCGACAAAGTCTACGACATCATCGAGGGCCGACGTCAACGCGCGAAGCTCCTGCCGGTCGATAAACGGGATAAAGGTCTGGTTTAGCTTTTTCACAATACGGTGGGTGATCGCGTCCCCTTCGTGTTCAGCGTCTCTGATCTTTCGCCATTGCTCTTCGGGATTGGTGTAATCGTCGAACATAACCTGCAGGAGCCTGGCGGCCTCGAGAAGGTTGTGTGCGGCGGATTCAATTAAAGCGAGAAACTCCCGTTCTTCCGGCATCAGCCTGTGGGCCGCAAGCGCTGTCTCTCGACCAGTTCCTGAGATTTCGGGAGAGCCACCGGCTGGGTGTCTCAGGCCCTTCCGTATCTCTTTATCGCCGCGCTCCCGGACATCCTCGCCTCGAACGATATAGACGACATCCTCTGCGATATTGGTGGCATGATCGGCAATGCGCTCAAGGCAGCGTGAGACCAGAATCAGGTCCAGGGCCCTTGGGACCGTAGCCGGATCATTGGTCATATAGTTGAGGAGATCTCCGAAAACCTGGTCCCGTAAGCGATCAACGGAATCATCCGACTCGATGACGATCCTGGCCAGTTCGGGGTCTCGTGCCACGAAGGCATCCAGGCTTTTCTTGACCATCTCTTGACAGAGTTGAGCCATCCGCGGGATATCGATGAGTGGCTTGAGCGCCGGTTGGGTAATGAGCGACGTGGTGGCCTGGGCGATGTTGACGGCCAGGTCGCCGATCCGCTCGATATCGCTGTTGATTTTAATAGCGACGGCGATGAAGCGGAGGTCGCCGGCCATCGGCTGGTGCAAGGCCAGAAGGGTAAAGCAGCGCTGATCGGTCTCGATGCAGTGCCGATCCAGTTCCTCCTCGTGAGCGAAGACCTCCTGGACCAACACCTCGCTTCGCTCCACCAACGCCTTGACGCTCTTCACGATCATCGTCTCAGCCATGCCGCCCATGGCCAGCAGGCGTTCTTTCAGCTCTTGTAACTGCTCGTCGAAATGCCGCTGCATCGGTCTCATTGTCATGTCCTAGCCGAATCGGCCGGTGATGTAGTCCTCAGTCTGTTGCTTGGAGGGTTTCACAAAAAGTTGCTTGGTCAGATCGTACTCCACCAATTGGCCAAGGTAAAGGAAAGCCGTGTAATCCGAGACTCGGGCCGCCTGCTGCATATTGTGGGTGACGATCACGATCGTGTACTGTTGCTTCAGGTCGGCCATCAGCTCTTCGATCTTTCCCGTGGCAATCGGATCCAGCGCGGAGCAGGGTTCGTCCATCAAGAGGACTTCCGGTTCGACGGCAATGGCCCTGGCGATGCACAGTCGCTGCTGTTGTCCCCCCGACAGGCTGAGCGCGCTGCTGCGCAGGCGATCCTGGACCTCGTTCCAGAGGGCGGCTGCCCGCAGACTCCTTTCCACGATCTCATCCAGCGTCGACTGTCCGCGCATACCGAGGATCCGCGGCCCATAGGCGACGTTGTCATAGATCGTCTTCGGGAAGGGGTTCGATTTCTGGAACACCATGCCTACGCGTTGGCGGAGCTCCGTGATTTCCAGGGCCGGGTCATGGATGTCGAGTCCGCCGATCCGGATGGTTCCGCTGACTGTCACCCCGTCGATGAGGTCGTTCATGCGGTTCAGACATCGCAGGAGCGTCGTCTTCCCGCAGCCCGATGGTCCGATGAAAGCCGTGACCTGATGCTTGGGGATATCGAGGCTGATATCCTGGAGGGCGAGTTTCTCGCCGTACTTGAGGGTCAACTTCCTGATTTCGATCATCGGTTCCGTTGGCATTATCGGTTTTCACGGCCCACTTGTAATCTTATGACTCCGTACCATAAAGTCCGTCATTGTCCAGAATGTCCCCTGCACAGTCATTGCGAAGGAGCATAGCGACTGAAGCAATCTCACAGTCGTTGGGGTGCGTGGCCGACGGAAAAAACGGTGAGATTGCCGCGCTCCCGGTGGTCGCTCGCAATGACGCGGGCGCGGGTTGAATGCTTCGCCTTGCGGGTGCATGACTAATGGGGCACATATATCATAAGGCATTTTCTCTAACTCTAGAACGCCGAAGAGGCGTATTTTTTTCGCAGACGGTTCCTGATCAGGATCGTCGCCAGGTTCAGGACCAGGACGACCAGGAGCAGGAGGAGCACGGTGGTGTAGACCATCGGCCTGGCGGCGTCCACATTGGGCGATTGAAACCCGACGTCGTAGATATGAAATCCAAGGTGCATAAACTTACGCTCCAGATGGAGGAACGGCCAGGCGCCATCGATCGGAAGGGACGGAGCGAGCTTGACCACCCCGGTAATCATGAGCGGCGCGACCTCCCCGGCTGCCCGGGCCATGGCCAGAATGAGTCCCGTGAGGACCGAGGGCATGACCGTCGGCAGGACGACCCGCCATGTCGTCTCGAACTTTGTGGCGCCCAGCGCCAGCGAGGCCTCGCGCATCCCGGGCGGGATAGCCGCAAGCCCCTCCTCCGTGGCTACGATGACGACCGGGACGGTCAGAAGGGCAAGGGTCAACGAGGCCCATAAGATCCCTCCTGTTCCGAAGGTCGGGGTCGGGAGCGCTTCGGGATAGAAGAGCCGGTCGATACTTCCCCCGACGAGGTAGATGAAAAAGCCGAGACCAAAGACCCCAAAGACGATGGACGGGACACCGGCCAGGTTATTCACGGCGATCCTCACCGTACTGACCAACACTCCCTGTTTCGCGTACTCCCGAAGGTAGAATGCGGCCAGCACGCCCAGCGGTGCGACGAGGAGGCTCATGATCATCACCATCATCACCGTGCCGAATATGGCGGGGAAGACGCCACCCTCGGTGTTCGACTCCCTGGGATCGCCGGAGATGAACTCCCAGAGCCTGGACAGATAGACGCCGCTCTTGGACCACACCCCCATCGAGTTCGGTCGGATGATTCGGACGATCTGCTGAAGCGGCAGTTCCGTCTCCTTGTTGCCGATGACCGAGACGATGAGCGCCTGTCGGGAGTGCTGGCGGACCGTGGCGAGCCTCGGCTCCTGTTCGCGGTACTTGGCCGCCCAACCCTCCATCTCCTTGTCGAGTCGTGCTATTTCTGAACCTCCCTCTTGCCCAGAGAGCTGGAGCTTCTTGAGCTCGAGGCGGATCTTCTCCTGGGTGGAGTTGATCGCCCCGATCTCTTTTTTCTCGATCCGCCTGATCTCCTTGAAGGTCGATGTCGCGTCCGGGAGGAGGGCCTGAAGAGCACTCCATGCCGCCTCAGGCCCGGATGCGACGGCGCGCTCATTGTCCCGAACCTCCTTGATAAAGCCATAGAGATTGCCCCACTCCCGTCGCTCGATGAGGACAGCCTCTGCCGGGACATCGCGGCGAGCGATCGCGGCCTCCTCGACCCAGACGAAGTCGGCGCCGTACAGATCGCGATTGCCGACGTTGACCTGAATCCGGTAGCGCGTGGAGGTCCCCGGGGGTGCGTCCGGTTGCGGGATCGCCTCCCGTTGCGTCACCTGGCCTAATAGCTCTGTGCCGTCCGACAGCGTCAGAAGCACAATCGGCGACGGCCAAAAGAAGCCCAGCCCGTTGAGCAGCACCAGGAGGACGAGTCCGGCCACCATAAGAAGGCTGATGGCCAGTGCCCCTCCAGTGAGCCAGATGAACGGATCGCCGCTCTTCCAGAAGCGCTTCATAGCGAGCGATACCTCTGCCGGAGCTTCAGGCGGACCAGCTCGGCCAGGGTGTTCACGATGAATGTCATCACGAAGAGTAGGAGGGCTGCCAGGAAGAGTATCCGGAAGAGCGTCCCGCCCTCAGGCGCCTCGGGGAGCTCCACGGCGATGTTAGCCGAGAGGGCCCGAAAGCCGTTGAAGATGCTCCAGTCCATCACCGGCGTATTCCCCGTGGCCATCAGGACGATCATCGTCTCGCCCACCGCCCGTCCGAAGCCGATCATGATGGCGGAGAAGATCCCCGGGCTCGCCGTCGGCAGAACGACCCTCAGCGTGGTCTGCCACCGGGTAGCGCCAAGCGCGAGCGAACCGGCCACAAGGTGTTGAGGCACGTTGGAGAGCGAATCCTCGGCAATGGTAAAAATGATCGGGATGACGGCGAAGCCCATGGCGATGCCCACAACCAGGGAGTTGCGTTGATCATAGGTAAGCCCAAGGACACTCAAGAGCCAGCCTCGATAGTCGCCCGACAGCAACAGGCGCTCGATTGTCACGCCGAGTTGAAAGGAGATCCAGCCTCCGAGGATCACGATCGGGATGAGCAAGGCGACCTCGGTGCCCGCCTTGACTCGACTGCGGACGCCGATGGGAACGAATCGCCAGCACAAGACGGCGATCAGGATGAGGAGCGTGGTCACGATCGGCATGAGGAAGAGACCGGGAACGACCTGTTCGACGAGCGGCGCCAGCCAAAGGCCTGCCAGGAAGCCCAGGACGACGCTCGGAAGCGCGGCCATGATCTCTACGGTCGGTTTCACGATCCCCCTGAGCGTCGGGTGCATGAACTGGGAGGTGTACAGGGCGCCCAGGAGCGCCAGCGGGATCGCGAAGAGCAGCGCGTAGAAGGTGCCTTTGATCGTCCCGAAGATGAGCGGGGCGAGGCTGAACTTTGCCTCAAAGTCGTCGGTCCCTCCAGTGGACTGCCAGACATAGGCCGGCGCGGGGTACCCCTCGTACCAGACCTTCCCGAACAGGCTCCCCCAACTGATCTCAGGGTGTGGATTTTCTACGGTCCAGTGTGAGAGACCCCCCTTCGTATCAATCGTCATGACGCTGTCGGCTTTGGGGGCGAAGGTGACCGCGCTCAGTCCCGCATCTGCAGCCTTGAGCGTCAGCAGGGTCTTCCCCGTGGTGCCGTAATGAATGCGAGCGATCCCGGCGGCGTCCGCCGTCACAAACCCCTTATCACGGCGGGACGGGGCGAAAGCGACGACGGGCCCCGTGTGGGCCAGAAAGTCATGCACCTTCGCCAGGCGCTGCCCTTCGCTATCCGCCTGCACGAGTTGCCAGGAACTGACGCTGCCCATCGCATCACCTATCACCAGTGTGCGGTCCCCGATCAGGAACCCCATCGTGCTCACACCGATCCCTGGTCGAATCGTGGCAGCGGTGATGCCGGCAACCTTCGGCTCGTTCGGATTTCTGAGGTCTACCCTGATGACCTGGCCGGACGAGGTACCGGCGAACAGGTTCTCGCCGCGGCCATCGAGGGCAAGCTGGGTGATCTCCCCCTCGACCGGCAGAGTGAGACGCTCACGTGACTCCTCCTTCATGGACGGACCGATCAGGGCCTTCGTCTCTTTGACGGTGACGAGGACGATAGCATTTGGACCGACGACAGCCGCTGTCATGGGTCCGTTGGGAGTGGAGGCGTAGGCGAGCCTGGCGACCGGGCGCCGCTCCGGATCAACCGCGATCGGATCGCCGGCCGTGAGTTCAGCTTCGACGCGGCGCCTGCCTTCCGGGAAGGTGACCGAGAATCCGACCTCAGCAGGGATCGCACGCCCATCCGAGAGTCCGAGTGCGAACGGGCCTCGTCCCAAGGCTGATGTCCCGACGACCGTCGCGCCATGCAGCCCCTGGAGGCGGTTGGATGCCAACACGCTGCCGTCCTTGACGGACACGAACTGCACGCCGGAGGCCGTCACCACATACACAATCTCGCGGTATTCGTCCACTCCTACTGCCAGTGGGGCCGAATCGAGGTTCGTGGTGAGCGCTCCCAGCAGCACCGCTGTGGGCTTCCTGAAGAGGGGAGAGACCTCAGCAGCGATGACGAACAGGATGGCCAGAATGGAGACGATGATCGCCGCCCCCCCGAGCGTGACGACCCAACGGGCGAGGCGATCCAGCAGAAGACGCCGCGCAATCATTAGAGCGCCTTGCTCAGCTCTTCCCTGGCAACAGAGTTCAGGATCGGAAAGAATCCGTCCTTGATCACGACCTCCTGCCCCTCCTTCGACAGCACAAGCCTGATGAACTCACTGGTGAGGGGGTCAAGGCGCTTGCCTGGCGCCCGATTGACGTAGATGAATAGAAACCGTGGCAGGGGGTACTTCCCGGAATAGGCGTTGGCCGCGGTGGCCTCGACGCACGTGCCGCCTTCTTTCTCGGCCAATGGAACGGCCCGCACGCCGGCGGTGGTGTAGCCGATGCCACTATAGCCCATGGCGTAGCGGTCAACGGCTACTCCCTGGACGACAGAGGCCGAGCCGGGCTGCTCCTTCAACTGATCCTTGTAGTCGCCGTTCTTCAGCGCGTGCTCCTTGAAGAACCCGTACGTCCCGGAAGCCGAGTTTCGACCGAACAGACTGATCGGGCGATTGGCCCAGTCGCCGGTCAAGCCAAGCTGACCCCAGGTCTTGATGTCTGCCTTGTGGCCGTAGCGCCTGGACTTGGAAAAGATGGCGTCCACCTGCGCAATGGTCAGGCACTTGATCGGGTTGTCCTTATTCACAAATACCGCCAAGGCGTCCACGGCACTGCGGAGCCCGGTCGGCTTGTAGCCGAACTTCTTTTCAAAGGCATCGATCTCGGTCCCTTTCATGGGACGAGACATGGGACCGAGCTGAGCGGTGCCGGAGATCAGCGCCGGCGGAGCCGTGGAGGAGCCTTTTCCCTCGATCTGGATCTTCACATTGGGGTAAAACTTGTTAAAGGTTTCGGCCCAGAACGTCAAAAGATTGTTCAAGGTGTCCGATCCGACACTCGAAAGATTGCCCGAGACGCCGCTGACCGCCTTGTAGGTCGGGAGCGCCGGGTCCACCTTTAAGACTTCGGCAGCACCGACCGTAGACCATAGCAAGGTCGCGCCCACAACCGTCCGAAGAAAGATTGAAAAGATGCGCCTACTTCTTTTGAAAATCCCCCCCACCCGTCCCCTCCCCCTCCGAGGGGGGAGGGTTAGGGAGGGGGTGAAGATGTCTTTCCGTGTCCATTTACAATCCTTCTGTCTGAACATGATTGGTCTCCTTTATTGAAAAACTATCAGGTGGATTGCGACGATCACGTTACATCCATGTTACGGATGTGTTACATGTTAGAATTGGGACTGCAACTCGGCGATCCCCTCGTGGGCCAGTTCGCCGTGGGTGCTATTGCTCACCCCGATGACATTCCGGCCTGGCCGGACATCGGTGAGGATGTAGTTGGCCCGCAGTCGGACGCTGGGGTTGACATACCAGTTCAGGCCGAGGGTGCCGGAGCGCATCTCCATTGGCCGCTCCTTGGTGGCCGAGGCGGGCGCCGTAAATGCGCCTTTGTTGTCATCAACCCGCATATGCTCGTAGCGGCCGATGGCCAGCAGGCCACTCCGCTTGTTGCCGAAGATCCAGTAGCCGATCGAGCCATACCCACCCTGCATAATGAGGTTATCGAGATTCGCCCCGCCGATGCCCAAATTGTCGCGCTCCTGGGAGGCGTAGGCGTACTCACCCTTGATCACGAACGGGTAGAAGTCGAACACGATGTCGCCGCCGCCCGCGACGCGGTCGCCGTTGATCAGGAAGCCGTTCTGGGACGTGCCACCCCCGTCGCCCCCCAATTTGAACACGGTCGGACCAACCGGGTTGAAGCGGTGAAATGAGGTGCCACTAACGGGCGTCGTGACCCCGTTTGGATCGGTCGCGCCATTACCCCTGACAATCCGAAAGGTACGGTGATCGGCATTCAGACCGATGGTGAGATTCCCGAAGGGCATCGGAGGTGAAACGGTCACTCGACCAGCGAATGCCTTAGCGCCGTCGTTGTCGATTCCCCCAGGGCACTGATCGACCCGACCGCAGCCGTTATAGATCCCCACTCCATAGTAGAC
>JACPQW010000001.1 GCA_016190285.1 Candidatus Methylomirabilis oxygeniifera
CAAGCACCAAAATGAAAGTTATGATATTTATATATGATATAGCGGTAAGTACCCGAGAGCAACGAGGGCCTTGGTGGAGAATGGGTGTCCTGGCCTTATCAAATGATCACAAAGGACCAGTTGCCGGCGAGGCTCTCTGGTGTGGATTGAGGCAGGGATCAGTTGCTAAGCCATTGTGAGGGACAATTGAAGCGAAGTTCAAAATACCTGGCAGCGGTGGTTGGGATCGCCTGCTTCCCTGTCGCGCTTGGCGTCTGGGCTGCCGGCTTGGGGAGTTGGCGTACAGCCACGCCTATGCCGCTCGAACGAACCGAGGTGGCGACGGCAGTTCTCGATGGAAACATCTACGTGATCGGGGGGTTCAAAAGGTTCTTCATCGGCGGCGTCACCGATGCCGTTCAGAAGTACGACCCGGCTCTTGACCGGTGGGAGGACCGGGCGCCGCTTCCCCGGGCGCTGCATCACGTGGCGGCTGCGGGCTTGGACGGGAAGCTATATGTGGTCGGCGGGTACCGCCGTGTGTGGCCCTGGCAGCCGGTTGCGAGCCTTTGGCGTTACGATCCCTCCACAGATCGCTGGGAGGCGAGACGGTCGATGCCGACGGCGCGAGGAGCGCTGGCCGTGGCCGTGCTGAATGGAAAGCTGTATGCGGTTGGGGGGATGGCTGACCAGGTACTCCGCGTCAATGAGGAGTACGACCCAGCCACAGATACCTGGCGCGAGCGGGCACCGATGCCGACAGGTCGCGATCACTTGGCGGCCGCGTCCCTTGGTGGCAAGCTGTATGCCGTCGGTGGTCGCGTCGGAACGGGCGTCGGGACACTGGGCGAGAATCTGGCTGCCACCGAGGCCTACAATCCGGTTACTGATCGCTGGGAGGCAAAGCTGCCGATGCCGACCCCTAGAGGTGGTATTGCTGCCGTGGCCTTGGGTAGCCGATTGTTTGTCTTCGGTGGCGAGGAATCTGCGGGGACCTTCGCCCAGACTGAAGCCTACGATCCGGTCACAGACCGATGGACGGCTATGGCACCCATGCCGACAGCGCGACATGGTCTCGGCGCGGCGGCCATCGGCGGCAAAATCTACGTCATCGGCGGGGGCGTCAGGCCAGGCGCCTCGAAAAGTGGTTTAAACGAGATCTTCGACCCTGGGCTGTAACGTGGCTCAACATACTCAGGATGAACGCTTCTTGCCTACGATTCCATCGACACTCCAACTACCTGAACCCTTGGAGGCAATGAAGAGGAAGACGAAGCAGTAGAGCACAGCAAGCTCACCCGCGTTGAGAATAGGCCAGAAACCGAGAGGCGCGTGTGCCATGAAGTATGCGACCGCCATCTGTCCACTTGCGATGAACGCGGCGTAGCGCGCCCACAGCCCCAGCGCCACGAGAAGGCCACCAGCGAACTCGATGACTCCAGCGGCAAGCATCAAGGGATTGGAAAGTTGGCTCGCTTCTCCGAGTACGCCGAAAAGCTTCTGCGCCCCGTGGCATGCGAAGAGAAGTCCAACCACCAGGCGCATAACTACATAAATCAACTCCGAGTACTTGCCGAGCCAGCGATCCATAGGGCACCTCTCTTCAAGCGATGCCTAAAGTCGACCACGAAACTGCCTAAACATCTGAGCGACCTGCGATGTCCTCGTCCCAGACCTCTGGATGGGCACGGATGAAGCTTCGCAACAGATCGGTACAGTCTGGGTCATTGAGCAGTGTGACCGTTACGCCGTACTTCCGCAGAAAATCGATGCTGCCGGGGAAGTTGGTATTCTCGCCTATCACGACTCGAGGGATGCCGAACTGGAGGATCGCACCAGCACACATCATGCACGGGCTCAGAGTTGTGTACAGGGTAACACCATTATAGCGCGGCCGGCGGCCCGCGCGGCGAATGCAGTCCATCTCTCCATGGGCAATAGGGTCACCATCCTGAACGCGACGGTTGTGACCGGCCGCGATGATGCAGCCGTCCTCGACCATCACTGCCCCAATTGGGATACCGCCTTCTCGATAGCTCTTGTCGGCTTGAGCCAATGCTAATCGAAGAAAGTCCGCATCACTGACAGATAGGTTTACCATGTCCCCTACCTTTCGTATGTCATTCTTCGTGACTGTCGAGTGTAGCCCTGTCTTCTTCGCGTCGTCCCGGATGGTCCGGCCACTTCCTGTTACCCGCCGAACGCCAGGGTCAGCGGGAGCCAGCTTTTTTGGCGATTCACTGCACTCGGTTGTTAAGCCTTTGTTTTATTCAAGCAGACTCCTGATGCCGCCTCCTGGACCCTTTTTCCTCGCATAAACAGAGAAGCCCAATTCGTTGATGAGGCCAGGAGCTAGTTCCTTGATGGCTGTGCATGCGGTTTCAATTCGACATGCACGCCTCCTTTCAAAATAGACCCAACGAATGAGTAGACCGGTCGACCTATCTCGCTCGAAACCGTCTCTCAGGTTTGCGGAGATTCTCCAGTGTTTCCAATGGCTTGTCAAGGTTTTCAATAACCAGCCGTTGGCTGGCAAACACTTCTGCGCCGGTACTACCCCGGACTGAACGCTGTATCTTGACTGGGTCACCCGACTGTTATATACTCTACCGGGGTAGGGTAGTAAAGGTTGACGATCACTATGGGGGCAGGGATGATCGACGAGGAGGCGAAGCAAAAGGCGCTGGCCCGCCTGAGCCGGATCGAGGGTCAGGTGCAAGGCGTGCAGCGGATGGTGGAGGAGGGGAAGTACTGCGTCGATATCCTGCTCCAACTCTCCGCCATCGAGGGAGCGCTGGAACAGGTTCGCAAGATCCTCCTCGGCCGTCATATCGAATCATGCGTCGCAGAGGCAATGGCCTCCGGGCGGGCGGAGGATCGTCAGAAGAAGATCGAGGAGCTCCTCGAAGTCTTCTCGCGCTATGGCCGGTAGCGATCTGAGGTGTCTACAGTGCGATATGACTCGATCGTAGTTGGTGGCGGGCCTGCCGGGGCGACTGCCGCGCTCACGCTGGCTAAGGCCGGTGCCAGGGTGCTTTTGCTGGAGCGGCGGAAGATCCCTCGCTACAAGGCGTGTGGCGGCTGCCTGTCGCGCCGGGTGGAACGGCTGCTCCCGTTCGATCTGGGCAAACTGAACGAGGAGCAGATTACCAACCTCACCTTTACCTGGCGCGGTCGAAATCCGGTTGAGGCGATCTTTTCGGAGCCGGTGGCCTACATGGTCTGGCGCGACAAGTTTGACCAAGCCCTTTGCCGACTGGCGATTGAGGCCGGAGCCGATCTACAAGATGGACAGACGGTGCGAGCCGTCAGAGCATCGAAGCATAATGTTGAGGTTGACTTCGACGGGAGGACGGTAACCGCTGATTTTCTGGTTGGGGCTGATGGTGCCTGCGGCGTCGTCGCTCGGGATCTGTTTCCGAACCGTACACAGCCAAGGCTGGTGGGACTGGATGCCGAACTGCCCTTGACGAGCGCAGGTGAGGCCGCATTGAAGGGTCGGGTGATCCTCGACGTCGGTCGAGCCCCGGGAGGATATTGCTGGGCCTTTCCCAAGGGTGGAGTGGCCTCTGTCGGCGTGGCGGTCAACCGCAGGGCGGCCAAGCAGGTCTCGCCGTGCCTGACCAGTTTTCTCAATTCCGGCAGCTTCAAGCACCGCAGCCCGGTACGGACCACCGGGGCGCTGCTCCCGGTTTACCATAACGGAACGGGCCCGCTTTACCGCGGACGCGCGCTCCTCACAGGCGACGCGGCATGTCTGGTCGATCCGTTTCTGGGGGAAGGGATCTTCTACGCCATTCAAAGCGGACCAATGGCGGCGCAGGCTATTCTGACGGCTGGGAGCCATGGCGGCGACCTCTCGTCGTATCAGGCGGCGGTCTCGACGGCGATCATCCCGGAGCTTGAGGCGGCCGGGCGACTGAGCCGCGTGGCCCATCGAGCTCCATGGCTATGGTTTCAAGTGCTCAGATGGCGTCTCGGCGTGATCGATCTCTACAGAAAGGTCTTGATCGGCGAGACGAACTACCGAGTATTTGAGGATCAGATCTGGGCCCAGACGCCCCGCCCCGTGGCCATGCTGTTTGGCGCTTGGGCCGGTCGGGAATACCTGACCCCGAAACGGAAGGAGCTGGGAAGCTGGTAATGGCTAGGGATCCGATCTGTGGTATGGATGTGCTTCCCGAGGAGGCCGCAGGCACGAGCCGCTACGAGGGGGTCGATTACTATTTCTGTGCGGTGGCCTGTAAGGAGGCGTTCGACAAGTCGCCGACGCAGTATGTGACGGAGCAGTCCAAGGTGTGGGGTGCGGAATCCCCCCACCCCCCCTCCGGGTCTGTTGAGTCATTGGGTCTATTGGGTCATCGCGGCGACTCGATAGACTCAACAGACTCAATTGACGCTGGTGAAGTTGCGGAGGCCGTCCTGCCGATCCGGGGGATGTCCTGCGCCTCGTGCGTGCAGCGCATCGAGCAAGCGTTGCTGGACATCCCAGGGGTGGTCTCCGCCTCGGTGAACTTTGCAACGGAGCGGGCGAGCGTGACCTATCTCGCCTCGGTTGCTCAGCCAGCCGATCTGCAGAGGGCAATCGAAGGGGCTGGGTATCATGTTCCGGACATGACTGCCGCGCCCGCGGCGCCTGATCGGGAGCAGGCGTCGGCGGATGCGGAGATCCGCTTGCTTCGGACCAAGTTTCTGACTGGGGCGGTCTTGAGTGTCCCCGTTCTGGTGGGGAGCTTTCCGGACTGGTTTTCGTGGGCCCCGGCGCCGCTATCTGACCCCTACGTGCTCTTAGTCCTCACGACGCCGGTGCAGTTCTGGGTCGGTTGGTCGTTTCACCGCGGGTTCTTGGTCAGCTTGAAACATCGAGCGGCCGACATGAATACCCTGGTCTCGATCGGGACGAATGCGGCCTATCTGTACAGTGCGGCGCTCACCCTCTTCCCGGCATCCATTGCGCCGTCTGGGATGGGGACGATGACCTACTACGACACCGCGGCCATCCTGATGACACTGATTGTCATGGGTCGATGGCTGGAGGCGAAGGCAAAGGGTCGGACCTCTGAGGCGATCAAGAAGCTGATGGGGCTTCGGGCGAAGACCGCTCGGGTAATCCGGGGTGACCTCACGCAAGATATTCCGGTCGAGGAGGTTCGAGTCGGAGACCTGGTGCTGGTCAGGCCAGGAGAGAAGGTGCCGGTCGACGGGATCATCCGTGAGGGTCAGTCGGCGCTCGATGAGTCGATGCTGACCGGGGAGAGCCTTCCCGTCGACAAGGGGCCGGGCGATCAGGTCATCGGCGCCACGGTCAATAAGATGGGCAGCTTCAAGTTCGAGGCGACCCGGGTCGGACGAGAGACCGTCCTGGCCCAGATCGTTCGACTGGTGGAGCAGGCCCAGGGATCGAAGGCGCCCATCCAGCGGCTGGTCGACAAGATCGCCGGGGTTTTTGTGCCGATTGTCCTGGTGATTGCGGTCCTGACCTTCGGAGTCTGGCTGATGCTTGGGGGGGAGCAGGCGTTTCTCGTTGCCCTCTCGAACTTTGTGGCGGTACTGGTGATCGCCTGCCCCTGCGCTCTGGGGCTGGCGACGCCCACATCGATTATGGTCGGAATCGGGAAAGGGGCAGAGTACGGCGTCCTGATCAAGAACGCCGAGAGCCTTGAACGGGCCTACAAGGTGAACGTCATCATTTTCGATAAAACCGGCACGTTGACCGTCGGCCAGCCATCGGTCACCGACATTGTGCCAAGTTCAAAGTTCAAAGTTCAAAGTTTGGAATCCGACACCCTGCACCCCCTCCCTG
>JACPQW010000022.1 GCA_016190285.1 Candidatus Methylomirabilis oxygeniifera
AACCGGACGTGGACCTGATCGAGGGGCTCTCGCCGGCAATCTCCATCGAGCAGAAGACCACCAGCAAAAACCCCCGTTCGACCGTGGCGACGGTGACCGAGATCTACGATTACCTCCGCCTCCTGTTTGCCCGGGTGGGCAAGCCGCATTGCTACGCATGCGGCAAGCCGATCGCGTCGCAGACGGTGCAACAGATCGTGGACCAGGTGCTGGCGCTGCCGGATGGCAGCAAGTTCCAGGTCCTGGCACCGGTCGTGCGAGGGCGGAAGGGGGAGTACCGCCAGATCTTCGCCGACCTGCGTCGGCAGGGGTTCGTCCGCGTCCGCGTCGACGGCAAGCTTCGGGAACTTGAGGAGTCGATCGAGCTGGACAAGAACAAGAAACACACGATCGAGGTCGTGGTGGATCGTCTCGTTCTGAAGGCGGATATTCGAAAACGGCTGGCCGATTCACTCGAGACCGCGCTTAAGCTCAGCGAGGGGATTGTGGTCGTCAACCTCCTCGAGCCGTCGAAGGATCTGACCTTCTCCGAGCGCCTGGCCTGCATCGACTGCGGCGTCAGCTACCCCGAAATCAGCCCTCGCATCTTCTCCTTCAATAATCCGCACGGCGCCTGTCCCACGTGCGACGGTCTAGGCACGAAGCTGGACGGGCGGATGGACGATCTGCCAGGCATCCTGGAGCCGTGGCATGGAGGTCCGAACATCCACTATCTGGACCGCCGCTACAAGGAGACATCCTCCTCCAAGGTGCGGGAAGAGATCGAAAACTACGTCAAGCGGTTGGCCAGCATCCGCCCATGCCCGGATTGCCGTGGGGCGCGCCTACGGCGGGAGTCGCTGGCCATCAAGGTAGACGGCAAGTCGATTGCGGACGTGACGCGTTATTCGGTCAAGGCGGGGCTACAGTTCTTCCAGGACCTTCAGCTCGGCGAAAAAGACCGCGAGATCGCCCGCCGCATCCTGAAGGAGTTGCGGGAGCGCCTGACGTTCCTTGTGAATGTCGGCCTCGACTACCTGACCCTGGACCGGACCGCGGCCACCCTGGCCGGCGGAGAAGCGCAGCGGATCCGTCTGGCGACACAAATCGGCAGCTCGCTGGTCGGTGTCCTGTATATCCTGGACGAGCCGAGTATCGGCCTGCATCAACGGGATAATGTCCGCCTGCTGGATACCCTGAAACGGCTACGCGATCTTGGGAACACGGTCCTGGTCGTGGAGCACGACGAAGAGACGATTCGCGATGCCGACTACGTCATCGACCTGGGTCCGGGGGCAGGGGTTTCTGGTGGGCGAGTCGTCGCGTACGGCAGCCCCCGTGACATCATCAGACATAAGAGTTCGCTGACGGGCCAGTACCTGTCTGGACGCCTGACGATTCCTGTTCCTGCCCTTCGACGGCGAGGGAACGGTCTTATTCTCACCATCGTCGGGGCGCGAGAACATAACCTCAAGAATATCGAGGTAGAAATCCCTCTGGGCGTATTGACCTGCGTGACCGGCGTGTCCGGTTCCGGGAAGAGCACTTTGGTGAACGAGATCCTGCGGCGGGCGCTCGATCGCCAACTCTACGGCTCCCGGGAGCGACCGGGTGAGCATGACAAGATCCTCGGCGCCGAGCATATCGATAAGGTGATCGACATCGATCAGTCGCCCATCGGCCGCACCCCACGCAGCAACCCGGCCACCTATACAGGAGTTTTTGGTTTCATCAGGGAGTTGTACGCGCTGGTTCCGGAATCGCGCATCCGAGGCTATAAGCTCGGCCGCTTCAGTTTCAATGTCAAGGGCGGTCGATGTGAGGCCTGTCAGGGTGACGGACTGATCCAGATCGAGATGCACTTCCTCCCTGACGTCCACGTCACCTGTGAGGTCTGCAAGGGGGCCCGATACAACCGGGAGACGCTGGAGATTATCTATAAGGGCAAGAGTATCGCCGATGTATTAGGCATGACCGTGGAAGAAGCGCTGGCCTTCTTCCAGCCTGTTCCCAAGATTAAGGAGAAACTCCAGACGCTCTTCGACGTGGGTCTGGGCTATATCAAACTGGGCCAGTCGGCCACGACGCTCTCTGGCGGCGAGGCGCAGCGAGTTAAGCTGTCGCGGGAACTGAGCAAACGGGGGACCGGCCAGACCCTGTATATCCTGGATGAGCCGACCACCGGGCTGCACTTCCATGATATCAGCCAGCTCCTGGAGGTGCTGCACCGCCTGACCGATGTCGGCAATACCGTCCTGGTGATCGAGCACAACCTGGAGGTGATCAAGACAGCCGACTGGATCATCGACCTGGGCCCAGAGGGTGGGGATGATGGAGGGCGGGTCGTCGTAGCCGGACGGCCAGAGGAGGTGGCTGAGCATCAGACCTCGTACACCGGCCAGTTCCTAAAACGCGTGCTCAGAGCGTGACGACTCAAATAACTGTTATGCGCACGTGTATGCCACGCAGAGCATTAACAACGGGGCGACGTGGTCGGCGAACGTCCGCCAAACTTCGGCATCCTCGAACTTTGATGGTAACCTAAACGGGCCCGGCGATTACTCGTCGTCCGCCCCGTTCAGCACAGCGGTCTGGCCCTTCTTCTCGGATCATCGTTCGGCGAACCCTGAAACCGCCTCCGGCGGTGCATTCGAGATCTACACCGTGAACGTGCATTAACACCGCACTCACCACGCAGCGACGTGCGTGTCAAGGTAAATTACGGT
The DNA here is from genome assembly GCA_016190285.1 of Candidatus Methylomirabilis oxygeniifera. Taxonomy (GTDB): domain Bacteria; phylum Methylomirabilota; class Methylomirabilia; order Methylomirabilales; family Methylomirabilaceae; genus Methylomirabilis; species Methylomirabilis oxyfera_D. The sequence continues at coordinate 2,706 of JACPQW010000022.1, forward strand.
CGCCACTCGCGGGACCAGTCGATGTGTACGAGGACCTCCGGGTCGCATCGGAGGTATCGCCGGGCCTTCAGTTGCGCCAGTCGGCCCGGCATCCGGCTAACGGCGCCATCGGCGGGAACGATTCGGAGCTGTTTGCCTCGCCGTTCGATCTCGACCGGGGTTCCCGTATCGAGCACCTGGTCGAGAATCCGGTACACGTTTTCTCTCAGTTTTGAAGCGGTGAGACGTTTCTGGGTGGCCATATGCCCTCCTGCGGAGTTGGGTCCCTCGGTAGTAATCTTCATAAGCATACATCCGGTACCGTACGATCGTCAATAAATATCGTACGTACGTTATCGTAGTGCGC
>JACPQW010000024.1 GCA_016190285.1 Candidatus Methylomirabilis oxygeniifera
CCGCTGCCGTAGAACAGCCAGGCCGGCACGGACCAGAGGTTCTGGCTCGTGATCCACGGCTTGACGGCGCGGAAGATGATGTAGACCCACAGACAGAACGAGGACAGCATCAGGATATGCCAGAATCGGCCCAGCTCCAGGAACTCCCAGCCCTGGCTGCCGAACCAGTAGGACATCTCGTCGGACAGCATACCGGTGTGACCGGCATAAATCCCGAACAGCGCGCCGGCGCCGACGAGAACACACAGTGCAAAGAGCAGGTTGATCAGGAACCGCTGCCCGCTGGGTACCTTTGAAATGCGGGGCAGGAAAAAGAGGGTGTAGCCGACCCAAGCCATGAAGAACCAGTAGATCTGGACGATAGCATGATAGCTTCGGACGACGCTAAAGGGGATGACGAGTCCGAACGCGCCCAAGATCGTTTCACCAGGTCCACCACCGACGAAATCCTCGGCGCCCAGGATACCGGCCAACACCTGAACCAGGAACAGGATCACAGCGAACGCAAAGAACTTATAGGTCGCGCGCTGAGTCGGTCGGACATAGGCGTCGCCCTTGTTTTCAAGGTCGACCGTGGTGAGCGACCAATCGCGGCCGTTGAACGGCTCGCCGGGCAGGGACTTCATTTCGCCGTACACGTACAGGACCAGCATGGTGCCCGCAAACAGGACGAGAATCGAGAGGAAGCTCCAGATGTACGTCGCGTACGTCGGGAGGTTGCCGGCATCAGGATCGTACGGCCAGTTGTGGGTGTAGCTGTAGATCTCACCCGGTCGATTCGCGCCGGCTACCCAGCCGCCCCAGAAGAAGTAGCCTGCCAGCGCCTTCATGTCTTCAGGGTTCGTGATATAGCTCTTGATCCGACCCTTCTGGAACGCCTCTTCATAAGTAGGATCGGTGAACATCTTGGTGTAATGCTGGACCAATTCATTATACGCAAAGATCTGGGCGTCGTTCAGGCGAATGACGCCAGCCGCTGCGTCATAACCGTTCTGATGGATCTCTCGCTTGACCTTTCCCGCGATCCCGTCCTTCTCGTCCTGGGTTGCGGGGCGGCCCTGCTCTTTCTCAATCTGCAGCTCATAGTACTTGCCCATGGAGACGAAGGTTCGGTGCAGGGCTTCCGCGGTGAAATCCGGTCCGCGCTCTGCGCCGTCACCCCAGAAGGATCCGTACAGCATCAGACCCTTCAGATGAAACACCTGCTTTCCACGATTCATGGACCACTCAGGAATAACGGTCTCCCCGGTTTTGCTTACGAAATTAACCAGAGGGGGAGCGCCCGCATAGGTCCAGACGCCAAGGGCAATCAATCCGATAACGCTGATTGAAGTGACGATCAAAGCATGAAGCCACCAATACTTCTTGATGAGTAGTACTTGTGCAAATGTCCTTTCGTTCTTGCCCTTTGCTGTAGTTCCACTGGGATTCGGACTCATTGTTACCTCCCGTGGCTCGACCTCAACTGAGGTGACCACCTTGCATTGTTATTACCGTGCCGTCTTGAGTTGGGATGATCCCATCCACCGGGGGCGCACGCGCTTCGCGAACAGTGCGCAGAGCGCGGGTTAGACGACAACCGCCTGTTGGAACAGGCGGTGACCCGCTACACTGCTTATCGATTCTCATCATACGGTCCATGGGGAACGCCTCCTCTGCGCCAATATTGCGATCCCCTGTAGGCTTTGTAAATCCTGCGATTGAATCAATCCGAGATGCATATGTACTATACTATTTACTATCCTCTGTGAGACTCGTAAATCCTGCGATTGACTCAATATGGTAATGCATATACATCACTCGCTGAGGTTTCAGGCAGGTTCAAGGGACTCGAGAGGACAAAACATATAAAACAGGGTTTACTCGGTCACGCGGTAATCCAACGATCTGGCGGTCGGGCCATGGCATGGCGCTAACCAAAACTACGTTCTCCAGAACAGCATTATGATTCACAGAAGAACCGATCCTTACTATACATATCCGACTGAATCGTTTCGTCCGCGCCCATCACGCAGCCCTGTGGGGCTCCTTCGCCGCCCCTGGCGCCTGTCCTGGCTCCGTGCGATCCGCAGGCTCCCGCCGTGCAATCTCGTTCACGTAGGCGACGGCCTCCAGTCGCGAGTGGACCTTGAGCTTACTGAAGATGTTCTGGATATGGTTTCTCACTGTAGTTTTACTGATGAAAAGCTGCTCCGCGATAGCCGCCGTCGTTGCGCCGGTCCGCATCAGGGTAACAACCTGCAGCTCCCGCCGAGTTAAGTCACCGACAGGAGATACGGTCTTGTCGCTCGCTGTAAGTTGAGTCTGAGCCAGTTGTTGGCGAACGAGCACCTCAAGCTGGTGCGCTGCAGTGACATCACGAAAGAGATGAACAACTGTCGGGGGTTGGTTATCATCACAGGGAAGAGCAACACAGCTCACGTCAATCCACAGCGGTTTACCCGTCCTCGTCCGAGTAGCCATCTCGAAATGCTGAATCAGATCTCCACGGCTCAACGTCATCTTCAGTGGGCAAGGCCACTGGCAGAGCTGATTCCCATTACTATCACGGCCGTTGAAAAACTCACGGCATTGCTGTCCGACAACTTGTTGCGCGGAAGCTTCCAGAATAGCTTCAGCGGCCCGGTTGCAAAACAGAATCTCTCCGGTCGGCGCGCTGACGAACACGCCATCGGCCGTCTCCGCAAAAAGCTTGAAGGCGGCTTCGCGTGGTTCCGTCGGCTGTACGCTTTCCGGCTTGTTTCGCGAATCCTTTTCATCAACTGCAGGTGCAAGCCGATGCTCGTATTCCTCGTCGTCAATACGGTAGTCGACTACTTCGCCTGTACGGACACCGCCATCACGCCGCAGGCCTACCCTGGGGATTCGCACCGAACGTTTCGGTCCGTTGCCTGAATGCACCATAAATTTAATATAAAGTCCTCATCGCGACCTGTCAAGCCGAAAAACGGGGACACATATCTGCACGCATCTGCAAGGCTGACCCGATGCCTGGCACACTCGACCCGATCAGCACGGGTAAGGCGGTCGGGCTTCTGACAGGTACGGTGTCGCCGCTCCACCCGACCGTCACTTCTGCCAAGGCGTATTCCATCTATTGAGCCTTGCGTAACCAATGGAACGCGAACTACATACCTATCCGTTCGGCCTAAGCTTGTCGAAGGCTGATCCGCCCATGGTTCGACAGGCTCACCATGAACGGAACGAAGACATCCGCAGTCCCCATTACTTACGCAAGGCTCAATAGCTTGCCAGAGGCGCGGCCGCGAGCCCTAGCAGGCTGAAGAAAACGCTTGACAGGGGATGTGGGCTGTGCGATAGTCACGCCCATCCTAAGGTCTAAGGCCCCACTGCAAGTCCGCACGGAGGTTAGGAAGCCCGCGTACACCAAGCAGAGATGGTCTCATCGGGGCGGGGTTACTTCAGGGCCCCGCATCAGCAAAGCGCTCTGAATTCTGGAGCGCCGTGGTTAACCTACAGAGCAGAGGGAGGGGATCATGGCTCAAAGAGGGTGGTGGGTTCGTGGCGTCGTTGTGGGCAGTGCCTTACTGCTCGCGCCGGTTGGAGCGTGGGCCGACAAGCTCACGGATCTCGAGCAGGCCTTTGAAACGCAGCAGAAGTCACTGCAGCAGTTGCAGCAGGAGATGCAACGGCTGCGGCAAGAGCGGACCGCGGAACAGCAAGAGGTGACCCGGCGCGTGATGGAGGTAGAGCAGAAGGCTGCTGAAGCCGCAACATCAAACTGGCAAGTCGGGTTTGACCCTTGGCCAGGGAAGGGGTTCTACTTGAAGTCGGCCGATGGCCAGCACCGACTGAGCATCGGCGGGTACGTGCAGACCTTGGCGCAAGTCGAGGCATCGCGAAATGAAGAGGATGTCGAGGGCGCATCAGACAAGGCAGCAGCGATCGGTCGGCACAGGCCCAGCACGTTGAAGCTGCACCGCGTCCGGCTCACCTTTGACGTCCAACTCTTCAAGGACTTTGGCCTCTTCATCCAGCCGGAGTTCGTTGGCCCCACCGACACCAAGGGCAGCGGCCCCTCCAGCACCGCTCGGATCGAAGCGGCCTTTGGTCACTACACCTACGCCCCCTGGTTGAAGGTGAAGGTGGGGCAGTTCAGGGACCAGTACGCCCTAGAGAATATCTCGGTCCCCCAAGACCTGTACTTCGCCGCGCAGCGGTCGTTTGTCACCAGGGCGCTGTCCCCGGACCTCCAGATGGGCCTCATGGTCTTCGGCGGTACGAAGCTTGTCGAGGCGCTGCCCATCGCCTACAGCGTGGGTATCTATAACGGCTGCGGCCGGGTCGATCAATGCACCGTCGACAACGACGGCAACAAGGAGTACACCGGCCGGTTGACCTTTGCGCCTCCCATCCCGGTCGGGAATCTCACCATCGGTGCGAATGCCGATTTTCGCACCTTTACTAATAATCGGGGCGGCGCGTTCGACCTTGCGACGACGCCCGTCGCCGGCACCAACTTCCACCGCTTCAACCCGACCAGCGTGTTGGGGGACCTCTTTGGGGGTAACGGCGCCGGCACGAGCACGAATGGCTTCCGGATCAACGGCGACCGCGTCACCGCCGGCGGCGATGTTGTGTGGGACCTCTACCCCCTGCTCTTCACGGGTGAGTTCCACTATGCCTCCCAGGAGCGCGACGGATTGGGTGCCGGCGGCTCGAACCTCGAGGACCTCCGCATGATGGGTGGCTATGGGACGATCGGCTACTGGGTCTTCGGCAATAAGCTGAAGGGCCTGCTGGTCAACGGCCGCTACGAGCACCTGCGGGTCGAGGATACCAAAGGCAATTTCACCCCGGCTGCCGGCACGAACGAGGACACGTTGAGGGTGCGTGTCGGCACCATGGGCGCAACCTGGTACATCAACCCCAACATCTTCGTGCGCGCGAACTACGTTCTGACCGACGTCACGCCGGGGAAAAACTTCTTCGGGGTGAGCAACAACACGCAGGGCGAGCTGACCCATCAGGGAATCGCCGAGGCGATATTCAAGTTCTAATCTAGGATCTAATCCAGGAATTGATGGATGGCAGGTTCTCCCGAAGCTCACCGGGCGCATAGTTCGTACGGGAACAGCATCTGGTGAGCTTCGGCAACCTGCTAACGTAACAGTCTTGAGTTGAATTAAGGAGATCTCATCATGAAGTTCATTACGTTAGCCAAGGTAAGGCCAGGGGCATGGTCCAGACTGGCACACGATCTGCCTGCCGCCTGTTACGAGGGGATGAAGTCGGCATATGTCACCTATGGCCAATATGATGTTGTCTTCGAGTGGGAGGCCAAGGATATGGATACGGCAAATCAGGTGATGAAGCATATGGCGGGATCCGACCTTCTGGCATCTGAGACCTTAGTCGTCGCTTCGACTCTGAAGGAATTCGGCCAGATCTAGCCACCGAGCCACTATCTCCCGAACTTTGATCTGATCCACGCCATAAACGCAATCCACGCGATAGACGCAATCGTCGCCTCAAGATTTTGATCGCCTGCACCGCGCTGTATCCCCTGCTTCTCGATACCGAACGTATCAACCGGTCTCGTACGCCTTCCTGTAAGCTCCCAGAGCGTTGGACTGGCCTAACACTGCAGAAGTTAGGCTTGACAAACTTGTGGGAGCGCTTTATCCTGGCTACGTGTAGCGTCGTTCCTATAGGCAATCACCGGGAGTAAACCAGAGAGGTCGCAGAGTGTGCCCCTCTTGTCAGCTTCCCAATCTGAACGTGGACATAGTGATGAGAAAGAAACGGTGGGCTGGTCAGTGTGCTGGGATTAGCATGAGAGACTTTCAGTTAAAAAGGTGTTATCCCTCGTGTATCACGTCCCCGATGTGTGATGCGCGATTTCAGTACGTCCGGATAACACAAAGGAGGTTATTGCCGTGAATAAGCGTTACCTAAAGGTTGCGGGTGTGGTCGCCCTGATCCTCGTGGTCACGGCCGTAGCCTTTCTCCCGTTCTACTGGAATCCCAAGAAAGCCTCTAGCCAGGTGATTTTCAGCGACTTTATGGACTTAGTGGAAAATGGGCAGCTTGCCGGAACAGTGATCTTCAACGAAAACAGCCACACCATTTACTTCCATATCGCTTCAGGACAGCACCTTCGGACTGTGTACAGCAAAGAGGCCACCGCATCTCTACAAGAGCTGCTGAAGAAGAAAAGCGTCCACTTTGCTGTTGAGCCACAAAGCGGAGGTTCAATCTGGCTCGGCCTGCTGTTTAACTTCTTACCGTTCATCGTGATTATCGGGCTGTTTGTGCTGATGAGCCGACGGTCCCAGATGGGGGGTGGCGGCGGTGGTCCGATGGCGTTCGGAAAATCAAAGGCCAAACTCCACGACGCATCCAAGCCCAAGGTGACGTTCGCGGACGTCGCCGGCGAGGAAGAGCCGAAGGAAGAGCTGCTGGAGGTTATTGAGTTTTTGAAACATCCGCAAAAGTATCAGGCGCTACACGCCAAGATCCCAAGAGGATTGCTGCTGGTAGGTCCCCCAGGCTGCGGAAAGACGCTCCTGGCCAAGGCCGTTGCCGGAGAGGCCGGGGTTCCCTTCTTCTCGCTTTCCGGCTCTGAGTTCGTGGAGGTCTTCGTGGGAGTCGGCGCCAGCCGCGTCCGCGACCTGTTTGAGCAGGCCAAGAAGAACGCCCCCTGCCTGGTCTTCATCGACGAGATCGATGCGGTGGGCCGCCACCGCGGGGCCGGCCTCGGCGGCGGCAATGATGAGCGCGAGCAGACATTAAACCAACTGCTGGTGGCCATGGACGGCTTTGAAGCCAATATCGGGATCATTGTGATCGCCGCCACCAACCGACCGGACATCCTGGATCCCGCGCTGCTGCGCCCAGGGCGATTTGACAGACGCATCATCGTGGATAACCCGGATAGCAAGGGCCGTAAGGCGATCTTGCAAGTACACCTGCGCGAGATACCGCTGGGGCCGGACGTCAACGTTGACGTACTCGCTAAGCAGACGCCTGGATTTTCAGGCGCGGATCTTGCCAGCGTGGTGAATGAAGGGGCGCTCCTGGCCGCGCGGCGCGACAAAGACCGCGTCAGTATGGTCGACTTTGACGAGGCGGTCGAGCGGGTCATTGCAGGGCCGTTGCGCCGCAGCCGCGCGTTGACTCCAAAGGAGCGCGAGATGGTGGCCTACCATGAAGCCGGCCATGCCATTCTGCGGAAGCTCCTGCCTAAGGCCGATCCGCCCCATAAGGTGACGATTGTCTCGCGCGGGATGGCGCTCGGTTACGTGATGGGAGCCCCACCGGAGGACCGCTACACGCGTACACGGTCCGAACTACTCTCGGAAGTCAGTGTCGGCATGGGTGGGAGGGTCGCAGAGGATCTGGTCTTCGGCGAGATCACCACCGGTGCCTCGAATGACTTTGAACAGGCAACCAACATGGTTCGCCGAATGGTGACCAATTTCGGCATGTCGGATAAACTTGGTCCGGTGACCCTGGGTAGACAGGGCGGGCCGGTCTTTCTCGGTCGCGATATGATCGACAGTCGTAACTACAGTGAGGAGATCGCCTACCAAATCGACCAGGAGGTCCGCCGCATCATCGACGAGTGCTACCAGGTGGCCCGCCAGACGATCGAGGCAAACCGTGAGAAGCTGAACCGTGTGGCGAAAGCCCTGATCGAGCGCGAAACTCTATTTGCGGAGGAGTTGGACGACGTGATGGCGGGAAAGGTCGTAGCGCTTGAACCATCGCGGGCGGCCAGCGGTGAAGTAGCGGCCGCCGTCGACGCCGGCGCTGAGCACGCATCGCCGAGCGCGCCGTCGTCGCCTGTACCGCCACCGGCGTAAACTGCTGTATCCGTTCGTGGTGAGCTTGTCGAACCTATGAACGGAACTCATTGAAATACTTCACCCTTCGACAGGCTCAGGGCGAACGGAACACCGGAAGAACCCAAATAAAAACCCTCTCACGGAATTCCTATCACCCGTGAGAGGGTTAGTTTTTTATGATATTCGTATGATTAGATAGATTAAGCCGCTTTCTTCTTGCGTCTCACATACAGCACAGCGCCGATTCCCACGCCGGCAACTGCCGTCACTAAGATTGCCGGATTGCTCATCATAGACGAACTGCGTCCGGCTCTTCTAGGTGTCTTCAATCCAACGGTAAAGGGGAAGCTAAAGCTCGAATCGTGTGCATGATACGTCTCCTCTTCCGCTGTACTGGTATGGCGCTCGCTCACCGTGCCATCGTGGCTATGGCTGACCGGCTCCGGTGCGGCGCCTCCAGCACGTGATCTCCCCGCCTGCTCCTCTACCTCCAGAACCGCCTTATACTTCCCGGCTTTTCCGAAATCCGTCTCAGCCTTCACGACACCTGAAGGATAGACCTGTTGAGGGATATACAGGACCGTTTCGGCCCCTTCACGCTCAGAGGCCTCGACGACGCGGACCGCCACAGGGATCCTTCGAAGGGCATCGCTGATAAGATCAAACGTCAGCGTCGCCTTTCCGGTTCTCGGAATATCCCGGCAGTAGGATTGAAACTCTTCTTTCATCGCATCGACGTACCGCCTCAGGTCCGCATCCTTAAGCTCTTTGAGCTGAGCAAGCTGTGAGGCCCGTTCCGCCGTCCCATGCTGATATGCGCTGAAGTGAATGAGATACTGTCCCCTCTCCCTCGAGCAGAGATCGTTCTCAGTGATCCCGCCCATCCCACCCC
>JACPQW010000026.1 GCA_016190285.1 Candidatus Methylomirabilis oxygeniifera
GCTACGAACCCTCCGACATGAGCAAGCCAGGCGACGCCCCCTACCTGTACGCCCAGCGTCATGACCCCGTTCAGAATCTGGACGATGATCCAGAACCCCAGGACGACCAACGCCGGGATCTCCAACACCCGATAGAAAAAGCCGAGCGGAATAAGGGTCAGGACTCGGGCATTGGGAAAGAGTAAGAGATAGGCGCCCAGGACGCCGGAGATCGCCCCACTGGCCCCCACCATCGGGATCTTTGAAACGGGATCAGCCCAGATTTGGGCAGCGGCAGCCCCCAGCCCGGAGAGCAGATAAAAGACCAGAAATTTGAGCCGTCCCATCCTGTCTTCCACGTTATCGCCGAAGATCCAGAGATAGAGCATGTTGCCGCCCAGATGGAACAGGCCGCCATGCACGAACATCGAGGTCAAGAGGGTGGCATAGACGGGGACAGGATGCGGAATCAACGGATGACCACTGCTGATCTCCAATGGGACGAGACCATACAGATAGACAAACCGCACCGCCGCCCGTGGCGGCAACATCATCTGGTTCAGGTAGACAAGGATATTGACGGCGATAAGCGCGACCGTCACGACAGGGGTACGAAAGGAGGGGATGTTATCCCTGAGTGGGATCATACATGCTCACACAAGCAATCAGCCCTCAGCAATCAGCTTTCAGCTATTGCTCAGCGCCTCCCTTTCCCGTCAACGGCACAAACAGCACAGGCGCAATCACGCGAACCTGCAATTTCCCGCCGCGCTTCTCCCCGAGGATCAGGTCCTGTGTTCCCCTTGTCATCCCTACCGGAATCGCTATTCGCCCTCCCTCGCGTAGCTGCTCGATCAACGGAAGGGGAATCTCCGGAGCGCCGGCAGCGACCACGATCCCGTCAAAGGGGGCGACCTCCGGCCATCCCTCGTATCCATCTCCCTGTCGGGCATACACATTCCGGTATCCGAGAGCCTCCAGACGTGCGCCGGCACTCTCTGCAAGCGATGGGATGATTTCGACGGTATAGACCTCGGCCGCCAACTCGGCCAGGATCGCAGCTTGATAGCCTGAACCGGTCCCAACCTCAAGAACCAGATGCCACGGTTGCACTCGGAGAAGCTGGACCATGAGCGCAACAATGTACGGCTGCGAAATGGTCTGTCCCGCCCCGATAGACAGAGGGCGGTCTTCGTAGGCAAACTGTTCCAATGCCGGCTCTACGAACAGGTGGCGGGCGACCTTCCCCATCGCCGCAAGGACCCGCTCATCGACGATGTCTCGGGCCCTGAGCTGCTGCTCCACCATCCGCCATCGCGCCGCTTCCGCGCCCGCTTCATATTGGTCGACCACGCTTCCTCCAGAAACGATCAGACTGAAGGGCCACGCGAGGGCACAGCGGCGCAAGAGCGAGGCGAGTGTGGAACATTTCACGGCTTCTCACGATGCGACTGCTGCGTCACGAGGCATACGCCCTGCCGGACAAAAAATAACAGCCCCGATCTCCCGGGAAAGATCAGGGCCTATCGATTCGATGATCATCCATTTCAACCGGGCGGTTCCGCCCCCTTCACGATACCGAACGGCGCAGGCGATCACGACGGAGTTAATTCAGGTAATCTTTCAGATGCCTGGATTTGGCCCACGCGCACAATTTCTGCTTGGCGCGCTCCTCAATCTGTCGGACCCGTTCCCGAGAGAGCTTGAGTCGCTTGCCGACCTCTTTCAGGGTCATCGCTTCTTCCTTCCCTAATCCGAAGCGCAGTTCTACAATGAGCCGCTCTCTGGCGTTGAGGCCGCGAAGCATCCGCTCCACCTCTTCACGAAGCGACCTCCGGATCAGTTCGTAGTCGGCAGGAGGGAGTTGCTTCGATTCGTATAACTCCATCCCGATTCGTTGTTCAAGACCGATTTCATCGCTGAGAAAGGCCAACTGACCTGCCCGGTGCAACGCCCCTTCCAGATCGCTCGCGCTCAAATCCAGTTCCTCCGTCACCTCCGAATCGGTCGGCGCGGCCTGCAACTGCTGGGAGAGGTCGGCGCGAATGTCGTCAAGTTGCGAGGCGAGGCGAGCCTTTCGGAGCGGCAGCCTTACCGCCCCTCCGCTGACGGCCAAGGCCTGCATGATCGCTTGTCGGATCCACCAGACGGCATAGGTGATAAACTTGACATTATAGTCCGGAGAATAGCGGCGCGCGGCTTCGAGCAGGCCGATGTTGCCTTCATTGATCAGGTCCGGCAGCGACAGACCGCACCCCCGATAGCGGAGGGCCACCTTGACCACGAAACGAAGGTTGGCCTCTACCAGTTGCTTCAAGGCCTTCTCATCCCCCCGTTGAGTCGCCTTTCCCAGTCTCAGTTCCTCCTCCTTCTTCAGAAGGGGAACCTGAGCAATCCGCTTCAGATACGCGCCAAGCGCGTCGTCGGAGACCCGGTTATAAAAATCTGCGGATGACCCTTTCGACACTCTATTTTACTCGTATGTGAAGAGTAGCCAGTGTAGTACGAATACACCACGCGGTGACACTACAGACTAACACAGTGTTTTGCGCGTTGTCAAAGACGTGCCGTTTCGGCGTCCTTCCTACCGGCCACGACCTCTGATCCGCGTCCTATGCCGAGGAGTCGGGACGCATCCCCCTGATTTACGAAGATTTCCAGATACCCTGCGCTTCCAATGACCGCGCCGAGTGCAGCGGGAGCAACCTGGCCGTAGTAGGCCACGACCGGGATCTCCAGGCCGGCAGCAGATACCACATATGCTGCGGGGGAACCCTCGGTCGTCAGGCATTCCAGGTCAACTCGGGCAATGTTCGTCACCAGGTTGCCGAACCGATCGATATGGAGGATTTCCCCCCTGATCGATGAGATCCCGGACTGCGTCGGGCGCGGGAGCGCCAGGCGGACGTAGTCATCAATAGGTTCTCCATACTCGTCGGGCTCAGCCCCGAGCGACAGATGGCCCGCTACGGGGGCAAAAATGTCGCGTCCGTGAAAGGTGGCGCTGACCGGCTGAAGAAAATATCTTGTCGCAGTAATGGTCCTGACCGTCGACCCGGCCTTCGCTGCCAGCGGAGCCAGCAGTCCGTTGTCCGGGCCGATGAACAGATGGTCGTCACGCGTGACCAGGATCGGCCGGCGAGGCCCGCCGACCCCTGGATCAACCACTGCGATATGGATCGTGCCGTCGGGGAAATAGCGGTACGAGGTGATAAGCAGCCATGCCGCCTCGGCAGGGTCATACGCTTTGCCGCTATGGCACAGATCGACAAGCGCCACATGGGGATTAATCCCGAGGATCACCCCTTTCATGATGCCGACGAACGGGTCGCTCAACCCGAAATCGGTCAGCAACGTGATAATCCGGCGTGTCGTCCCTCCCATGCTCCCCTCAGATTTTCATCAAGAGGCCGGTGGCCTCGGCAACGATTGTCCCGTCCTCCTGCTCCGCCCACGCCTTTACACTGACCGTCCTCGTATCCTCCTTCAGAATCTGACTGTAAAAGATCAACGGCTTTCCGATAGCGGCTGGGCGCCTGAGTCTCATCTCAAGTTTGGTGGTCACAGCGTTGATGTGCCGTAAATAGGCGCCGTTGACCATCACTTCATCAAGAATGGTCGCGATAATCCCCCCATGCAGGATATCTTTCCAGCCCTGAAACCGCTTTGGCGGGATAAACTCGGTCCGGATCCGATCAGCGCCGATCAGTTCGAAGTCGAGGTGCAGGCCGTCTACGTTCTGCTTGCCGCAGACAAAGCACATCTGATCGTCTTCGTAGTTCACGAAGCCCATCCCATGCTTTTTCCGTTGACTTTTCCGGGTTGACCCTTTACAAATAATGACCGTAGGCTTACATATAAGCTATGCCGAAGTGGCGGAATTGGTAGACGCGCTGCGTTCAGGGCGCAGTGGGCGTACGCTCATCGGGGTTCGAGTCCCCGCTTCGGCACCACTCACTAGTGACCAGTGACTAGTCACTAGTGTCCTGAGTCAGAAATTCCTTTCCTTTCCGTTCGTGGTGAGCCTGTCGAACATGAACAGAAACCCTTCGATATGGTTCACCCTTCGACACGCTCAGGGTGAACGGAACAAGACAAGCTATTTCCGATTCCGGACACTAGCGAAGTCTTCCCTACCGTAGCTTCCCTATACGGCTTTCCGCAAGACATTTTTCAGGCTTCCGCCCTGCCGCGTAGATTGTACACTTAGAACGATCGGTACAGACGCGGATGGGCACCTGATCGAGCTCGCTCAGAACCTGACGAGGAAAGCTGAACATGCGGGACAAGCTATCCAAGACTGATGCGGAATGGAAGGCGCAACTGACGCCGGAGCAGATCAAAACCGCTGAGGATACCGCACTGTTGATACGACGCACTGAGATGCGCGGCAGCCGGTGCGACGCGAACCTGGGCCATGTTTTCCCCGATGGCCCACCGCCGACACGCTTGCGTTACTGTATCAATTCTGTCGCGTTGAGACTGGTCAAGAGGTAGGGGCGACGCATGCGTCGCCCCTACTGTTGTGGGCGCACGATGAGCGCAGGCGACACCATCGTCCGCCCTGGTTCGAAAGGATAGCGTGGGCTCAAGAGCGGCTTATAGTCGGCCGGGAACGCAATCGGGAAGGTGGCCAATTCGTACACTCCGGCACCGACCCGCATCAACCCAAGACCAAAACCCGCAAGGAAGCCGGCTGGGATCCCAAGGAGCGGACCCTGCTCTCGCGCCTCATAGCAGATCGTCTTCGGCCATTCAATGAAGAGCCCAAGGGTCAGGTTCGTAACACCTCTCAGAGCCTTCTGGCCAGGCGTAGAGGCGGCCAGTTCTCCGGCAACAGCGTGAGCGGTGAGAGCCGTCGAGAGTACAAGCGCAAGCACACCAACCCGCAAGGTCCTTTTCATGAGCGCCTCCAACAGGTTTTGGGAGCCGTCCTGTCGCCTCCAAAGCGTACGGCACGGCACCCTATCAATTGATGACGACTACCTTCTCAGCTCTGATTCTCTCACAAGCTGCTTGACCTGCTGGGGCGACACATAGAATCGCCCACCGCAGGTATAGTTGGTCCCGGCCACCAACTCCTCCCGAATGATCTCGCTGGTCCCCATAGTAAGTCCGTAGGCCGTCCCGCCAAGCACCACCGTCGCAGCGCACGTGACAAGCTTCAGTGGAAGCGTAATGACTGTAGCAATCACGCTGATGGCGCCGGCGGACAGGTCCGCCCCGATGGTTGTCTCCTCGGCCCTTGCCCATGACACTGCTACGATCTGCACCAAGAGGCACAGCGCAAGGATCGCTGTCAGTCGATTGAAGGGTTTCATGCTGTTATCCTCCCAACTCTAAAAACATGGTATAGGGTGAGGGGCAAAGGCGGAGCACACCACCAGCCACACCACGAACC